>JBPCIO010000242.1:0-45583 GCA_051006215.1 Chloroflexota bacterium
AACCATTTTTTCGATTGCCTGATTGCCAAACTCAAGGCGCAAGTCGTTTGACGCCATCAGCGGCAGGGTGAGCTGAACGAGCGCATGCCGCCTCGCGTTTCTGCCTACGCCATGGTCCAGGTCGGCGAGGCGCTGGAGTCCATTCTGGCCAGAGCGCGGCCGCTTGGCTTCGAAAGCGTTGACCTGCTGCACGCCCGCGGCCGCATCCTGGGCGCCAACATTCTGGCTGACGCCGACTTGCCTGGCTTGCCGAGATCGTCGGTCGACGGCTACGCGGTGATGGCCGGCGACGACGCGGCCGAATTCGAAGTGCTCGAAGAAGTCACGGCCGGGCGGCTGGCGCATGCGCAGGTGCGGCCCGGGACGGCAGTGCACATCATGACCGGCGGCACGGTGCCGCCGGGAGCTGACGCGGTGGTCATGGTCGAGGAGGTGGAGCAAACCAGCGGTCGGGCTGTGCTTCATCATCGTCCGAAGGTGGGCGAGAACGTGCATCCACCAGGCATGGATCTGACTCGCGGCCAGCACGTTCTGACCACCGGGACTCGCATCGGGGCCGCGGAAATTGGTCTGTTGGCCACGGTCGGCCGTGTCCGCGTGCCGGTGTATCGGCAGCCGCGGGTAGCCGTGCTGGCTACCGGCGACGAGCTGGTGGACCCATCGGAGTTGCCGCCGCCAGGTTCGGTCCGCGACAGCAATCGCTACGCGCTGATGGCCGCCGTCGAGGACGCTGGCGCAGAGGTCGTGTGGCAGGCGCATGCGCGTGACGACGAGGCACAGCTCGAGCAGGCTATGCGCGACGGACTGGCCGCCGCTGATGTGCTCATTACTTCAGGTGGCGTTTCGATGGGGACCCGCGATCTGACCAAGCCGCTGCTCGCACGGATGGCGACGATCCAGTTCGGACGAGTGTCCTTCAAGCCCGGTAAGCCGCTGACGTTTGCCACGACCGACGACGACACCCTGGCGTTCGGCCTACCTGGCTTCCCGGTCTCGTCGTTGGTCACCTTCGAGGTGTTTGTCCGACCAGCTCTGTTGAAACTTGGGGGCGCCACGCAGGTGCTGCGGCCGCGGCTAGGAGTCAGTCTCGGGCACTCGATCCAACCCGACTCGGTGCGGCTCGAATACCAGCGTGCCAAAGTGACCTGGCACGAGAATCGGTTCACCGCTCACACGACGGGGCTGCAATCATCTAGCCGACTGATGTCGATTGTGGGCGCCAACGCGCTCCTCGAGATCGAACCCAGCACCGAACTCCTGCCGAAAGGCACAATAGTCCAGGCGCTGCTCCTGGCAAACTTATAATTCGCCCCTGATCGGAGAAATTTCCATTGCTGCCTCAGATTGCCGAAATTCAAAGCCAGCTCGAGGGCCAACACTACATCACCGACCGCGCCATCGCTACGACCGTGTACCTGGCGATGAAACTGCGCAAGCCAGTGTTGATCGAGGGCCAGGCGGGGGTCGGCAAAACTGAGATCGCCAAGGTGCTCGCTGCCGCGCTCAAGACGGATCTCATCCGCCTCCAGTGCTACGAAGGGTTGGACGCGAACACTGCGCTGTACGAGTGGAACTATCCGAAGCAGATGCTGCACATCCGCCTCGAGGAGGCGGTCGGCGAAAAGCATGATATCCGCCAGCAAGAGGCCGAGATTTTCTCAGAACCGTATTTGCTGAAGCGACCGCTGCTGAATGCGATCACACGCGAAGATCAAGCGCCCGTGTTGCTGATCGACGAAGTCGATCGGGCAGACGAGGAGTTCGAAGCGTTCTTGCTCGAGGTGCTCTCAGACTTTCAGGTGACCATCCCCGAGCTGGGTACGGTCAAGGCCAAGCATCGGCCATACGTGGTGCTCACGTCGAATCGCACGCGCGAGCTGTCGGACGCGCTCAAACGGCGCTGCCTGTACCTGTGGATCGACTATCCGGATTTCGACAAAGAAGTTCGCATCATCCAGACCAAGGTGGAGGGCATCAACCACTTGCTAGCCGAGCAAGTGGCCGGTTTTATGCAGGTCGTTCGACGGATTCGGCTGTCGAAAACTCCTGGCATGGCTGAATCCATCGATTGGGCGATGAGCCTGATGGCACTCCACGCCGACCATCTCGAGCCCGAGGCGGTGACCGAAACGCTGGGCGCTATTCTCAAAGACCGCGACGATGTCAGTCGGCTGGCTGGAGCGCGCGCGGAGATGATCGTGGACGAGCTGGCGGGCCTGGACGAAGAAGGCCTGCGGAATGCACCGCCGCAGATCGCCCAACGCATCGATAAGGAACTCGTATCGCGCTGAGGTCGGCCGCGAGAGACATGGCACGGAAAGCCCGCCACACCGATCTTCAGCGCAACATCGTCGACTTCTGTCGGGTGCTGCGCGAGCGCGAGATGCTGGTCACCCCGTCCGAGGTGATCGATGCCATTCGCACCGCCGACCTTGTCGATCTTTCTGATCGTCAGGAGTTCAAGACTGCCCTGCGATCGGTCCTGACGGCTCGGCCTGAGGACATTCCGCTCCACGACGCAACGTTCGACGAGTATTGGCGAACGCGGTTGGCCGAACGCGTCGAGGAACAGCGTGGGGACGACGGAGTCGCTGGCGAGGACCCAGACGCCGAAGGTGAAGAGCTCCGCAGCCTCAGGCCTTCGAGGGCGAAGAGGCCAATGCCGACGAGGACGAGGAAGGGCTGGACATGCCTCTGTACTCGCCCGTCGAGGTGCTCGCAGGGCGCGACTTCAGCACGTTTGTGCCAGACGAAATGCAGGATATTGCGCGCGCGATCCTGCTCGTGGCGCGACGCCTGGCTACCCGCGAGAGCCGCCGCTATCGCTCAACCCAGCGCGGGCACGCCATTGATCTGCGGCGGACGCTGCGGCGCAACATCAAGTACGGGGGGACCGTCGTCGAGCTGGCGAAGAAGAAGCGCAAAATTCGTAAGCCAAAGATCGTGCTCGTGTGCGATGTCAGCCGGAGTATGGACACGTACAGTAAGTTTTTGCTGCAGTTCATCTACGCGCTGCAGAACACCCTCGGTCGCGTCGAGAGCTTCGTATTTTCGACCCGTCTCACACGCGTCACCGAGTACTTTCGGGCCAGCGATATTTACACCGCCCTCGATCGGATAGCGCGCGAAGTGCCGGATTGGTCGGGCGGGACGCGCATTGGTGAGAGCCTGCGCGTGTTCAACCACGAGTGGTCGTTGCGCATGGTCAACCAGCACACCATCGTGCTCATCATGAGCGACGGCCTGGATACCGGCGATGCGAGTGTGCTCGAGTACGAGATGGAACAGATCCACCGGCGAGCGGCCCGTGTCATCTGGCTGAACCCGTTGCTCGGCAACGAGGACTACCGGCCGCTGGCGCGCGGGATGAGCGCCGCCCTCCCCCACGTCAACCTGTTCGCCAGTGCGCACAACCTGGCCAGCCTCCAGGCACTTGGCAAATACCTTGCTCTCTGAAACACGGCCCGGTTGAGTGGCTTGCTGGACAATTGGAATGCGCGAGCGCCGCGGAGGTTACGCTTCACGAGGAAGAGTTGTGGCTGAGCTGTGAAAGAATTGCTGTCAGACATTGTGCGCTGGCGAGATGCCGGAAAGAAAGTCGCCATCGCTACGGTAGTGCAGGCCTATGGCTCAGCGCCGCGACGGCCGGGCGCCAAGATGGCGATCGCCGAAGACGGCGAATTCGTTGGCTCCGTCTCGGGTGGCTGCGTCGAGAATGACGTCGTCGAACATGCCAAGCAAGTCCTGGAAGAGGACCACCCGCGCCTGGTTCCGTATGGCATCAGCGACGACATGGCGTTCAACGTTGGGCTCGCCTGCGGGGGCCAGATCGAGGTCTTCATTCAGCCATTCGGACGAGCGTTCCCGACTGAGAAGCCGGTCGCGTTTGCGTATGTCGTGGACGGCGCTGGTCAGGGCAACGGCCTGCTGGCCTGGGAATTTGGCAAGCACCGAGGGAGCCTCGGCCACGGAGATGCCTTCGACGATCGCGTTGCATCCGACGCCATCACCAGACTGCGGGCCGGCCAGGCAGGCCAAGTGCGCTACGACGACGCGCCCGGCGGGGCGCTGCGTGTGTTTGTCGATACCTACCCGGCCCAACCCACGATTGTCATCTTCGGTGGCGTCCACATCGGCGTAGCCCTGGCGCACCTCGCGCGGGCAGCGGGTGGCTTCCGAATCGTGGTGGTCGACGCCCGCGGCGCCTGGGCAACCCCGACACGCTTCTCCGAAGCCGACGAGATCCACGTGATGCACGCCGATGACTACTTGCGCCAGCATCCCCTCGGGAGCAATGCATATGTGGCTGTGCTCAGCCACGATCCAAAGTTGGACGATCCAGCATTGTTTGGAGCGCTCAACAGCGACGCACGGTTCGTCGGCGCCATCGGCAGCCCAAAGACGCAGCGCGAGCGGCGCGAGCGGCTCAAAGCCGCCGGGCTGACCGAGCAGCAGGTAGCGCGCATCTACGGCCCAATTGGCATGGACATCGGAGCTCAATCGCCTGAGGAGATCGGGGTTGCCATTCTGGCCCAGATCATCGCTGCCAAAAACGGGAAGCTCGCCGTCCCGGAACAGCGACCCATGGCGGCGGCCACGGCCTGAGCCGAACGCTTCGTGCTGGCAGCTGTCATCCTGGCCGCAGGCGCGTCGAGCCGCATGGGGCGACCAAAGCAACTCCTCAAGTTCCGCGGCGCCTCATTGCTTCGCCGCGCAATCGATACGGCCATGGCTGTCCCAGCAGAACAGGTGATCGTCGTGCTGGGCCATGCTGCCGATCAGCTTCTGCCTGAAGTGGAATCTACCAGGGCTACCGTGGTCTTGAACGATCAATGGATGGAGGGCGTGAGCACCTCGCTGCGCGGCGGCTTGTCGGCGGTTTCGTCGGACGCCCGCGGCGTTTTCATCTATCCAGCCGATATGCCGCTGGTCACGTCGGACGCACTTCGTGAGCTCGCGCGACGGCAACAGCTCAGCGGCCGGCCGGCCGCAATGACCGAGACGGCTGGCGTGCGCGGCGTACCCGTATTTATCACTCGCTCGCTGTTCCCGGCACTGATGATCCAGGAAGGCGACGCGGGCGGCGCGCAGTACCTGCGCGCCCATCCTGAGTCGGTCGAGGCTGTCCGTTTCGACGACCCTGACCTTGCACGCGACGTGGACCGACCCGAGGACTACGCGCGCCTCCTCGAGCTCGACCCGGATGCCGAGGCAGAGCCTGACGCCGACCTTGCCTGACACTTCGCACGGCTACTGTCTGGTATGCGGGACGCCGCTGCAGGCCTGCCATCACGAAGACCGGGATCGACCGACGTGCCCGGCATGCGGGTTCATTCACTATCTCGACCCGAAAGTCGCGGTGGCCGTTATCCTCGGAGATGAGCAGGGAGTGCTTCTGGGCCGGCGGTGCATCGCACCTGGGGCTGGACTGTGGAGTTTTCCGGCTGGGTACGTCAACAGAGGCGAGGTGCTTGAAGAGGCCGCCGCACGCGAAGTGCTCGAGGAGTTCGGCGTCGGCGTTCGGCTCACCGGGCTGGTGGGTGTGTACTCAGAGCGCGGCCAGCCCGTCATGCTGGTGGTGTACGCAGCTACAGTACAAGCAGGTCGGCCACGGCCAGACGGCCATGAAGTGAGCGAAGTGCGGAACTTTGCGCTCGACGAGCTGCCTGAGGATCTCGCTTTTCCGCACGATCGGCAGGTGCTCGCCGATTGGAAGCGCAGCGTTCAGACTGGTAGGCTCATCGGAGCTAGCAGAGCACACGTTCCTAATTTTGATTCCTGAAGACGAAGAGAGGCGAAAACTCAATGGCTCAAACCGTGACGGGTGAACCCGCTTTGCACGCTGTATCGGTGACCGTGAACGGCACCCGCTACAGCCGCGAGGTAGAGGCGCGCCAGCTCCTGGTGTACTTCCTGCGCGAGCAGCTCGGACTGACCGGCACGCATGTTGGTTGCGATACCTCTCAATGTGGCGCGTGCACCATTCTGATGGATGGCATCGCTGTTAAATCGTGCACCATTCTCGCAGTCCAGGCAGATGGAGCCGAGATCAAAACCATCGAAGCGTTCGCCGACGCCAGCGGCAAGCTGCACCCCATCCAACAGGCGTTCTGGGAGGAGCATGGCTTGCAGTGTGGCTTCTGTACGCCAGGCATGGTCATAGCCATCGACCAATTGCTACGCGACAATGCCAACCCGAGCGAGGCGGACATCCGGCGCGGTCTGGATGGCAACCTGTGCCGCTGCACCGGGTATCAGAACATCGTCAAGTCGGCGCTCTCCGCTGGACGCAAGCTGCGCGGCGAGGAACCGTTCGAAAAACCCGACGTGGCCATGGGCGAGCCGGCCACGGCGACCGCGCGTTAGGCGCAGGAGGTCAGCAGAAGCTCCATGTTCCCCGCCAAATTTGCCTACGCCGCGCCGAGTAGCCTGCAAGAGGCACTCGACCTGCTCGAGGATCCGGACGCTAAAATCCTGGCCGGCGGCCATAGCCTGCTGCCCTTGATGAAGCTGCGGCTGGCGCAGCCGAAGCTGCTAGTCGACCTCGGCCGCATCCCCGGCCTGTCGTACGTCCGCAGTGAAAACGGCCACCTCGCGATCGGCGCGATGACCACCTATCGCGAGCTGCATCATTCAGACGAGGTCCACAAACGCGCGCCCGTGCTCGCCGAGGGCGTGCATGAGGTGGGTGATCCCCAGGTACGCGCGAAGGGCACCCTCGCCGGCTCGCTTGCGCACGCAGATCCGTCCGGCGATCTACCGGCTGTCGTGCTGGCGATGGGCGGCAGCGTCCTGGCGGTGGGTAAAAGCGGTGAGCGTGCGATCGACTTCGACGCATTTTTCGTCGACATGCTGACCACCTCGTTGCAAGAACGGGAGATCATCCGCGAGGTGCGGCTACAGGCCCAAGCACCTGGAACAGGCGGTGCCTATTTGAAGTTCGATCAGCCGGCCAGCCACTACGCGTTGACGGGAGTGTGCGCGCTCGTCACGCTGGGCGAGGGCGGCACGATCGCTTCTGCACGCATCGGCGTCACTGGGGTGGGGCCCAAAGCCTACCGCCCAACGGCCGTGGAGCAGGCGCTGGTCGGCAAGCCGACCGACGAAGAATCAATCCGCGCGGCCGTCGCATCGGTCGCCGACGGGATTGATGTCCAGGGTGACATCCATGCCGGCGCGGAGTACCGGGCGCACCTGGCGCGAGTCTTCACCCGTCGGGCGGTCGTCCTCGCGGCGCAACGAGCGAAAGGCTAAACCGGCCCTGGACCGTCAGGTCTTCGGCTCCGGTGCCCGCTGGGAACCGATCGTCGGTTACTCTCGCGCGGTACGCGTGGGGGCCTTTGTGTGCGTGTCCGGGACGACGGCGGTCGACGCGCGGGGTGAGCTTGTCGGCGTGGGCGACCCCTACGCCCAGGCTGTGCAGACGCTCAAGAACGTGCAGAGCGCCTTGGACACAGCCGGCGCGCGATTGGAAGACGTGGTCCGCACGCGAATCTACGTGACCAACATCGGCGATTGGGAACACGTGGGCAAGGCGCACGGAGAGGTCTTCGGCGCCATCCGGCCGGCCACGAGCATGGTCGAGGTGTCGCGCTTGATCGACAAAGACATGCTCGTGGAAATCGAGGCGGACGCGATCGTCATCTCTGCGTAGCCGCGCCGGCCGAGGGTGCCTCCAGCCCAGTCCTATCGACGGCTGCGATCAACTTTATCGGGTTGTCTCAGGCGGCGACAGCCAGGCGCTGCGCGCCGTGCGGCAGGTCCTGCAACCGGCGCCGCAGTTCGACCACCTCGGCGTCCGCCAGCGAGCGCAACGGCCGAGTGAGACGCGCATCGTCGAGCACACCCCATTCCCGCAGGATCAGCTTCATCGACGAAAAGCTTGCGCCCTCGGCAGATCCGCCGCGGGCCAGCTCAGCCAGCTCTTCGAAGCGCATGACGATCTCCTGACAGCGGGCGGCCGAGGCGAAGTCGCCCCGCTCGGCAGCCTCCCATGCCTCCGCAGCGGCCGCCGGCGCGACGTTCGACGTCGCTGGGATCGCACCGTGGGCGCCAATGACCGCCGCGGCATCGATGAGAATCCGCGTACCGACAAACAGACGGAACCCCTGTTCCAGGCCTTCAGCGCGAATGGCTTGCACCAGCACGCGGAACCAGCGCAAGTCATTCTGACTGTCCTTGATGCCCTGGACAGTGCCTTCACGGGCCAGTTGGAGTGTCGTGGGCAGACTCATCTTGACTTTGACCGTTTGCGGAATGTTGTAGATGAACAGAGGCTGATCCGGAAACGCCTCTTTGAGCGCCCGAAAATGGGCCAGCATCTCGTCCATGGTGTGGGGGTAGTAGTGCGGGGGCGTGAGCGCCAGCGCGTCTGCTCCCGCCTCGACGGCGTGCCCGGCATGCCGCAGGGCCAGTCCGGTCGAGCCGTCGCCGATGTTGGCGATCACCGGTACCCGTCCGGCTGCGCAGTCCACCGTCGCCGCTACCGCCTTTGCGCGCTCGTCTTCTGGTAACCCGGCGAACTCGCCAGTGGTGCCCATAGCCCACAGACCATGCACACCCGCGCCGACCAGAAACTCGACCAGGCGGCGCAGTGAAGGTTCGTCGACGCGTTCGTCGGCCCGCAGAGGGGTAACCATGGGGACGAAGATCCCCTTGAATCGGGAGGGCTGCATCACACCCAATGGTAGCGTCGTCGGTTACTGCCGCTCGTACAGCGGCAAAAGCTTGCGTTCGACCAGGCCGCCGACGATCTTCTGGATCGGCGGTAGCTTGTCGGCATCCCACTCGCCGACGAACGTGACGGCGCGACCTGAGCGACCCATGCGAGCAGTCCGCCCGATGCGATGCACATACGCCTCCGAGTCTTCGGGAATGTCGTAGTTGAACACGTGCGACACCTCTGGGATGTCCGGCCCGCGCGCGGCGACATCGGTAGCCACCAGATATCTCAGGCGACCTTCCCGGAACTCGCGGAGCACGTGCTCGCGCACACTCTGACTCATGTCGCCGTGGATGGCCGAGATGGTCATCCCGCGACGCTTCAAGGTAGCCACCAGGCGATCGACACCGATCTTGGTCTGACGGAAGATCATGGCTCGCTCTGGCGGGTCGCTAGCGATCAGCGAAACCAATCCCTCGACCTTGTCGCGGTCGGCCACCTCGTAGTACACCTGCTCGACTTCCTCGACGGTGATCTGCAGAGGCTGCACGTGCACGGTGGCGGGGTCGTGCATATAGCGGCGGGACAGGATGCGGATCACCGTCGGCACGGTAGCCGAAAAGAGGGCGGTCTGACGTCCGCGTGGGGTCCGTCGCAGGATGCGCTCGACGTCGGGCAAAAAGCCCATGTCGAGCATGCGGTCGGCCTCGTCGAGGATCAGATAGTCGACCGACTCGAGTTTGAGGGTGCCGCGTCCGATGTGATCCAGAATGCGGCCGGGCGTGCCGACCACGACCTGGGCCCCAGCCTTGAGATCGTCGAACTGGCGCCCATAGCTGGAGCCACCGTAGATGGTGACGACCTGAATGCCTGGGATGTAACGGGCGATCTTCCGCAGCTCCTCACCGATCTGCATCGCGAGCTCACGCGTCGGCGCCAGGACCAGCGCCTGGGTGTGGTGCAGCGACTCCTCGATGCCCTCGATCAGGGGAATGCCGAAGGCTGCCGTCTTGCCGGTGCCGGTCTGGGCCTGGCCGATCACATCGCGGCTGTCGAGGAGGAGCGGGATGACCCGCGATTGGATCTCGCTTGGTCGCACGAAGCCCATCTCGCGCAGCGCGCGGTTGACCTCGTCAGACAGCTCCAACTCGGCGAAGCCGTCAAGCCCATCAGGCGCAGTGCCGGTTGCGCCCGGCGACGGACCGACGGGAGCGGCCATACCGGAAGGAACCGCAGGACTTGCGCTGGCAACAACCCTCTGGTCGGGCGCGGTGGCACTGGCTGGGGGAGCCGCAGGAGATGGAACGGCCGCAGCCGCACCGGCACGCGTAGGCGCCCGGCGAACGGCAGCCCGCCGAGCAGGTGCGGGCTCCGCAGCCGCAGTGGCGGTCAACGCGAGCTCAGGCGGACTTGCTGCTTTCTTGGGCGCCGCTTTGCGGCGAACCTTTATCGGCTCACTCGGAGCCGCGTCTGCAGCGGTAGTGGTCGGCGATGGGCGCGAACGCGGCGCCCGTCCGGCAGACTTGGTCGCGGGCCGCGAACGCGCAGTGCGTTGCGTCGGCTCGTCGCTCGTTGTAACCAGATACCGGTCCCTCCTTGGGACGAACAAGCACGTGCGCGAGGAATTGCGCGCAGACGATGATGGTTAGGATTGTTATACCCGTAACCGCCTGGTTGACGTACACAATGTCAGGTTGTCGACGCTTGAACCAGGAAGCAGCCGCATGACACACACCCTGAAAGCACCAGCGCTGGAGCAGGCGCCGTTATTAGCTCCGCACAACGCCAGTCGCGTTGGATTTGCCGCCGGCGTTCTCGCGGCCGCGCTCATGCTGGCCGCGATTGCGGTGGTGCGGGTGCTCAGTGGGGTCATCTCGTTGCCAGAAGTTGTGGCCGAAGGCTTGCTGATGAACATGCCAGGCGCGTTGTTCTCAGCGGTTCTCGACACTCTGCAGCACGCCGCCAAGCCGCTCTTCTATTGCGCTGTGGCGATCGGCACCCTGGTCGTGGGGGGCCTCATCGGGCGCTGGTACGCGAATAAACCCACCCTTCAGCAGATTGTCAAAACCGTCATCGGGGTGTGGCTGGTAACCGGCCTGGGCGGGTATACCGTGCTTGGGGCAGGCGTTTTCGGCCAGCATTTGCAGGCCGGCCCGATCTGGCATGGCCTGTCCCTGCTGGTCGTCGTGGGCGTGTATGGCCTCGCATTGTTCGAGACGTACGGGCTGCTGGCCGGGCGCGCGCTGCACGCTGCGGGGACACCAGACGAGAGTCGGCGAACGCTGCTGCGGAGCGCTGTCGCCGGCCTCTTGGCGACGCTTGCCACTGGGGCCGCCTGGCGGCTCATCTCAGGCGTTGCTGTGGGCGGCTCCGACGCCGCCCCGGCGGCCGCCGACGTCGTGGCAGCCGCTCAGCCGAATGCGCCGCCCTTCGACGTGAAGGGCATCGCGCCCGAGGTCACACCGACCGCCGACTTCTACACCGTCTCGAAGAATTTCATCGACCCTTCAGTAGCCGTTGCGGGTTGGCGCTTGAACATCGATGGTCTGGTAGACCAACCAATGCAACTCACCTACGACCAGCTCAGGGCGCTACCCGCCAGCGAGGGGTACTACACCCTGATGTGCATCAGCAATGAGATCGGCGGCGATTTGTGGGGCAATAGTCTCTGGCGCGGAGTGAAGCTCAAGTACTTGCTGGAGTTGGCGGGTGTTCACGCGGAGGGCGTGAAAGCGGTCTTCACTGGCGCAGACGATTACAAGGACTCGGTCACTCTGGAGCGAGCGCTCCATCCCGACACGTTGTTGGCGTGGGAAATGAACGGCCAGCCGCTGCGCAGCGAACATGGCTTCCCGGCGCGGCTACTCATTCCTGGCATCTACGGCATGAAGAACGTCAAGTGGCTGACCGGCATTACCATCGCTCCCAATGACTTTCGCGGGTTTTGGCAAACCCAGGGCTGGGATGACGCTGCGCCGTATTCCACCGAGTCTCGCATCGACGCGCCTCGCGCACGTGACTCAGTCGCATCTGGCATGCTCCCGCTCGGGGGTGTGGCGTTTGCCGGCGATCGCGGAATTCAGTCGGTCGAGGTCAGCACCGACGGTGGTCGGACGTGGCAGCCAGCTCAAGTCAAAGCTGCGCTGTCGCCGAATACGTGGCAGCTCTGGCGTGGAGATGTCCAGGTGGATCGCTCGACACGCGAGATTCGCGTCCGAGCGACCGATGGCCTGGGCCACCCGCAGGCGCGCGAACAGAACCCCCCCTTCCCCTCAGGCGCCACCGGCTACCACACCATAACCGTCGCCGTGGCGTAAGCCCTGGGGCGGGGCGCTCGACTGAAATACGAGAAACGTGTGTGGCATAGCGCTGAACTGAAATACAAGAAGTGTGCACCGCGTTAGGTGCTTTGGCGCAGCCCTGCGGGCCGGAGGGGCGCTGCCCCTCTACCCCGCCGGACTCACCCACATTCTGGGCACATGCTCCGTGCGCGGAGGGGCTCCGCCCCTCCCCACCTCCCCAGTGGCTTCGCCGCCCGAGTAGCCCGCTCACCCTATCGTCTGTGTTCGTCGGCTGCGTTGGCACGGCGCTACGCGCCGGAGGGGCGCTGCCCCTACCCCGCCCGACTCATGCTGGTCATGGTGTTCCCTCATCACTGCGGGGGCTCCGCCCCCAACACCCCCGGCCCATTCGGCGCACACACAGGTCCCAGGTAGGCGAAGCCGCTCTCGAAGGAGCTGTCTCGGGCAAGCCGCTTGCCTGGCGTGGAGGTCGTCCGCCAAGGTTACCCGCGGTGACCTGCTGGCTCGGCGAGCGCAGCAACAAGAGATGATGGGGGCTACTCGGGGGCGCAGCCACTGAGGAGGTGTGGAGGGGCTGCGCCCCTCCGCGCGCGGAGCATGTGCCCAGAATGTGGGTGAGTCTGGTGGGGTAGAGGGGCAGCGCCCCTCCCGCGCAAGGCGCCGTGCCAAAGCACTGTGCGAATCCAACCACGTCCACGGCGTCCGTCCCAAAGCACCATCGGAATCCAACAACGTCCATTGCTTGCGAACCCGTGTCAAAGCACTCGGCGCCGAATGGGCCGGGGGTGTTGGGGGCGGAGCCCCCGCAGGGCCGTGCCAAAGCAGCCAACGCGGCACACACTCCTTCTGCGCCAGTTCACCGCCGTGCCAAAGCAGCCAATGCGGCACATACTCCTTCTAGCTCAGTTGAGCGCCGTGCCGATGCAGCCTACGAAATACACACTTCTTCTGCTGCGAATCTAGCTAGGCTGTGACGGCCTTCAGTGCTGCTGGTTGGGGTTTGGTGACGCGGACTGGGTTCGGGATGTACTTGTCTAGGAGAGGTTGGGAGTCCGTGACGCCTAGCTGCTGGTACAGGAAATCGAGCTTTTCCTCGAGCTGAGCGCGGATCTGGCCGCGGGTGGACTCGGGCAGGCTCCAGACCTGCTCCTTGAACGGGCCCCAGACCTTCTTGCGCGTCTTATACAGGAATTGCTCTTCGGTGTCCCCGCTGGCCCGCTCGTCGGCGAGCGTGTCGCGGCAGAACGCGTACATCTGCTGCTTCAGATCGTCGGGGAAGGCGCCGTGATCCAGGATGATATTCTGGAATTCGGTCGCCAGGTGCACCTCGAGCGTGCCAACCTCGGGAAACTTGTGGAAGTATTCAGGTGGCAGCGTGCTGGCCCCGTGCTGGACCGCGCCGCCCATGTGGTGGCGACGAGCAGCCGCCGACATCTCCTCCAGCGTCTCGAAGGCGATAGCAACCTTCTTGATGGTCCCATCTGGCAACACAACGCCGCCATGCGACGAGCCAGTGTTGACGCTGATCTTGGAGACCCCGCGCTGGCTGCCCACAGCGGCCTCAAACACTTTCTGGAACCCGTCGACGAACGCGTCGAGCTCCTCGACCGAGCTGTTCTGCTTACCCACTTCGCCGATCTCACCGCCGATTGAAATTGTGACACCGTGCGGCTCGATCTGCCGGATCAGCGCGGCGAGCTCAGCACAACGTTCGTAGTTGTGGCGCTGTTGTTCGCCGAGGCTGGGAAATGAGAGGTCGACCAACGTCGAGGTGTCGACGTCAATGTTCCCGTAGCCAGCCGCGACCGCCTGACGAATCAGCGTCTTCAAGGCCTCGATGGTCCCTTCAGGGTCAGTCGCGTACTTCTTGGCATCCGCCTGGTAGTGATCGCCCTGGAGGAAAATCGGGCCAGTGTGGCCTTCCTTGATCGCTGCCGCCATCACCACGGTTGCGAATTCTTCGCACGTCTGCCCGGTGTAGCCCATCTCACTTCGGGCCAATTCGAAAATGAACGGGCCCACATTGCGCTGCTTTGCGGCCGCCGTAACCGCCCGCGCCATGTCGTAAGCCATTGCGCGCACGTTTATGGCTGGAACGGTCAGCCTGTCATACTCCTCGCGGGCGCGGGCCTGATATAGAGGATCAATACTGGCGCTCTTGATGCCGACTTCCCAAGCCGCCTCCCAGATGATCCAGCGGGCGGCGTCGCGAACCTTGTCGTCCCCGAAAACGGCAGTCTGGACCAGACCATCGATTGTCTCGCGGCGGAGTGCCGCCGGATCTTTGACGCGCACCCCACCATTGAGATCGATTACCTCGCGAGTGCCCTGGATCAGCTCCTGAACGGATGCGAACGTCATCGTTCGTCGCCTCCCACGTCTAAGTGGGCGCAGTATAACCCTTGCGTTGACGACGGAACCTCTCTCGAATCACCCCAAACTCGGGCTTGCCCTCGAGCGCCTGGATCGTGCCGATCTCGTCGTTGCCTGCGCTGCGCCGGCCCCGCCCGAATTGCTGCAAGCGATCCGTGAATTCAATGCCGGCCTTTTTTTCGACCAGCACGAAACCCTCGAACTGCTGTGGCGGGCTACGCCAGACGAGATCCGTCACTTGTACGAGGGAATTCTCCTTGTTGGAGTGGGCCTGTACCACCTGTTCACGAAGCGCAATTTTCGAGGGTCGGCGGTCAAACTGGACCATGGCATCCGACTCCTGGAGGCCTTCCCAGGCGTCTGTCACGGCGTCGACGTCGGCCGCTTGCGAGCAGACGCGCGCGCCGCGCGGGCACATCTTCTGGAGCTCGGTCCAGAGAGGCTGGCCGCGTTCGACCGCGGACGGATTCCGCGCGTGTATCTGATTGGTGAGCCGTGAAAGGCGAGTCAAGCGCGACACACAGCCGGGCAACCGGGGCTGCGCGCGTACTGCTGGCACTCTGGCTGATGTTCTCCGCTGTACGCACTCTTGCGGATCCGCGACAAGCCGTGGCCGATCAGGCGCAGCCACTCGGGATCTTGCTCCCGCTCGCAGGCCTGTCTTTTACGCTCGGCGTGTTCTTACTAGCCGGGTTCATGAGCCGCGTGGCCGGGCTCATTCTGGTGTGCCTGGGCGGCTGGGAGTGGATCAATTTGGGTGCCGGCGTGATGGCCGCGGTGCTGGTGCTGGTCGGGGCGTACTTCGTGCTGCGCGGAGGCGGCGCGTGGGCGATGGATATCTACGTGCAAAAGGTGCAGGAGCGCGCTCGTCGCAAAGCGCTCAATTCACCGCAATCGTCGTGAGGCCGGTTTCGATGCTCAAGTCAACTTTGTTCTGAGCTGTGCCGTACTCAGACGAGCGGTACACGCCTTCGCTTGCAAGCGGAAAGCGGGTCTGATCGATTTCGAACGTGCTCAACCCGCCCGTGTGGCGAACCTGAGCCGCGACCCCCTGGGGAACCTCGAGGGTGATGGTCGCAGCGCCACCGCTGATGTGCGCGATGGTGATTCCGGCCGCCTCAGGAAGTCGGACCAAGGCCGCCGCGGCGCCGACCGAGATATCCATGCTGCTGATCTTCAGGCTAGACAGGTCCAGGTGTGCGTCCGTCGCTCCCGTCTGGACGTTCAATGCGGCAATTGGCACGTTGGGCGACAGGTTGAGGTCCATGTGCGGCGTGTCCGATCGGCCACCGACAAAGGGCATGAAATGAGAGCCTGAGCGGGAATCGGTGGTCTGATATTCGAGTCGACCGACTCCGCCGACCGTCGGGGAGTAGCGAGGCTCGGGCGCGAGCTCGGCCGGGCCTACGTACTTCATCACTGCCAGCTGGTCTGGACCAGGTTGAACGAGCGGACCGATGTTGAGCTCGCCGGCCCCGAAACGGACCGTCACGGTAGCCTGGGTTGCCCCGGCGAGATCGGTTGGAGTCGAGCGCGGGGCGGCACCCGTAGCTGCATTCGGGCCCACATTCAGGCTGCTGGCAAATGCCCCAGCCGCCAGGACCAGAGTAGTCACCGCGGCCAGCACAAACCACGGTACGCGGTGCGCCAGCAGCAGCTCCATGCCTGCCAGCACCAGAATCACCGGCCACAGCCGCCACAGGGTTTGCCAGGCGTTGGGCGGCAGGTGGTCGGTGTTCTGGAGAAGAAAGACGCAACCGATGAAAATGAGGACAAGCGGCACGACGACGCCGCCTCGGCGACGTCGCTGGGGTGCAGGAGGCGGTCCGTAGGTTGCGCTCGAGCTCAACGGCCCCACCGCGACTGGCGCGCAAGCAGCATTAGCCCCAGGCCGATGAAGAGCAGCGGCCACATGAGGTGCCAGTCGACCAGGCGAAACAGGCCAGAATTGGCTGCTAGCAGGAGCACGCCCAGGGCCACCAGCGCTATACCCGTCGACCTGGGGTGACGTCGATAGTGTCGGTTTCGCTCGACGTCCCTGTCGTACCACCACGTCGACTCCGGTTGCGGATCGGAGTAGCCAGCCGTCGGCGCACCCTTGTCCGTGGCAGGGTCGTGGCCGGGCACACTCGGGACGGTATCGGTTGGGCCAGGTGCGCGCCAGGAGTGGGCCGACTCACGCATGTCACCAGCCATGCGTCGCGCCTCGTCGGCTACACGCTGAGCTTCGGTGTGGAACTCCTGAGACCAATCGCGCCAGGCATGCGGTTCCGTGTCGGAGGTGCGATCGTCTCGGGGCAGGATGACCCACGCCAGAATGTACACAGGCACGGCCAGGCCGCCACTGACGACCGCTGCCGCGACCCACAGCAGCCGCACCAGAGCAGGGTCAAGATCGAAGTACTCGGCCATACCGCCCGCCACGCCGGCCCACATGCGCTCGCGGCGGCTGCGTACGAGCCGTCTCGGGCCGGGTGGCCCGGGCGGGACAGGGATATAGGGCGGGGATGTCGGCGGTGGTGCAAATTCGCGTCCCATGCACGTTCCTCCTGTGCTCCGGCGTCGGCGGCGGAGTCGCCGTACTTGACGGGCGTGCAGTATCGTCTCGTGCCGATGAGACGACACCTGGTCGCTCGTTGTTGCAGTGGCCCCGGCGGGTCCGGTTGCGCCAGCCGCTTGCAACTAGTTCGGGCTCACATGCGTCATAGCCAGGTCGACACAATGTTTTCGGGATCCCGGGGTCCCGATGCAAGGCCCGAGTGAGGCATGGCCGAACCGAGCGCTGCGCTCGTCCAGCGGGCACAGGCCGGTGATCGCGCGGCGGTGTCCGAGCTCGTGCAGAGTCAGCAAACGTACGTCTACAGCATTGCGATGAGTGTCATGCATAACCCAGCCGACGCCGCCGATATGACCCAGGAGGCATTCATACGCCTGTTGCGCTCTCTGGGAACGTACCGCGCAGAGACGAAGTTCACCACCTGGCTGTATCGATTGGTCACCAACATCTGCCTTGACGGTCTTCGACGTCGGGGCCGGCCAGTCGAGTCCCTCGACCAGCAGAGGCCTCAGGCGCAGGCTGGTGATGACGCCCCGACACCTGGACAACGGCTCGCCGACAGCGATCGCTGGGCACAACCGGAGGAGCGGTTGGAGTTGCGCGAGTCGGCGACGCAGGTGCGGGAGGCGCTGGGGCAGCTGCCCGCGACCCAGCGCCTGGCGCTCACGCTGCACTATTTCGAGGACTTGCGATACGAGGACATTGCGGACGTCATGGGTTTGCCGTTGAATACGGTGAAGAGCCATATTCGGCGGGGGAAGGAACGGCTTGCTCAATTGCTTGCTGCTCCAATGGAGGAACAGCCGTGCAGTGTGCCGACGTAACTGACCGACTGCTTGTCGACGCGCGCGGGAGTGATCCCGACCTGGATCGACACGTAGCCGCCTGCGTGCGGTGTGCGCACGTTGCACACCGTCTCGATCGACTGGACGTCGTGCTGGGGCAAACCCTTGTCGCCGCGCCGCCTCCAGAGCTGCAACACCAGCTTGCGCAGCTTGTGCTGGTTTCGACTCGGCCTGCGCCATCAGTGTTTGCGTGGTGGGCACGCCTATCTCAGTGGAACCCCGGCGCGTGGTTTGCGCAACAGCCACAGGTGGTCGCGATCCAGGGTCTAGCGGCGATTGTGCTGGGGCTGGCGAGCTGGCAGATGTTCGGCTGGATGACTGCTTTCCAACCGGTTGTGGGCGATGTCGGCTATGCCATGGAACTGGTCGCCGCCTCCCCGGCCGTGGTTTATCTGAGCGGACTACAAACAGACCTGCAGAGTCTGGGCCTGTGGTCCCTGGTTGGAATCGGTGGCTGGCTCATCTCAGAAGACGGGTTGATCGGACGCCAACTGTCGTCGAGACGGCTGCAGCTGCCCTGACTGTTCGACTCGAGGTCACCCACCAGGCTTCGGACAGCCGAGCGCGAGCTGGCGTCCTGCACACGCCCCACGGGGCCATCGAAACGCCCTTTTTTTGCGTCGTCGGCACCGCTGGTAGCGTGAAAAGCGTCACCCCAGCCGAGCTGCGCCAGCTCGGCGCCGGCGTTGTGCTGGCCAACACGTACCACCTGCTGCTCCGACCCGGAGTTGAAACCATGCGCGAGCTCGGGGGTCTGCACCGTTTTATGGCCTGGGACGGGCCGCTCGTTACCGACAGCGGCGGGTTCCAGGTGTTCTCCCTGGGCTTCGGGCTCGAACATGGCGTCGGCAAGCAGATCGGTATGTTCCCAGGACAACGTTCGCCGGCGCAGCCGAGCCAGCCCGCGCAGCGTTCGCGCAATCAGGCGCCCCGATTGGTGCACGTGGACGAAGACGGCGCCACCTTTACCTCGCACATCGACGGCTCTCGGCAGCGGTTGACGCCCGAGTCGTCCATCGCCATGCAGGAGGCGCTCGGCGCCGACATCACCCTCGCATTCGACGAGCCGACATCTCCTCTACATGACGCCGACTATACGCGCCAGGCGATGGAGCGTACGCATCGCTGGGCGCGGCGCTGCATCGACGCCCGCCAGCGGACGGACCTGGCGCTGTATGGGATAGTTCAGGGGGGCGCCTTCGAGCAGCTGCGCACGGCCAGCGCCGAGTTCATTGGGCGTCTGCCCTTCGACGGCGTGGCTATCGGCGGCTCGCTCGGAAAGTCCAAGGCAGACATGCACGCCGTAGTCGACTGGTCGACGTCTCATCTCCCGCCGGCGTGGCCGAGGCACCTGTTGGGCATCGGCGAGCCAGAAGACCTGTTCGCGTGTGTCGAACGAGGGGTGGATCAGTTTGATTGCGTGGCCCCCACCCGGCTCGGACGCCACGGCGAGCTGTACACACCAGACGGTAGGCTGCACATCACCAGTCCCGAACACAAGGAGGACCCGCAGCCGATCCAGGCTGACTGCGCCTGCTACACGTGCAGCACTGGCTTCTCGCGCGGGTACCTTCGACACCTGTTTGCCGCGCACGAGCTGCTGGCGTACACGCTCGCCAGCCTGCACAACCTGTATTTCATCCAGCAACTCATGCACCAGATCCGGGCCGGCATCCGAGCCGACAGGCTGGGCGAGGTCCGAGATGGGTTCCTGACCCGCTATGGGGCCGGGGGTGGGCTAGCCGCCGGCTGAGGCAAAGCTTCGGCCTGGCTCGACCATGGCCGCGGGGTTGAGGATGCGCTCGAGCGCCGTCTCAGACAACGACGTCCGCTCGCGTGCCAGGTCACGGATGCTGCGACCGCTGGCAAACGCTTCCTTGGCCAGAGCAGCTGCCGCGTCATACCCAATTTCCGGCGCCAGGGCGGTTACCAGCATGAGCCCGGATTCCACGAGGTCGGGTCCGCGGCTCGTCGCCGTCAGCCCCGCGACCAGAGTGTCGGCAAAGTTGCGAGCGGCAGTCCCAGTGTAGCGAATGGAGTGCAGCAGATTACGAATGGCTATTGGCAGCATCACGTTCAACTCGAAACTACCGCTCTGGCCGGCGATGACGATGGCAACGTCGTTGCCGATGACCATTGCGCACACCTGGGTGAGTGACTCGGCGATGACTGGGTTGACCTTGCCCGGCATGATCGAACTGCCCGGCTGCACTGCGGGGATGTCCAGCTCACCGATACCGGCGCGTGGGCCGCTGCCCATCCAGCGGACATCGTTGGCAATCTTCAGCAGCGACACTGCCACGGTACGTACCGCGCCGCTCGCTGCTACGACGTTGTCGATCGTGCTCTGGGCCTGAAAGTGGTTGGACGTTTCGTGGACGCCGAGACCGGTGCGCTGGTTGATGATCTCGCACACGCGTCTCGGGAATTCAGGGTGCATGTTGATGCCAGTACCTACCGCGTTGCCACCCAGGGCCACCTCTTGCAGCTCCTGGCGCGCAGACGCGAGGCGTTGGAGGGTGCGCTCCATCTGGCCGACGTACCCCAGGAACTCCTGGCCCAAGCGAATGGGCGTGGCGTCTTGCAAATGGGTTCGGCCGGTCTTGATGATCGGCCAGAACTCTTTGCTTTTCTGTTCGAGGACGCCCCGCAAGTGCTCGATAGCCGGGATCAAAAGCTCCTCCAGCTCAGCCAGGTTGGCCAGGTGCATGGCGGTCGGGATCACGTCGTTCGAGGACTGGCCGAGGTTGACGTGGTCGTTTGGATGGACCAACCTGGAACCGATCTCGCCACCGAGTAGCTCCGTGGCGCGGTTCGCGATGACCTCGTTGGCATTGGTGTTCGTCGACGTGCCCGACCCCGTCTGGAAGATGTCGAGCACGAACTGATCGTCGAAACGCCCAGGCGGCCCGGCTACCTCAGCTGCTGCTCGCGCCACCGCCTCAGCCTTGGGGGCCTCGAGCAGCTGCAGGTCGCGGTTGGCGATCGCGGCTGCGTACTTGATCGTGCCCAGGGCCCAAATGAAGCGACGGTCGAATCGCTCGCCACTGATCGGGAAATTCTCGACTGCGCGCTGAGTGGAGGCCCCGTAGTAGGCGCCCTCGGGCACCTCTAGCTGGCCCATAGAGTCGCGTTCAACCCGTCGCTGGGGCGTGGACCGAGCGCGGGTCTCGGCTTCAGTCAACCCGATTATTCTAGCGGCCACCGCGTCCCTGCCGATGACTGTCTGGGGTACCCTGGTCGGGTGCCCGAGACGTCAGTTGACGAAGACTCGCGCGTCTGGGTCGGGCGGGTCCGTAGCGGGCACGCTGCAGACCACGCCCGATTTGTCGAATGGCTGAACGGGTCCGAGGCCAAGTCGCTCTTTCGCCGGCGGCGGCTGACGGAATATCTTCTCACGGAACAGGACGAGACGGTGACGGTGGTCTTCAAGGCGCCGCACACGGGTGATCCGCGCATCCTGATCGATTTCCTGCGCTACCCCGGGCTGTGGCCGGCGTACTGGGAGTTCCTACGCGGCGGACGAGACGAAGACTGCGCGCTCCGCTCGGATTCCGCTGGCGCGGTAGTCAAAGTGCACTGGCGGCGAGCCGCCGAGCCGGCTGCGTAGCTGCCATGGATCTCGGTCTACAGGGTCGGGTTGCAATCGTGACCGGCTCGAGCCGTGGGATAGGACGCGCGATCGCGTCTTCGCTTGCCGCCGAGGGCGTGCGGATCACGTTGAATGCGCGGGGAGCCGAGCCCCTGAAGGGGTTCGCCGACGAGCTCGCCGGCCGGGGTGTCGAGGTGACCGACGTAGCGGCTGACGTGACCACCCCGGCTGGCTGCCAGCACGTCTTCGATCGAACGTTGGAGCGGTTCGGCCAGGTGGATATCTTGATCAACAATGTGGGCGGCGGTGCGGCCACGTCTGTCGGTGCGCCGGACGAGGAATGGCAGTCAGCCCTCGATCTCACGTTCTGGCCGTCCCTTCGACTGACGCGCCTGGTCGTGCCCGTCATGCAGCGCCAGGGTCATGGCGCAATCGTCATGATCGCCTCAATTTACGGTCGCGAGGCTGGCGGCCGCCTGGGCTACCAGGTGGTGAAGTCGGCTGAGATCAGTCTGGCCAAAGGCCTGGCGCGCGAGCTTGCGCCCGACAACATTCGCGTCCTGAGCGTCGCACCTGGTTCGATCATGTTTCCCGGTGGCTCATGGTGGCGCCGTCAGCAGGACGATCCGGAAGCCATGGCCGAATTCGTGCGACGGGACATGCCGCTTGGACGTTTCGGGCGGCCTGAGGAGGTAGGCGACGTCGTCAGCTTCCTGTGTTCGGACCGGGCCAGCCTGGTCACTGGCATCAGCCTTCCCGTCGATGGCTGCCAATCGAGGAGCCTGATCTGATGTTGACGGCTGAACAACACCAGCGGCTGATCGAGCTGCGCCGCGATTTTCACCGCTACCCCGAGATAGCGCACCGCGAACATCGGACGGCCGGCATTGTCGCCGAGCAACTGCAGCGAGTCGGTCTTGACCAGGTGCGAACGGGCGTCGGCCAGACGGGTGTCGTGGGCGTGCTCAGGGGTGGACAGCCCGGCCGCACCGTCATGCTGCGCGCTGACATGGATGCGCTGCCGCTCGTCGAGACTGATCGCGGCCAGGCCTACGCATCGCTCAACCACGGCGCGCACCACGCCTGCGGACACGACGGCCATATGGCCATTCTGCTGACGGTGGCCGAACTGCTGGCCGCGCGCCGCGACGAATTGCGAGTTGGGGTGACTTTTGTGTTCAAGCCAGCCGAGGAGCGGATCGGCGGCGCCGTGGGTATGCTCGCCGACGGCGCGCTCGAGCCACGCCCGGACGCGTGTTTTGGGCTGCACCTGTGGAACGATCTGGAGGTGGGCCAGGTCGACGCGCGGCGTGGTCCGGTGTACGCCTCAGCCGATGCCTTCGACATCACCCTGAGCGGGCCGGGCGGCCATGGCGCCATGCCGCACCAGGTGCCTGATCCTGTCCTGGCGAGCGCTCAACTGATCGTGGCGCTCCAGACACTTATTTCGCGCGACGCGCCGCCTATGCAGCCGGCAGTGTTGACCTTCGGCAGCATCCATGGCGGGACGGCGCCGAACATCATCCCCACACGCGTCGAGCTCCAGGGCACATTGCGCGTGTTTGACCCCGCACTCAGAACACGCTTGTTAGACCGCCTGCGAGAGCAGATCAGGTGCATCGCGAGCGCCTTTCGCGTGGAAGCAGAGTTTCGCATGACAGACGCCTGCCCAGCGTGTATCAACGATGCCACTATGACTGAGCTTGTTCAGCGGGTTGCCGAGCGTGTGGTTGGTCCGACGAGGGTACTCAGCCACACTCAGACCACCGGGGCCGACGACATGTCGCTGTTTCTCGAAGCGGTGCCAGGCTGCTACTTCTTCGTGGGCTCGGCGAATGCTGAGCGCGGCCTCTGCAGTCCGCACCACAGCCCGACCTTCGACTTCGACGAGCGCGCCTTGGATATCGGAGTGCAAGTACTGACCAGTACCGCGCTCGCTTTTCTGGCCGAGGCATGACCGATCCTCAACTGGTCCTGCCGCTGTTCCCGCTGGGACAGGTCGTGCTGTATCCCGGCATGTCGCTACCGCTGCGCATTTTCGAGGAGCGCTACAAGATGATGATGGGCGCTTGCCAGGTCACCGACCAGCTCTTCGGCGGCCTGCTGATTCGCAGCGGCAGCGAGGTGGGCCAACCGGCCGAGCCCGAACGTGTCGGCTGCACGGCGCGCATGCTGCGCGTGGATCGTCTGCCGGATGGCCAAATGATCATCCTGAGTGTTGGTGAGGCGCGCTTTCGATTAGTGGGCCGGGCGCGAGTGATGCCTGAGGGGTACCTGGTGGGGGACTCGCGGATCCTCGCCGACGAGACCAGCCATCCGATCGCAGCCGACCTCCTGTCGAGCGTCGCCGAGGAATTCGGAACGTACCAGGCTCGCATGCTCGCGGCGACGGACGGCGCTGGCCTGACATCGCCGGCCGCGCTGCCGTCCGATCCGGTTCAGTTGTCCTATCGAGTCGCCGCGACTCTGCAAGTGCATCCGCGCGAACGCCAGCATCTGCTCGAACTCAACGACGTGACGAGCCGGCTACAGCAAGAACTGAGCATGCTGCGTCGGGAAAACCGGCCGTTGTCGATAGGACCGTTTTCGATCAACTAGCGCGCAGCGTAGCCGACGGTGCTGGTTCTGCGGCCCGGAGCGCTGGGCGACACGCTGATAGCCGTTCCGGCTCTGCGGGCGCTGCGACGGCGGGGTTTTTCGGATGTGACCCTGGCAGCCCACGCCGGCGCCGCTCGATTGCTTGCCTCAGCCGGCGAAGTTGCCCTCGGCATCGCTTTTGACGACTCGTCGCTGAGGTGGTTGTTCACACCGGATCACGCTCCCGCCGAGCAAGTGTTGGCGTGGGTGAATCCGGAAGCGATGCCCGCCTTGAAGCATGCGTTACTGGTCGCGCCATCCAGACCGGCCGATGCTGCCGCGCACTGTGGAACGTACCTTGTGGACTCCCTGGCCGGCTTGGGGGTCGACCGTTTCCTGGACGAGCGGCCGCTCGGCATCGCTTCCATTGACTCGGACGAAGTGCTCGTCCACCCCGGCAGCGGGTCCACAGCTAAGAACTGGCCAGCCGCGCGGTTCGCCGAGACGATCCGGGCGCTCGAAAGCCCCGTTCGCCTGATCGTGGGCGAAGCGGACGGAGCCGCTGCGCGCAGCCTGGAGACGATCCTCGGGCGCGCCCTGCCGCGTCTTGAGCACACGCCGCTCGAGCACCTCGCGGCACGTCTGGCCGGCTGCCGAGCGTACCTGGGCAACGATTCCGGTGTCAGCCATCTGGCCGGTCTGAGCGGTGCAAGGACGCTCGTGCTGTTCGGGCCTACCTCAGCCACGGCCTGGCGACCGTTTGGCCGCGACGTTCACACTCCGGGCTTCGACACGCCCCCCGGCCAGATCGCAGAGCTGCTTCTGGGCGCGGGCGCTCCGAGAGGGGCATGAGCGGCCCGTCCCTGATTCCCGGGTGCGCTGGCGATGTGCGGTTCAGCCGCGGACTTTGCTGTCTCCGCCTTTTCCCGGGGTGAGGCCCGGGTTATGGGCTGTTACGGGAGCGGGGCGTAGGCTGTGGCTTGGACTGGGCGCTCGTCGGCTGGGGCTTCGGCTGTGCAGGAGGTGGCGCGACGGTTGGCTGCGGCTTGGGGGGCGCCGACTGCGGAACAGCCGTTGGCTGTGCCTGAGCCGGCTGACCCTGCGGCCGCGCTTGTGTCGGCTGGGCCTGCGTGTCCGGCTGCTCAGCTGCCGGCGGCTGGTCCGGGCGGGGCGTAGGCTGCACGGCTGCTGGCGCGGCCGGGCGTGGAGCGGCCTGGACGGTCGCCTTGGGCGCGTTCTCGGCGAAAAACAGATCGTTCCAGCACAGTGGCGCGCCTGGCCGCATGCGCGTGTCGCCGCACACCTGCCGCTCCACCAGGCCGTCAGGTCGAGGGAAGTCCTCCGGCTGCATGCCGAAATGATCGAAAGACGCTTTCATCGAGGCCGGCCAGACTTTGGCAGCCGTAAGCGTACTCAGCGTCTGATGCATCGGTCGTCCGTCCGCGTTCCCGACCCAGACGACGATCGCGATGCCCGGCGTATAGCCGTCCGTCCACGTGTCTCGGTAGTTGTCGGTGGTGCCCGTTTTCGAGGCGGCCGGCCACAGCGGAGCTTTTGGATCGTCGCGCTGGTGAAGCATCAGTGGCGTGTTCGGTCCGTACGTGAACAACTTCGCCGCCGGGTCAGACAGGATGTTGCTGATCATGTACGCCGCACGGGCGTCGACGACTTGCTCGCCCTGCGGGACCTTGTAGTCCTCGACCACGTTACCCTCGGCGTCGACGATGCGGGTCACGGCAACCAGTGGAATCTTGAGGCCGTTGTTGGCGAAGGTTGCGTACACCTGGGCCATATCGATTGGTTTGACCTCTGCCCCACCGAGCGTCAGGCTCAGGCCGAAAGTCTTGTCGGCGTCCGGGCCCCAGGTGGTGACGCCGAGCTTCGCACCCATGTCGACCGCGGTACCGATCCCAACGAAGTCGAGTGTCTTGACGGCCGGGATATTGAGCGAATTGCCCAGCGCACTGCGGATGGTGGTCTGGCCGTGGAAGATGTTGTCAAAATTGCCTGGGCACCATTTGTGGGTGGGCGTGTCGTTCCAACAGGTTGGCTGGTCGTCGATGGTGGTTGCGGGCGCATTGCCCTTCAAGAATGAGGTGGCGTAAATGATTGGCTTGATGGACGACCCGGGCTGACGTTCGCTTGTCAGGAGGTTCACCTGGCCATCGATGGATTCGTCGTTGTAGTCGAGACTTCCGTTGAAGGCCAGGATCTCACCCGTCTTCGGATTGACGGCAATCTGCGCAGCGTTGGTGGCGCCCTGCGTAGCAATGGTGGCCTTGGAGTCCTGCAGAACCTGCTGCATCTTGTCGTTGTAGTCGACGTCGAGCGTGGTGTAGATCTTCAGTCCGCCCTGGTACAGCATCCGAGCACCGTACTTCTGCTCGACCAGGTCGCGGATGTACATCACCCAGTGCGGCGCCTTGAGCTCGATCTGGCGCGTCTTGATCTCTAGAGGCTCGGCGTACGCCTCCCGCGCCTGCTGCTCGGTGATAAACCCGTGGCGACTCATTTGCTCGAGGACATACGCCTGGCGTTCCTTGGTGACAACGGGGATGCCATCCGCCGTGCGGGGAGTGTCGCGTCGGGTGGGGTCATACTCGGACGGCGACTGCACCAGTCCAGCGATAAGGGCTGCCTGCGCCACGTCGAGATCACGCGCGTGCTTGTCGAAGTAACTCTGCGCCGCGGCTTCGACACCGTAGCTCTGGTTACCGTAGAAGACTTCGTTGAGATACAGCTCCAGGATCTCGTCCTTGGACAGCTTTTCGTCCAACTGGTAAGCCAGGATGATTTCGCGCGCCTTGCGGTTGAGGGTGACTTGCTTGCGCTCCTCTGGCGAAAGGATCACGTTGCGCACGAGCTGCTGAGTGATGGTCGAGGCGCCAGTCTGGCTGGTGCCGCTGCCTGTCAGAAGTGCCGAGCGCAGCGTTGCCCGCAGGTCGACGCCGCGATGCTGATAAAAGAACGCGTCTTCGGCTGCCAGGGAGGCGTCGATCAGATTCTGGGAAATCTCACTCAGCGGAATGACGGTGCGTTTGCCACCGTCGGGGTCGTAGAACTCCCACAGGAGCTGGCCCTTGCGGTCGAAAATTTGAGCGGTCTTGAAGCTGGCGTGGTTACTGATCTCGCCCAGCGACGGCAAGTCTCGCGTGAGCATCGCATAGGCGGTTGCGGCTCCCTGCAGCAGGACGAACACGGTCACGAAGCCAACGGCGATCATGGCCAGCATGAGTCCGGAGCCAATCATCAGTGGCATCCGCCAACGCGGGGTTACGCTCAGGCGCTCGCGATACTGTCGGGCGGCCTGGAGACGGTACAGGCGCTGCAGTCGTTCCTGCGCGCGCTTCTGGGCGCGGCGTCGAATATCCTGCCCGTGGCCGTTCCGATTCAGGCGGTTATCGTTTCCGTTCCCGTCGCCGTAACGCCGCATGCTCCCCGCTCTTGTGTTGCCTTCGCCAGGCGCCCAGCCACCAGGCGTTCAGATGATGCCACACGCGCCTATGGACTGGGCGTAACGCGTACCGTGCGCTCATTCGAGTAACGCACCAGTCCGAGCGGGCCGTTGGGGATCTTGCGTACGTGGCGGCGTAAGGCGATATCCACCTCGACGGCGCCAGACAAGCGCAACGCGGAATGCCAGGCGGCGAGCTGGGCAGCCCGCTCCAGGATGGGCTCAGGCGGTGTGGACCCGTTCGTCCGCAGAATGACGTGGGCGCCCGGCACGCCCCGGGCGTGCAGCCAGACGTCCTCTGATTGGCCGATGTCGAACGTCACCCGCGCGTTGCCCGCAGCGCTCGCGCCGAGCAGCGCTTCCCAGCCCTGGCCAACCGGGATTCGGCGGAACGGCGCCGTCTTCGCCGGCCGCTGCCCAGTCTTGGCCGCCTTTGGGGTCTTGCCGTCTACGGGTAGGGCCTTCGCGCCGGTCGCCGCGCCGACTTCCCGCCGCAACGCGCGGATCGCCTCCATCTCAGCCGCAACTTCGACCAGGGTGTGCAGCTCAGCCAGGTGCTCCGCTTGCTGACCAGCTTCCTCGAGCAGCCGCGGCACGCGCTCTTCGGCTTCGCGGGCCTTGCGATAACGGGCAAAGTACGCCTGCGCGTTGTCCACCGCGCTCAAGCGCGGGTCGAGCTCAAAGCGTTCGCCGTCCACCAGCAATTCAGTCGAACCCACGGGCAGATCGTTGTGGTGCGCCAGGATCTGCTCTCCCCCACGGCGCAAAGGCGCGCGGTGACGCTGCCCAGACTCGAGCTGATGCTGGAGCGCCGAAATCCTGCGCGAGCTCGCTTGCGTGGCGCGCACCAAGGGCGCGAGCAGGGTCCGCCGTTCGGCCAGCAAGATGTCGCCGCGACCGGCCGGCCCGACCTCGGCCAAACGAGAATAGTAGGCGTCCATCGCATCTGAAATCGTGTCAAACGGCACCAGGCTGTTTCCGGCCGCCTCGAGATGCCGCAGCCGATAGGCCGCAAACGCCACCGGCCGGCCGTTCTCGACCGCCAGCGTCGGCTCCCAGTCGTGCGTACGTTCGGCCGACATGAACGTCAGCGTGGCCTGGAGAACGTCTGTCCAGTCGACACCCGCCAGCGGAGCATGCGCGGCGCCCGCGCCGCGGAAGGCTATCTCGCGTCCCGCCAGTGGCGACAAGCCTGCAATCCGGTCGGACAGAAATTTCGCCAACGCTCCAGACTGGCCGCGGGCCGAGGCCGCCAGCCCGTCGCTTGAGAGCTGTTCAGGCAACATCCGGTCCTGTGGTGGTGGTGGCGCGTAGGGCAGGTGCGGAAGGATGGGCCGGCGTGGATTGCGACTGGGCGGGGATCGGCGCGCGGCGTCCATGATGATTCCGTGCTGATCGGCGAGTACGAGATTGCTGCGCCTTCCCATGACTTCTACAATGAGCAGGAATCTGTAATGTTGCCCGGAGGCGTCGCGTTGTTCGCAGTCAAGTTCGAACACGCGCTCGAGCCGCGGCTGCCGAACCGACCGAATATGGGCGTTGCGCAGATGCTTCCGCGCAACCAGGTTAAAGGGAGTCTCGCGCGGGAGGCCGCGCGGCGGCAGGTGAGAAATACGCTGTATTCGGCAATTCTCCAGATCCGCCGACAGCAGCACGTTCGTACGTCCGGCCTGTGGCGAAAAGACTTCGATGGCCAGGCTAAGCTCGTCGTCGAAGACAAGCTTTTGCAGGCGCGCATCAGTCAGCATCGGCTCGAGCTCGTCTCGCACGGCCGAAAGCGTCAGCGCGTCAAAGCTCATCAGCCGTAGTGGACGCCGTCGAGCAGCCGAACACGTCCGCCAGTGGACTGGTGTTCGTTCTGGCCGGGCCTTCAGGGGTCGGGAAGTCGACGCTCATCGAACAACTCAAGCGGGATCAGTTTCCCATCTCCCACTGCGTCACGGCCACCACGCGCCCGCTTCGGCAGGGGGAGCAGCAGGGTATTCACTACTATTTTCTCACGGATGCGGAGTATGACGCGTTGCTCAAGCAGGGGCAGTTCCTCGAGCACGCGGTGGTGCACAAGCGGTACCGTTACGGCATCCCTTTGCACAGCATCCGGGATGGGCTGCGTCGCGGCAATGACGTCATTCTGGCGCCTGACGTGCAGGGTGCGCGGACCGTGCGCTGGAAACTGCCAAATGCAGTAACCATCTTCCTGCGACCGCCCTCACTCGAGAAGCTCGCCCCGCGTCTAGAAGCCAGGGGCACCGAGACGCCCGAGGAGCGTCAGGTCCGACTGGCCACGGCCGAGCGCGAGATGCAGCGCGTGAGCGAATACGACTACGTCATTGTCAACCACGACGACCGATTGGATCAGGCAGTACGTGATCTCAAAGCAATTGTCATGGCCGAACGCTTCCGTGTTTTCCCCCGAACGGTCACACTCGAGGGCTGACGCTGAGTAATCGGCGGATTCTCGTGCTCGGGGGCGCACGCTCGGGCAAAAGCACGTTCGCCGAGCGCTTGGCTGCCGAATGTGGGGAACCGGTGCTGTATGTGGCGACGGGGACAGCCGGCGACCAGGAGATGGCTCAGCGCATCGCTCTGCACCGTTCGCAACGGCCTGAGACATGGCGTACGCTCGAAATACCAATAGGTCTTGCCGAGCGCCTCAGAGCGGAGGCTGGCGACGCTGCCACGGTGCTACTCGAGGATCTCACACTGCTACTGTCCAACCTCATGGCCGAAGAGGCGAGCCTCGCCGAAAGTCGAGCGATAGCCGAGCTCAGGGCTGTGCTTGCCATACACACGCACGTGGTCGTGGTCTCGAACGAGGTCGGTATGGGCCTGGTGCCGGCCTATCCGCTTGGCCGCCAATTTCGTGATGCTCTGGGACGGCTCAACCAATTCGCCGCGGGCGCCTGCGCCGAGGTGTATCTGGTGGTGGCCGGCCTTCCGTTACAACTCAAGTAACGGCTACAATCGACTCGCTTCTTCTAACGATGTTCGATCCGTTCTTCATACGCGTCGGGAGATAACGGGTGAGCGCAGTCTTGGTGCTGAACCAGAACTACGAGCCGCTGAATGTTTGCAATGCACGGCGAGCTCTGGTGCTGGTGGACGGCGGCAAGGCGGAAGTGCTCGAGCATGCTGAAGTTCCTATCCGAACGCCGAATCGCCTGTTCCCGCGGCCCTCGGTCATTCGGCTGGTGTACATGATCAAGCGGCCCAGACCGCGCGTCCGCTTGACACGTCGTGAGATCTTCGTTCGCGATCACCAGGCTTGTCAGTACTGTGGCATTCGCACCCGCGATCTCACGCTGGACCACGTTGTTCCTCGCCACCGCGGCGGACGCCACAGCTGGGACAACCTCGTTAGCGCTTGCCGGACGTGCAACCATCGCAAGGGTGGTCGCACCCCTGAAGAGGCGCGCATGCTGTTGCGACGGCAGCCGGGCGAGCCGCGCGCAACCAGCTACTACCTGTTTCACCAGTACCTCGAGAGCGAGCGCTTCTCGGGCTGGACGAAATTTATGCCCGAATGGGAGCGTGACGGGGTCGGGAATTATCGCCGCGCTGGCTAGCGCGGCTGCTCGCTGAAAAATAGGCTTCGTAGTCGCGGTTCGTGGATGCTGCGAGTCAGCGCTACGACTTCGTCGCCCGCCTTGAGCACGGTGGTGCCATTGGGGAAGAACGCCGCCCCACTGCGGATCACCACGGCTACGGAGCTTTCGGGCGGCAGGTCGATATCCCGCAGAGCTGAGCCGGTCGCGCGACTGCCCTCTGCCACGACGGCCTCCACCACTTCGATGTCGGTGTTCCGCAATCGGAGCAGGGGCACCAGGTTGGCCTGTGGGATCTCCTGTTCGAGCACTGACAGCATGACCTGCGTCCCGTTGACCGTTGCATCGATACCCAGCATCCGAAAAAGATCTTCGTTACGCGGATCGTTGATGCGAGCAATCGTGCGCTGGGTGCCGAAACGACGCTTGGCGACCTGGAGCAGGACGAGATTGTCTTCGTCGTCGCCAGTCACGGCAATGACGACGTCGGCGCGCTCAGCGCCGGCTTCGGCGAGCGTGCTCGCCTCGTCGGCATTGCCGCGCAGCACGACATTGCCGAGTTCGTTGGCGATGAATTCAGCCCGATCGGCAAGCTGTTCGATGATCAGGACTTCGTGGCCCTGCTCGATCAACTCTCGGGCGAGGAAGAAACCTACCTTGCCGCCGCCGGCGATGATGGCGTACATACGCCCCTACACCCCGAGCGCCGGCGCCGGCTGACCGGTAAGCTCTTCGTAGAACGAATTGGCGCCGATGATGGTCGGACTGATCGCCTGCAGCCCGAGCGCGGCAAACGTGTCCGAGCGCAGCGGGTCGTAAATTCGGGTGACCACACGCTTCACGCCGAAGACATGTTTCGCGATTTGACTGGCCATGATGTTGCGGTTGTCACCCTGCGTGGCGGCGACGAATGCATCAGCCCGTTCGATGCCTGCCCGCTTCAGCACCTCCTGGTCGGTGCCGTTGCCCAGAATGGTCGTTCCACCGAAGTCCTGACCCAGGCGACTGAACGCCGACGATTTGACGTCCATAACCACGACTTCGTGGCTGGCGTGTGTCAGGATCAGCGCAAGCCGCGCGCCGACGCGCCCACAACCCATGATGATGACGAACGTGGTGACCTCCTGATAGCGGACCGCGTTTAGTGTCCGCGCTCGTTAGCCGAGCGAAACGGGCCTGGTGCTGCGGTCACGCCGGGCGCGGCACGTGCTAACCAGACCCGACACGGTGCATTCTTCAAGACATAGGGCGCGGTGTGGCCCATGTCAAACTCTCCGAACTTCCGGTTGTACCCAATGCCCATGACGATCAGGTCGACCTCGCGCTCGAGAGCTTCGTCGACGATCGCGGTGCCTACGTCGCGGGCCTGCAGAATCTCGGTGGCGAGCTCGATAGCAAAAGCACGCGCGGCATGCTCGGCACGAGCGAGGACGCCATCGCCCTTGGCCGCTTCGGGCGGCAGATCGACATCCAGGGGCAGCGTGCGCTTCACCTCGATGACGTAGATGGCGTATACGGCTGATTTCCCACGGCGGGCAACCTCACAGGCGAGCGCCACGGCGTCTTCGTCGGTGGGATTGCCGTTGACAGGAACCAGAATACGACTCGCGCGAATCACGGCGTCCCGAGCCGATTGTAGTGCATCACGCGCTCACCGGGTCAAACCCTACACGCCCAGCCGCCGCGCAGCCCGAAGCAGCCCGACCACGCTGAGCGAGCCCTCGATGCGACCGTCCATAGCTGCTTCGACAGCTTGGACCAGCGGTACACGCCGGGCAATCATGTCTTGCTCAGTCCCGTCGCGCTGATGTTCGCCACTGACCGGTGAGAGCTCGCGCGCAAGAAACACGTGATAGCGCGTGCTCACCGTTGCGCTGGAAAAGCCAGTGCCGAGTGGATCCCACGTGGCTGCCTCGAGGCCCACTTCTTCAGCCAGCTCACGTTGCGCGCCGTGGAGCGGCGGCTCGCCGAGCTCGCAGTGGCCGGCCGGAATCTCCCACGAATTGCGTTGCCACGGATACCGCCATTGGCGCACGAGATACACGTGCGCGTCATCTGAAATCGGCACGATAGCCACCACCGGCCACGGCGTCGCCAGGTACGCGTAGGTCCCTTGCGCGCCGTCAGGCTGGAGCACGTCGTCCTCACACAGGCGCAAGCGGCCGTTATCGAACACAACGCGGCTGGAGCGTGTGCGCCAGGGATTGGCGCCTGAAAGATCGAGGAGCTCAGTCATACTCGAACTTGATCTGATCGCCGACAGCATCCGGGTTCCGATACATTCCGGCCGCTACGGCGGCCTCCTCCTGGCTGATCCAGTTCACGCGGTACAACGCCCGGCCTATTCTGAATGTTTCACCCTTGTAGACGACGTACTCGTGCGGATCGCCATCCGAGCGCACGAGCTGGCCGAAAATGCGCGTTTCGCGTGGCTGGCGCAGCTCCGCATGAATGACGCCATACAGGGTCCGATCTGGCGAGTCGGCGCCCCCGCGGCGCTGGATCGCCTGGACCGAGAGGACGTACTCGCGGCCACCAGGCAAACCCTCTCCGACGTGCCAGATCTGCAGAGCCGCAAACTCGTTGTCGAGGGTCAGCCCGCTTGGCGGGCGGTTCGGATCAGTGACATTCTGCACCGCCTGCTGAGCGCTGATCACCGCCCGGCTGGCCTGGGCAGCGACACCCCCGAACTGCGAGCTCACACCGCCAGCGACCTGGCCGGGTACGCTGACCAGTGAAGATACGGCTGACAGCAGCAGGACCATCGCGGCCAGAATGGACAGCAGCACCAGCAAGATGACGATTTGCACGGCGGCCCCAAGCAGGCCGCGCCCGGCTGGGATCGGAGTTGACGAGGCCCTGGTACGCACCGGTTCAGAGCTCACGCATGTGTGCCGAAACACCACTGAGACAACTACGTCGTGCGATAATGCTGGGCGGCCCGGCCCAAATTGAGATGCTAGTCCGTTCGCTGCGCCCGATCGACGTGGTGGCGCTTGCATCCTTCCAGCGTCGCGCAAGCGCCACCGAGATCAGCGCCCACAATTGGCCGCGGGTCGAGCCTGACAGTCGCCGCGTGCCGTATCTGAACATGATTTCGGCCTCACTTGCGCACCGTCCGGGCGGGCAGCGAGCCTGGATTGCGCAGGAAAATGGGCGATTGGTGGGCGTGGCCGTGGCCCGCCCACGGGCAGGCGGATTGGTGTGGGACGTGTCCAACCTGCACGCGCTGCCCAACCAGGATACGGTCGCGGCCGACCTGCTGGACAAGGCCGTCACGTGTGCCGGCTCACACGCTGGTCGTCGAGTGTTTCTGGAAGCGCCGGCGGGTGGCCGCGGCCAGGACGTGGCTCGTCGAGCGGCATTCGACCGCTTCACGTCCAGTGAGCTGTATGAGCTGTCGCCCGGGTTCAGCGTTGAGCGCACGGATCTCTTCGAAGCGCGACCGCGCCTGAGAGCAGATGAGCAAACCCTGTTCCAGCTGTACACGGCCGCCGTGCCAGCGCCAGTGCGCGCAGCCGAGGCGATGTCACAGGAGGAGTGGGCTGCGCTGTACCCTGGCCGCACACGCTGGCAGCCCAGCTTTACCGGCTCGCGCCAGCAGTACGTCTGGGAGCTGGGTACGACGATGGTGGGCTGGCTGGAAGTCACGTTTGGTCAACGCAGCCAGTTCATGGAATTGCTGGTACATCCACGCTACGAGGATGCCACTGATCGGTTGCTGCGCTACGCCCTGCTTCAGGTGAGCCCCAAGGCGCCTGTCTACGCCGTCGTCCGCGAGTACCAGCCGCACCTGACGTCGGCCCTCCAGCGGGCTGGGTTCGGCCTGGCCGCCAAACACGAGCTGTTCGTGAAGCTCTTGGCCATGCGCGTTCGCGAGCCGCGCCTGGTAACCGCAAACGTGGTCGGAGGATAGGGCCGCCGGCGATGCAAGAAGCACCCAACAAGCACCCGAACCTCAACGGCGTCGCCGAGATCGTGACCGACGACCTGGATCAGCTGCTCGCAGTGCTGCCCCCCCACATCTGTGATCCATTGCAGGACCTGCAGGACCGAAAAGAACTGCTGGAAGTGGTCATGGACCTCGGCCGCGAGCCCGAAGCACGGCTGCCTGGACGCGAAGTCTTGCTCTCGTCCCACACCGTCACCGAAGAGGACATCGACTACGTGGTGCAGCGCATTGGCGTCTTCGGCGACGACAACCGCGCCGGCATTGAGCGCACCCTGCACCGTATCTCGGCCATCCGCAACCGCGAGGGACGCATCGTTGGCATCACCTGCCGAGTCGGACGGGCGGTATTTGGCACGGTTGCCATCATTCGCGACATCGTCGAGTCTGGCAGCAGCATCCTGATGATGGGACGTCCTGGCGTCGGGAAAACAACACTGCTTCGCGAGGCCGCGCGGGTCCTGGCAGACGATCTGCGCAAACGCGTCATGATCGTCGATACCTCGAACGAGATCGGCGGGGACGGTGACATCCCGCATCCGGCGGTTGGTCGCGCCCGGCGGATGCAGGTGCCGACCCCGTCCATGCAGCACTCGGTGATGATCGAGGCCGTCGAGAACCACATGCCCGAGGTGATCGTCATCGACGAAATTGGGACCGAGCTGGAAGCAGGCGCTGCGCGCACCATCGCCGAGCGCGGCGTGCAGCTCGTAGCGACCGCCCACGGCAACACACTCGAGAACCTGATGATGAACCCGACCCTGTCTGACCTCATCGGTGGGATTCAGAGCGTCACGTTGAGCGATGAAGAAGCGCGCCGGCGGGGTACCCAGAAGTCAGTGCTCGAGCGTAAAGCGCCGCCAACCTTCGACGTGGTGGTCGAAATTCAGAACTGGAGTCACGTAGCTGTTCATGAAAACGTCGCCGAGGTAGTCGACGGCGTTCTGCGCGGACAGCCAGTGCTGCCAACTGTTCGCCGCCGCGCCGCGGATGGTGAGGTGCTCATCGAAGAGCCGCTCATCCCTCGGGAGCAGCCGACCGGCGCGCTGGATATCGATCGACCGACCTTTAGTCCTGCTTCGCGCGGCGGCCGCCCGCGGTCCGCGGTACTGACCGATGAGTATGGCTTCGAGGAGCGGCGGACCGCCCCGACCATCGACCGTCGCGCTCCGCCGCAGCACGACTCAGGCGCCGGGGCTGTTCATCGCAACGGACGCCGGGCGGTGCGCATCTATCCGTTTGGGGTGAACCGCGCGCGGCTCGAGTCCCAGATCAGAAGCCTTGGCCTGCCGGCCACCGTGGTCGGGGATCAACGTGAGGCCGACGTCGTGCTTACCGTGCGCAACTACTATCGCCGCAAGCCACAGGCGCTCCGCGACGCAGAATCGAGCGGTGTACCAGTGCACGTGCTGCGATCGAACTCGGCGGGCAACATCGAGCAGGAGCTACTGCACATCTCGCACCTCGACGCCGCGCCTGTGCCCGGCACGGGTCAGAATGCGCTCCACGAGACCGAGGAGGCGATCACACAGGTGCTCGAAACGTCGGCACCGGTCGAGTTGTCGCCACAGAGCGCCTATATTCGGCGTCTGCAGCACCAGCTTGCAGAGCAGCACAGCCTGACATCGCGCAGCACGGGCAAAGAGCCGTACCGGCGCGTTCGGATCTCGAAAGCGGACTGATCGCCTCTGTTCATCACGTTTGAAGGCACCGAGGGTTCGGGCAAATCGCTGCAAGCCCGCTTGCTTTCGGAGCGGCTACGACGGCATGGGCTGCGAGTGTGCGCTACCCACGAGCCGGGCGGCACGCCGCTTGGAGATCAGGTTCGGCAACTCGTGCTTCTGCGGGACGACTTGCAGGCCGTCGCGCGCGCCGAGGCGCTACTTATGTGCGCGTCGAGAGCCCAACTTGTCGAGCGGATCATCCAACCCGCCCTCGCACTTGGCGAGGTCGTGGTTTGCGATCGGTTTGCCGACTCCACGCTGGTCTATCAGGGCGCCGGCCGGGGACTGGATATGCAGGCGCTCGCCTCGGTGATATCCTTCGCCACCGCCGGTCTGGAGCCTGATATGACAACACTGCTCGACCTGCCTGTCGAAGTTGGATTGAGGCGCAAGCACGCGCAGCAAACAGGCTGGAATCGATTCGAAGCGGAGGCGTTGGCGTTCCATGCCAGAGTGCGCGAGGGCTACCACGACCTGGTCCAGCGTGAGCCGAGTCGCTGGCACAGCTTTGACGGCACCAAAGCCGTGGATGAGCTGGCTGAGGAGATCTGGCTTCAAGTTGCCGCGGGGATGGGACTGACGTGAAACTCGTCGTGGCCGTAGTACAAGCTGAAGACGCCCACATGCTGCTGTCACAGCTGTCGACCCGTGGGTTTCGCGCCACGCGGATCAAGACGGTGGGCGGCTTCTTACGTGAGGTGAATGCAACCGTCCTGTGTGGGGTCGAGGAGGCGGAAGTGGACCTGGTCGTGCAAACGATTCGCGAAAGCTGCACGACCCGCCAGCAGCAGATTACCGCTATTCCGGCCGTGATGGAGCCAGGCGAATTCTTCCTGCCCTACCCAGTCGAAGTAGAAGTTGGCGGGGCAACCATCTTCGTCCTCGACGTAGAGCGCTTCGAAAAGGTTTAGGAACCCAGGCATCGTTCACCAGCGAAAGGTGTTCCAGACCCAGTCGAAGAGGGCGATCGAGTCGGCGGCCAGGTTACGGCTGCCGAGCAGGGAGACGTAAACGCGGTGACCGGAGCGCGCAGCTGAGGCGACTATGGTGCGGCCGGCGATCTCGGTGTAGCCGATTTTGACGCCATCCGCGCCCGGGTAGCTTGCCAGCAGCGGATTCAAATTGTGCATGTAGTAGTCGTCTCCGACGAAGCGGGTTGTCGCGGCGAGCCGACGGAACTCGGCGTTCCGCATGGCGTAGCGCGCGAGCAGGGCCATGTCGTAGGAGCTGGAGTAGTGCTCGTCTGCGTCCATGCCACTCGGGGTGACGAAGTGCGTATCTCGCAGATGTAGCGCGGCGACTTTTTCGTTCATCCATGCGACGTACTCCTCGCGGGACCCGGCCAACGACACCGCGACTTGCTCGGCGGCGTCGTTGCCACTGGGCAGCATCATGCCGTACAGCAGCGTCTGTAGCGTGACCTGGTCATTTGGCTCCAGGCCCATGACCGACGACCCGTCGCATGCCACGAGCGCAGTCGCGCTGACGGTCGTGGTGTACAGCGCATCGAGATCGGTGCCGCGCTCGAGAGCCACGAGCACGGTCATGATCTTGGTGATGCTGGCCGGTGCTGCTCGCGCAAAAGCGTCCTGCGCGAGCAGCAGATTGCCCGACCCCTCGTCGAGCACGGCTACGTGTTGGGCCGTGACCCGCGGCGGCGGATCTGACCCGTCCTGGCGCGGGCCGCTGGCCGCCGGTGTCGGCTGGGTAGGCACGTCGGGTCGGGGGATGAGAATGAAGGGTGTGGTGTGCGGTAGCGGCAAGCGCACCGGCGGCGCAGCGATGTCGCAAGAGTGCTGCTGCGCGGAGACAGTCGGATCAGGCGTGGCAGCGGAGCCCAGCGAGCTAGTTGAAGTCTCGGCCGAGAGCCTGGGCGTGGGCGTGGATGTGGACGTCGAAGTGGAGGTCGAGCTGGAGACGAGGCTCGGACGCGGTGTCGTCAGGGCCACTGGCGCCGCCGTAGCCGCGGCCAATGTGCCAGGCAACGCCGGGGGGCTTGATGCGGCAGGGGTGCTCGGCGGGGCCGGCGCGACCGGCGCGGTCGGCTGGGCCAGTGCGGCGGCTGGGGTTGGCACCACCGCAGGGCCGGTCGGCGCGGGCAGGGTCGGCCGGACGGTAGGTGGAGCCGGCGCGGTTGGAGCGAGCGCGACGTCCCGTGCGGCGGAAGCGGCGGCAGCGGCGGAAGCGGGGGGTGCGGCGGAAGCAAGGGGTGCGGCGGGTGCCTGGCATGCCACCAGCACGCCCGCGACGATGGCTGCCAGCCCTGCTCGCATCGACCTAGATTGTGGCCCACGCATGCCGGCGCGGCGGCATAATGCGCGTGCGCCGACTCGGCGAGTGGTAGGCTGAAAGCCCGTGGACCACACGGGAGCGGCGCGCGCGACGAAGTACATCTTCGTCTCGGGCGGGGTTGTTTCGTCGGTCGGCAAGGGGATCACGGTCGCGTCGATCGGCCGTCTGCTCAAGGCACGCGGGATCTCCGTGTGCATTTTGAAGCTGGATCCGTATATCAACGTCGACCCCGGCACGATGTCGCCCTACCAGCACGGCGAGGTCTTCGTGACCGAGGATGGCGCTGAGACGGACCTGGATCTCGGCCACTACGAACGATTCATCGACGAAAACCTGAGCCGCTTGTCGAACGTCACGACCGGTCAGATCTATTCCGCCGTGATTGGCCGTGAGCGGCGGGGTGATTTCCTGGGCGGCACGATCCAGGTGGTGCCGCACATCACCAACGAGATCAAGGAGCGAATCGAGCGTGTAGCGCGCCAGACCAACGCTCAGGTCATCATCGCCGAGGTGGGCGGCACCGTGGGCGACATCGAGTGTCAGCCATTTCTGGAGGCGCTGCGTCAGATCCATCGCGAGCTCGAGCGGGATCGCACGCTGTTCGTACACTTGACCCTGCTGCCGTACGTGGGCGCCACGGGCGAGTTGAAGACCAAGCCAACCCAGCACAGCGTCAAGGAGCTGCGCTCGATTGGCATCCAGCCGGATGTGATCTGCGCACGATCGGATTACCCCGTGCCAGACGACATGCGCGACAAAATCGCGCTGTTCTGTGATGTGGATCGGCGGGCTGTCGTTCCGCTAGAAACCGCTGACACGATCTACAGTGTGCCGCTCGTCCTGGAAGCCGCTGGCCTGGGGGATTACATTGTCGAGCGCCTGGCGCTCGAGTCCGGCGTGGCCGATCTTGACGGCTGGCGGGAGCTCGTGCATCGCTCGCGAACCGTCAAGGACGAAGTGGTGATTGGCATCGTCGGCAAGTACGTCGAGCTCCAGGATGCCTATCTCTCCGTGCGTGAAGCCATCTTTCACGCAGCGTGGGCCAACAATCGCAAGCCGATCATCAAGCTCATCGATGCCCAGCTCCTCGAACAGGCCGAGGACGACGGCGAGCGCCTGCTCGAAGGCCTGAACGGCATCGTGGTGCCGGGCGGCTTCGGGTACCGCGGCGTGGAAGGCAAGATTCGCGCGGCGCGCTTCGCCAGACAGCAGCGCGTGCCGTACCTGGGCTTGTGCCTTGGCATGCAGGTGCTGTGCATCGAGTTTGCGCGCCACGTCCTCGACTCGACTGAGCCCAACTCGACCGAGTTCAATCTGTTTACGCGCTACCCGGTGATCGACCTGCTGCCCGAACAGCGCGACGTCGAGGAGAAAGGCGCGACCATGCGCCTGGGGGTGTACCCGTGTCAGCTTCGGCCGGGTACCCGAGCGTGCGCGGCCTACGACGAGCCGATTGTGTTCGAGCGCCACCGTCATCGCTACGAGTTCAACAACACGTTCCGTGAGCTGCTGGCGAACGCAGGGCTGGTGTTCTCTGGCACTTCTCCCGAAGGCCGCCTGGTGGAGATAGCCGAGCTGCAGAATCATCCGTTCATGCTCGGGAGCCAGTTTCACCCGGAGTTGAAGAGCCGCCCCAACCGCCCCCACCCACTCTTCAGGGACTTCGTCGGGGCGGCAGCCGAGCTGGCCGGCGAGCAGCTCGCGTTGCTGAACTACGAGCCAGCAGGATGACCCATCCTCCGATTGTTAGTATCTGGGGTGCGTATCCTCGTGACCGGCGGCGCGGGCTTCATTGGTTCGCATGTTGCCGACGGCTTTCGCGCGGCTGGCCATGACGTGGCCGTGGTCGACGACCTCTCCACGGGTAACCGAGCCAACCTGGACCCGTCCATCAAGCTGTATGAACACGACATCCGTGCTGAGTCGTTGGAGCACGTCTTCACCGACTTCCGGCCAGACGTCGTGGATCATCACGCCGCCCAGGCCAACGTGCCGGCCTCGCTCGTCGACCCGGTCTTTGATGCCAGCGTCAACGTGCTCGGCGGTCTGCATCTGCTTCGGTTATCCGCCGCCCACGGCGTGCGAAAGTTCATCTACATCTCCTCTGGCGGGGCCATGTATGGCGAGCCCGACCCTGGAGATCTGCCGGTGCCCGAAACGGCGCCCGTGCGCCCTCTGTCGCCATATGGGGCCAGCAAGCAGGCGCTCGAAGCCTGGCTGGGCGTATACCAGCGAACATTCGGGGTCGACTTCACGGTCCTGCGATACGGCAACATCTACGGCCCGCGCCAGGGTGTTCGCGAGGAGGGCGCCGTCGTGGCAGTCTTCGCTACGCGCATGGCAGCCGACCAGCCGCTGACCATCGACGGCACCGGTCAGCAAACGCGTGACTTCGTGTACGTTGGCGACTGCGTTAACGCTAACGTGGCGGCGCTGGAGCGCGGTTCATGCAGCGCGGTCAACATCGGCACAGGGCGCGAGACCTCAATTCGGGACATCTTCGATGCCATGGCTGAAGTCGCGGGCTACAGCCGTCAGCCTGAATTCGGTCCAGCCCGCAAGGGCGACGTTATGCGCATCGTCCTCGACCCTGCGCTGGCCCGCGAAAGATTAGGCTGGAAAGCCGAGATGTCGCTGCACGAGGGGCTGGCCAGAACCTTCACGTTTTTCAGGGACGGTGGCCGCTAGCGCCGGCAGTGCGTATCGGGTCCCGTCCGATACGCACGTCGCGATCCTGGCTGGTGGGGAGGGCACCCGGCTGTGGCCGCTTAGCCGCAGTCGACGGCCGAAGCAGCTTCTGCAGCTTGGCGGCAGCCGAAGCCTGATTCAGCAAACCGTGGACCGGCTGCTGCCAATGATCGATCCTCAGCAGATCTTGATCATCACCGAACGCTCTCACGACCAGGACCTGCGAGCGCAGTTGCCAGAGTTGCCCGACTCCAGCATTCTGGTCGAGCCCACGCGGCGCGGTACGGCGGCAGCCCTCCTGCTCGCCGCCTTGCACATCGAAGCACGCGCGCCGGGCGCCACTTGGGCGTCGGTCCACTCTGACGCGTCCATCACCGAGGACGACGAGTTCCGCCGCACCCTGGCCGCCGCGGTCGAGGCCGCCGCGGGTGGGGAGTACCTGGTGACCACGGGAATCGAGCCGCGCTTCGCGGCGACCGGGTATGGCTACATTCAGCGGGGCGAGGAGCTCGATCAGGTGCAGGGCTTTCCGTTGTACCGCGTCGTGCGGTTCGTCGAGAAGCCCAACCCCGAGACAGCTCAGGCCTACATGCAAAGCGGCGAGTACCTCTGGAATCCGGGTGTCTTCGTGTGGAAGAACAGCACACTGCTGGAGGCCTACCGACAGCACCAGGCGGCGATCTACTCGACGTTGACTTCAGTGCCACTCGCCAGGATCGACGAGGTCTACCCCAGCGCTCCTCGGGAAACGATCGACGTCGGCATCATGGAGCCTGCCCGCAACGTCGCTACCATCCCGGCCCAGTTCGGCTGGAACGATATCGGGAGCTGGGCCGAGCTGTGGGAGCTTTCGCCGCGGGATGCCGACGGGAACGTCGCCCAGGGCGGAGGCCGGCTGGTCGCCGCTGGAAGCAAGCGCAACATGGTATTCGCCGAGCGCAGAACGGTGTCGCTGGTGGGTGTGGACGACCTCATTGTCGTGGAGACCGAGGATGCGATCTTCGTGTGCCCTCGCGACCGAGCCCAGGACGTGAAGCTGATCGTGCAGCGGCTCCAGGCAGAGGGGGCCTCGGGACTGCTCTGAGGCGCAGGCCAGCCTAGGTCGTCGGAGCGGCTCGCAGCCGCCGTCCGCGAAACGGCCTCAGCCAGTTCAGCTCGCCAATGTGCCAGCTCACCAGCAGCATGCTGGCCACGAAAATCGAGGAATACGTCCCCGTGGTGATCCCCACCAGCAGTGCCAGGACGAAGGTGCGAATCGTCACGCCGCCAAACAGCATCAGCACGATGAGCGTAAGGATCACGGTCAGCGACGTGTTCAGGGAACGGGTAAGCGTCTGCGCCAGGCTGTGGTTCACGACGTCTTCGAAGGGCTCGCCCGCGCGGCGCGTGAAGTTCTCGCGAATGCGGTCGAAAACGACAATCGTGTCATGTACCGAGAAACCGATCACGGTCAGCACCGCCACGATGAAGGTGGACTCAAGCTCGATTTCGGCTGGGAACAGGCGTCCCAGTATCGAAAAAATGCCCAGCACAATCAGCGAGTCGTGCAGCAAGGCAACGATGGCTGTCGTGCCATAGCGGAGTGGGTGGGTGACCTTGTTGAAGGCCCACCACAAATACAGCAAGATGCAAACTGAGGCTGCTGCGACTGCAAGAACGGCATACCGCACGATTTGCTCGGCGATCAGTGGGGAGACCTGATCGAGACCCAGAATCTGAAGGGGTCCAAAGCTGGCGCTCAGCGCTGCTTCGATCTGCTGTCGTTCGGAGTTGCCGACGACCCCGTTTGCGTCTGTCTGCGCTTGTCCCAGCGGACGCGTGCGGACGATAAACGTGTTCTGGCCGGACGATTGTTGGACGATAGCCTCGCCGTGGCCGATCTGCGCGAAGGCGTCGCGGAGTTTGTTCTGATCGACCGGCTGGTCGAACTGGATGGTCATGATGGTGCCGCTGGTGAAGTCGATGCCCGGGTTCAAGCCACCTGGCAGCAATAGGGAGATGACTCCCGGCACGAGCAATATGGCCGACAGCAAATAAAAAAAGCGGCGGTTGCGAACGAAGTCGAACATGCTTTTGGTCTAGCCGCGCGTACCGGCGACAGCCGGGCGGCGTGGCCCCACCACACCCCCAATCTGATTAGGCGTGATCCGCATGCCAAACAGGCGTGCGCTATGGGCCCAGGTTTGGCTCAGCAGCACTTCGAGGAAGGTTCGCGTGACGACGATGGCGCTGAACAGCGAGACGATCACACCGATCGCGAGCACCAGGGCGAAGCCCATGATAATGGTCGCGCCAAACTGCTGGCCGAAGAAATACAGCACCCCGCACGTGATCAGGGTCGACGTATTTGAATCCCGGATTGAGGGCCACGCCCGATCCTCGCCAGCGCGAATCGCGGCGGCAATGGTCTTGCCGCTGCGCAACTCCTCCTTCATGCGTTCGAAGATGAGGATATTGGCGTCGACGGCCATGCCCACCGACAGAATGAAACCGGCGATCCCGGCCAGGGTAAGCGTCACCGGAATGAGCTTGAAGATAGCCAGCGCCACCAGCGCATACACCATCAAAGCACCTGAGGCGGCCAGGCCGGGTAAGCGGTAGTACAACAACATGAAAGCGACGACCACCACGAGGGCTAGCTCGCCTGCGGCGATGCTCTTGTGGACGGAGTCGGCGCCGAGCGTAGCGTCCACAGTCTTTTCACCCTGGATGCTCACCGGAACCGGCAGAGCGCCTGCGTTCAGCTGCAGCGCGAGCAGGCGCGCTTGCTCGAGCGACAATCCGGTGATAACCCCGGATTGGGTGAGGACGGCCTGGACCGTCGGGGCCGAAATCTGCTGATCGTCGAGAAGGATGCCGAGCGGTTTACCAACCAATCGCTGAGTGATCTGCCCGAAGATCTGTGCCCCGTCGCCGTTGAACTCGAATGCGACGTCCGGCAGGCCGGCCCGACTAGCGAAGGTCACTTGCTGATGTCCCGGCACGAGGTACGCGCCGGTGAGCGGGATCGTCTGGCCGTTGAGCTGACCAGCAGCTGGGACCCACTGGCCACTCGCATCCTGCTCCTTGAACTCGAGCTTGGCTGTCTGCCCAATCAGCTTTTTGGCTTCTTCGATGTCCTTGACACCTGGGAGCTGAACGATCACGCGGTCAGAGCCGAGCGTCTGGATCTCCGCCTCTGCAACCCCGTAGGCGTTGACGCGACGCTGGATGACGTTGATCACACCCTGCATGGCGGTGTTCTGCTGGTCGGCGGGGACGTTGCTCATGTCCGCTTGCAGGGTCAGCTGCGTGCCGCCCTGCAGGTCCAGCCCGAGTTTGGCGCCCTGTCGCGTGAAGTTGCCCAGGTGGACGCCAGGGTTGCCTGGCAAGGCGTCGCCGCCAGGGATGTAGTTGCCCGGCCGCTGCGGCCAGACCACGAATCCGGCCAGCAGGGTCAGCAAGAGTATGAACAGCAGGCGCTTCATAACGAACTTCTAAGTTTACCTGAGCCTCGCAGTTGACCGGCGAGTTCCACGACCTACGCAGACGCTTCTTGCCCGGCCCGGCCTTCGTCTTCGTCTTCGTCCTGGTCCTCATCCTCCAGCCCCGCTTCGCGACGTGCGCGCAAGGCGTCGACTTCTCGCTTACGCAAGGGCTCGGAGCGCTGCAGCTTGTCGAGCGTTTCCATACGGTCGATGTAGAGCTGCCCGTCGAGGTGGTTGATTTCGTGCTGCAGGGCCTGGGCGAGCAAACCCTCTGCATCGCGGATGCGGAGTTCTTTTCCGTTCCGGTCGAGGGCCTTGACCGATACTCGCTCGGCGCGAGTGAGTTGACCCCAGAAGCCCGGGACGGATAGGCAGCCTTCGTCGAGCGTCACCTCGCCGACCGTCTTAACGACCTCCGGGTTGACGAGTACGGTAATCGTATCGTCAACGTCGACGACGGCTAAACTTAGCGGCACGCCGACCTGGGGCGCAGCGAGGCCCACGCCCGGCGCCGCCTTCATGGTCTCGATCATGTCGTCGATCAGCTTTTGAATGG
>JBPCIO010000243.1:0-6392 GCA_051006215.1 Chloroflexota bacterium
CGCTTCCACGTTCCGAGATGCGTTCCGACGGAACTCCTCCAGACTGGCCTGTCCGAACTGGATGTGGCGACCCATCGCCAGATCCGGACAATCGAGCTGCAGCACGAAGCCGGCGCCTGCGATGGCGTCGTACTCTGGCTTCATCGCTTTCGCAATCGCTTCAAGGTAGGCTTCGCGCGACGGGTAGTACTCGTTGGCCAGAAACAGCGAGATCACGCCAGGTGAAGCGGCGCTGACGAATACGTCGGTTGGATGCTTGTCCCCGACGGCGGCTTTGAGGCGAGCGATGTCCTTCTGTACCGCCTCGCGGTCGGCAACCTCGATTGGGCCCGTGCAGGCCGGCATCCTGAGGTCGCTGATCGCGCGATCACTCATCATGCGCTGCGCGAAGGCCGGATATTCGAACAGATCAGTCGGTCCGATGCTCGAGCCCTGCGACATCGTCTGGCTGCCGCCGAACCCGGTGAGCCGCTCCTTGACGTAGGTCGAGTACCCGACCTTGCTCATCTCGCCGTCGTTGACGACGTCCACGCCGACTTCGACCTGCTTGCCGACAATGCCCTTGACCGCGGCCTCGACTTCGGCCTCCAGCCGGGTCGCATCGACCGGCTCGCCAGACTCCTTAGCGAACATGAGCTCCACCAGGCTCTGCGGCCGCGGCAGACTGCCGGTGTGGGTCGTGAGAATTCGGTCCGTGCTGCGTTGCATGGCTGTAATCCCCTGTCTACGGCGCGAATCTTACCTCGGGCGTAAGCAGCGCGTGCGCGATCAGTGGGGGGCAGACGCTAGCGCTCGAGGGGCTGGTGGCCCTCGTCGCGACGGATCGTCCCGCCGAGGCTCTGCGGCTGGCCGGCGCTGCGAACGCATTGCGACAGGGATGCAGCACCCGTGGCGCCTGCGCAGCAGCCGCTGCTGGCCGGCTGGCTCGCGCCCGCCCGCCGCAGCCTGGCAGCCCGCGAGCAAGACATCGCTTTGACGGAAGGACGCAGACTGTCGCCAGGCGAAGCGCTCGCCCTTGGCCTACGCTTCATTGCATCCCCATCCGTTGCATGTTCGCCAACAACTTCCCCGTCGACAAGGGGCACGCCAGCTCCGATGCGCTCTTCGATGCCTTCGCGGTCATCACGGCCAGCTTCTCGTCTACCGAGGAGGACAACCTGTTCCGTGCCAATGCCGAACGCATCTATCGCCTGGAGCGGACGCTCGCGGAGGAGTTCGCTCCGGTATACCGGCGCGCATGCGTCAGGATGCCGTTCGCCGGTCGAAGACCCGCGCTGGGCCGTTCTCCCTTCAGGTCGTAGCATGAGCACGGTACGGGTAGCTGCAATCCCAACGTATCGCGCGGTTGGAGGTCACCACACAAGTCATCGGCGGACCTTCAGCAGCGATGACCACAAGGAGCATGACCAACCATGGCAACGCACACTCTCACGTTCGACCGGGTCGCTGGCTGGGAACAGCTGCCTTCAGGATTTCAGCACCGCGACGTCGCTGGTGTCGGCGTCGATCAGCAGGACCGCGTCTATCTCATCACCCGCGGCGATCACCGCGTCATCATCTACGAGCCCGACGGGAGCTTCGTCCGCGCCTGGGGCGAGGACGTCTTCACGCCGCGCACCCACGGCCTGACCGTCGGTCCCGATGGTGCCGTGTACGTCGTCGACGATTGCAACCACACGGTGCGCCGCTTCACGCCCGATGGCCAACTGCAGCTGACCCTCGGCACGCCCGGTGTGCCGAGCGACACGGGCTACGATGGCAAGAACGTGGCCACCGTCGCGCGCAGCGGGCCGCCCTTCAATCGGCCGACCAACGTGGCCGTGGCGCCCAGCGGCGAGCTGTACGTCTCGGACGGCTACGGCAACGCGCGCGTTCACCGCTACTCGGCCGACGGCACGCTCCTGCAGTCGTGGGGCGACCCGGGCAGCGGGCCGGGCCAGTTCGAGATCCCGCACGGCATCGGCGTGCTGCCCGATGGGCGGGTGCTGGTGTGCGACCGCGAGAACGACCGCATCCAGATCTTCTCGCCCGATGGCCGGTACCAGAACGAGTGGACCACCGTCCAGCGGCCGACGCAGGTGTTCATCACGCCCGACGGGCTGGTGTACGTGGCCGAGCTGTGGTGGCGCGTCGGACAGCACTCCTACGCGCAGGGTCCGATCCAGCACGACCAATACGGGCGGGTGAGCGTGCTCGACCCGAGCACCGGGCAGGTAGTGGCCCGTGTCGGTGGCGGCCGGCCGGGGACGCCGGGCAGCTTCACCGCGCCGCACAGCCTGGCGGTCGACTCGCGCGGCGACCTGTACGTGGCCGAGGTGACGCACACCTTCGCCGGTGCGGCCGGCATCGTCCCGCCTGAGACGCCCACCTTCCAGAAGTGGGCGCGCCGCTGAGAGCCGGGCCATGCGCGTCGTGATCGTGGGTGCCGGGGCGATCGCGTACCGGCACGCGGCCGCCTGTGCCGACATCGGCGCCGATCTCATCACGGTGTGCGACGTGCGGCGCGAGGCAGTGGATGCGCTCGCTGAGCGCTTCGGCGTCGTGCATCGTTACACGGACCTGGATGCACTGCTCGCCGCCGAGCAGGCCGATGCGGCGGTCGTCGCTACGTGGGTCGCCGGCCATGCCGAGATGGTCGAGCGGCTGAGTCGCTCACAGCGTGTGCGCGCCGTGCTGTGCGAGAAGCCGCTGGCCATGCGTGCCGACCAGGCGGAACACATAACCCAGGTGGCCAGCCAAGCCGGCGTCCTGCTGGCAGAGGCCTTCCGCCTGCGCCACCAGCCTATCCATCACCGCGCCATCGAGCTCGTCCGGTCAGGCCGCATCGGCGAGATGGTCCACGTGCGCAACGCGATGCTGCTGCCAGTCGCGCGGCCGATCGCGATCCGGCGCGCAACTGCGCTTCAACAAGGCGGGGGGCGGCGGGGTGACGAACGACATCGGTTGCTACTGCATCAACCAGATGCGCTGGGCGCTGGTTGCCGAGCCGGAGACGGTCTGCGCTACGGGGCGTTGGGGCCCGACCGGCGTCGACGAGCACGTGGCCGCGCTGGCTACCTTCCCGGGTGCTCGGACCGCTGAGTGGTGTGTCTCCTGGCAAGCCGGGCCGGCCCACGTGGCCGAAATCCTCGGCACGCTTGGCTCGATCCGCATCGAGAACGCCTGGGGTGACGGCCCGCGCACAGCCACCAGGCTCAAGATCTTCGACCTGGGGCGGAATCGCCAGGCCGCGGCATTCGCGCCGCTCGATCGGTTCTCACTCCAGCTGGCGCACCTGCGCGAGTGCCTGGAGCGCGGCACGCCGCACCACCTGCCGCTTGAGGACAGCATCGCCCAGATGCGCGTCATTGACGCGGCCCATGCCTCGCTGGCCTCCGGCGGGCCGGTGCGCCTGGTCAGCGGGGCCGAGGCCACGGCTCCGGTCAGGACGCCACGCACATGAGCGCGGTGCGCGTCACCGACATCAGGAGCTTCCTGGTCGGCGGGTCACGGTGGGGCTGGCTGATCGTCAGAGTGGAGACGGACGCCGGCGTGTACGGACTCGGCGAGGGGTCGCTGGAAGGGCGCGAGCAGAGCGTCCAAGCCGTCGTGGGCGAGCTCAAGCGCTACCTCGTTGGCCAGGACCCGACCCAGATCGAACGCCAATATGAGGTGCTGTATCGGCAGGCGGTATGGACGGGCGGTGCCGTCTTGCAGAGCGCGATCAGCGCCGTCGAGATGGCGCTGTGGGACATCAAAGGCAAGCTGCTAGGCGCCCCGGTGCACGAGTTGCTGGGTGGCCGCTACCGCGACGCGATCAAGCTGTACGCCAATGGGTGGTGGTACGCCGGTGGCACGCCAGCAGACGTCGCCGCGGCCGCCCGCCGCACGGTCGCGCAGGGCTACGGTGGCCTGAAGTTCAACCCGTTCAACCGCCAGCCAGGCTTCGACGCGCACCGTCTGGACAATCGCATTGTCCACGATGGGGTGGACTACGTCGCTGCCGTCCGGGACGCGGTCGGACCCGAGGTCGACATCTACCTGGACTACAACGCGGCGTTCGCGAATGTGGGCGACGCGGTGCGCGTGACGCGCGCCCTGGAAGCGTACAACATCAGCTTCGTCGAAGAGCCGATCCCGCAGGAAAATGTCAACGAGCTGGCCTACTCCGCCGCAAGGTCAACGTTCCGGTGGCCACCGGAGAGCCACTCTTCACTCCGTACGCCTTCCAGCAACTCTTAGCCGCCAGTGGCGCCGACGTGGTACAGCCGGACCTGTGCCACTGTGGTGGCCTGCTGGCCGCGCGCAAGATCGCCGCGCTGGCCGAGACGCACTACGTCTCGCTCGCGCCGCACAACCCGAATGGGCCGGTCGGCGAAAGCGCGACAGTGCAACTGGCCGCCTGCACGCCGAACTTCGTGGTGCTCGAGCACTTCGAGCCCGAAGCGTGGCGGGCGGACGTCGTCGGCAAGCCGTACCGCGTCCGGGACGGCTGGCTGGAGGTGTCCGATACACCCGGGCTCGGCATCGACTTCGACGAGGCAGCCGCCGCCGCGCACCCGTTCCAGGTGCGTGATTTGCTCGCCTTCCATGCGCCAACCTATGTTGCCCGCCCAACCGCGCCATCAATCCGCGCCGACCCAGGTCAGCGGTGACGAGCAGACGGACCGGCGTCGCGGCGGTAGGTCTGGATGCGCTCCTCGGCGGCGCCGCAGGCCGCCTGAATGAAGGTGGCGTCGTTGCCGACGGTGAGAAATCGAAAGCCCTGGCCGGCACGAGTACTAACGCAAAGCGCGACTGTTGGGGCGTGATCCCTGCAGTCAGCTTGATCTGCTCCGTCAGACTGGAGTCGGCAAGAATCGTAAGCATTTGCGCCAGCCAAAGCCAGTAGCGTGAGCGTGTAGGAGGTGCGGGTAACTGTGCACCAGAGACGAATCATGGCGCGCGCACTGGGTATTATTGTCGCGGGGCTGGTATCCATCCCGTCGGTATCGTTCGCGGAAACAGCACCGACAATGCACGTCGAGCGGACACCGCACTACACATTGAACTTGTCGATCGGACCGGTTCAGCCGACGGTTTCCGCCATGGATGCAATGCATGGCATGACCGGCGAGGTGGCGGTCAACGGTGATGCCATGATGGGCCATGACTCGGGCATGATGTCCGACCAGGGCATGGCCGCGAATCACTATTTGACAGTGCACATCGCGCAGGCCGACTCGGGCAGCGTCGTGATGGATGTGACTCCAACCATTCGCATCGTCGACAAAGCGAGCGGTGAATCGCGCGATCTGCCGCAAGTCATGGGTATGTACGGCGCATCGATGGGCATGAGCGACTTCAACTACGGCCAGAACGTGTTCTTGCCCGACGGTACGTACCAGGTGAAGGTCCTGGTCGGACCAGACACGGCTGAGTTCCGTGATGTGATGGTTGCGGCAAGCCCGATGATGATGGCCGACCACTAAATCGGGCCCTGAGTTCGGACGCGGCCTCGATCGCGGATCTGCCAAAATCGGCCAGTGTGCGAGGTCGACTAGGAGAAACAGCGCCGCGAGATCGAGCGGCTCGTGGGGAGATGTCGGCTGCGCCGCGCGCACAGTGGCTGGTCACGACCAACGCAACCGCCCGAATCCTCGAGAATGTCCACCCGGAAGGGCGCATGGGCCAGTTTGCCGTCGAGGCGGATGAACCACTCGCTCGGGGCCGGACCGAGCACTGTCCCAGCCCCACGTTCTTCAACACGGAAAGTACGACGGGGATCCCTACTTCGAGCGAGTCACGATTCGCCTCAGCCTCGAGTGACCAGCCCCGTCGAACCAGGTCAGGGCGTCGGTCCAGCACGCCGAGCGAATGGCACGCTCGCTAGCCGGGCTCAACCGAACGCAAGCACTCGTGCTCGCGTTTCTTGCTGTGGCATGGGCAAGTCTCGTGGCCATCGTTCTGGTTGCGCCAGAGATCTGTGACCGGGCTCTGCACCTGCCGGCGGGCGACTTGCGTCGAAACGGATCTGACCGAAGGAAAGGTCGTTGCCTCGGAACAGATCTGACCGAGGGGCTTAGAAACACGGAGGGCCGGTCAGGTGAAGCGAGAGACCCGCTACGACTACGCGGCAGCGGTGGCCATGAGATATCAGCGGTCGAGCCGCGAGCAGAAGGGCTGGATTCTGGACGAGTTCTGCGCCGCGACTGGGTACAACCGGAAGTACGCCATCAAGCTGCTGCGTGGGCCCGTTCCTCGCGCGGTGCTGCCACGGGGCCACGGGCGCCCGCCGGTGTACGGGCCCGAGGACGTGGCGGTGCTGCGGGCATGCTGGGAGATCGCCGACCACGTGTGTAGTAAGCGGCTGGCTCCGTTCCTGTACGAGCTGCTGGGCAAGCTGCGCGCCTGCGGCGAGCTGTCATCGACGC
>JBPCIO010000244.1:0-8006 GCA_051006215.1 Chloroflexota bacterium
CAGCGCTCAGGTGTACTGGGTGGTGCAAGCCATTTTTCTGTGGGACGTGCATGTCTTAGCTGCCCTGGAAGGCTGGCAAGCGAGAGTTGGTGTACGCGCCCGGGCGTGGCTCGAGACACTCGGGGAAATCGAAGCCCTGGCGGCGTTAGCGGCGCTCGCGCATGCACACCCTGACTGGGTATTGCCGGAGATCGAGCAAAGCGGCTGCCAGATCCAGGCGCAGCAGGCGGGCCACCCCCTCCTGTCGCCCGAGGTGAGGGTCGACAACGACGTCTCGGTTGGCCCGCCGGGCACGTTCCTGCTCGTGACCGGCTCGAACATGGCCGGCAAGAGCACCTTCCTGCGCACGATCGGCACGAACGTCGTGCTCGCTCAGGCAGGCGGCCCGGTCTGCGCGCAGGCGTTCCGCATGCCGCCACTGGCGTTGTGCACGAGCATGCGCGTAGTCGATTCGCTCGAACGTGGCGTTTCGACGTTCCTGGCCGAAGTGCTGCGGCTCAAGCAAGTGGTCGACGCTGCCAGAGCGCCCGACGTGGGTCAGACTCGATGCTATTTGCTCGACGAAATCCTCCAGGGCACCAACACCGCGGACCGCCAGATCGCCGCCCGGCGCGTGATCCGTTTCTTGCTCGCCAGGGGGGCCATCGGCGCGGTATCGACGCACGACCTGGGCCTGGCAGACGCGCCGGAGTTCGCTGCTACCGCGCACAGCGTCCATTTCAGTGAGACCCTCACGGCCGGACCAGACGGCCCGGTCATGAAATTTGGCTATCGGCTGGAGCCCGGACTGGCCACCTCGTCCAACGCGCTGCGCCTGTTGGACATACTTGGTGTGGACGCCGACGAACACTGTCCCAGTACGGCATCATCCGCGCTTGGCCACCTCTAATCGCACGTCAGCGCGCGGATGCCGCGGGCTGGGGCGCCAGAACGTCGTACCGCTGCACGGCCAGGTCGACTGCCAGATCGACGTCCTCGGCCAGGAGGTAACCAGCCGTGACGAGGTCTTCGGCTGCCGCACGCGCCCTGGCCAGATAGTCTTCCCGGTCGCGGTAAAGGTCGGCTATGGAGAGGCGAGGGTCGGCCCACTCCTGACGCTCGGCGCGCGTGCGGGCCAGCGGTAGGGTGGTACCCATCATATCCAGGAGCTCGCCGTCGCCGCCGGTGTCAGGGTGGCGTGGGACCCACCCGGTGTGGGTGGCGACTGGCACGCTCACATCTGGGACTCGAATGCCGGCGACTTCGTTGGCGGTCGCATCCAGAGCGGATACATAGCTCCGATACGCCTCGCCTGTTTGAGCCGGCAGGCGCGCGACGCCCTGATCCACGTCCGGGCCAAGGTCCACGCGCCGCAGCGTTGGTAGCTGTAGGGGGTCGAGCAGCGCCATGCCCGGCAGCTCGCGGAACCGTTCGAGAGCAACCTCGCGAGTGACAGCCGTGCCTTCAGCCAGACGTGGAAAAGCACTGGGCGGCGGATCGATACCCTCGGATACCCAACGATCGAGGTTGATCAGGAAGCCGCGCTCGACCGGGATCGCGTCGACCATGTTGAAGCTGTTGGCACCCCGCGCACCGATAGGAGTGGTGTCGTTCAGCATCGCCATCCCAGAACCATGCTGGTGCCCGGCCACGACGTAGATACGCTCCTCTGGCGGCGGCTCAACGTCGCGCGTGCCGTCCGGATCGGTGTGAATCAGCGAGCAATCAACCCGCCAGTACTCGGACGCGGTATTGGTCGTGAAGATCTTCGGCACGCCGCCCACCTGCCGCTGCCTGCGCAGCAGACCGTCAGTCTGGCCGGTGACTGGGTCCGTCACCTCGTCGGACGTGAACGGGAACAGGCCACCGAAGCCGCGGGGGTTTGTTTCGGATGGTTGACCGTAGCGCTGGTTGAATTCGCCGCGCCGCGCACCCGCCACATGCGGGATCAGCCCGTCGAAGACCTGCTGTCCGGACTCGTCGACGTTCAGCCCCTCGTACAGGAACTGACGCAGGAACCGGCCGCACTGCGAGCGGCCATTGCCGTACGCAAAGTCAATCCGCCCGACGGCCGGGTTGTCGGTCGAAACATCATGACGCAGCCAGGCGACGCAGTCACGGGTGGCCAACAGTCCCGTGCCGACGACCGGGCAGATACGCGTCGTGTAGGTCACCTCGTACCAGTGGCCGGGCAGGAAACCACCTTCCAGCCACACGTGCGAGTCATCGCCCACCGGGCCGCCGTGCTCTTCACGCGCAAAACGCCACAGCCCGCGCGGGATCACCGTCCGTGGACCCGCGACCGCTTCGCGGACCGTCATCTCGGCTGTGGGCTCGTTCACGTCCGCCGCGGGGTACGGCTGATGTGCTAACGCCTGCTCACCCGTGGCTGGATGCAGCGGCCAGTGCGACAGGCGGTGGTAGGAGTGTGCCGCGTTTGGCTGAAAGGCGATCGCTATGCGGCCCGGCAGGGGGTGGCCGTCTTCACCGACCGCCTGGGGCGCTTCGAGCCCCATCACGCCGGGCTGACGTTCGACGTCCCACTGCCAGCCGCACATCGCCACTGTCCAGCCGCGCTTCATCAAGAAGCCATCGCCCAGGTCGATCTCGTCACTCGGCGGCAACGTCGGCAGACGCGGCGCAAAGCGATTGAACGGCACGCCCGTACGCTGGCCGCGGTTGACAACGTAATACAGCAGTCGGCGATTGCCTCGCTCCGAGTCGGCCGGCTGAAGCAGGACGAAATCGGCCCAGAATCGCACCTTTCCATCAGCATCCCGCGCCGCTCGCTTGAGATCGGCGATACGAGCATTGGCGGGATGGGCTGGGTCGACGGCAAAGTGCAGTCGACCGTCTACGCGCTCATAGTCGAACGCAAGCGGGCGACGGTGGGTGACTTCGAGATGCGACACAGGCATGGCAACTGATCCTTTGCGCCGAAAGTGCGACGGCTGCTATTAGCCTACTCCGGCAAGCTAGGCCACAACGTGAGCGCTCAGGCGGCGCTGCAAGAGCCGTCGCTCGGCTGAGTTGCCGGTCAGGCTGAGGGCTCGCTCGAGCGCTGGCCGAGCGAGCTCGGGTTGGCCGCTCGCCTGGAGCAAGTCTGCGCGCACCGCGTGAAACAGGGCATACTCGTCCAGATCAGGCGCCAAGCCCTCGACCTCGCCGAGTGCGAACTCCACACTGGTGAGGTGGCGCAGCGCGACGGCCCGGTTCAGGCATACGACCGGCGAGCGCGTCATCCGCAGCAGCATGTCGTACAGTGCGACGATCTGCAGCCAGTCGGTTGCGGCCCACGACGGTGCTTGGGCGTGGCACGCGACGATGGCAGCCTGGATCTGGTACGGGCCAGGGCGGCGGCACGGCGCGGCTTCGTCCAGCAGCGCCACAGCTGCGGCAATCTTGGCGCGATCCCAACGCGTCCGATCCTGGTCCTCGAGCGGAACCAGGTCTCCGGCCTCATCGAAGCGCGACTCCGCTCGAGCCAGGTGCAGGCGCATGAGCGCCAGGAGCCCAAGCGGTTCCGGCTCGCCGGGCAGGAGCTTCACCACCAGCGCGGCTAGCCAAGCCGCGTCGTCGGCGATATCCCGCCGCGCAGGCGCGTCGCCGTCGCTCGTCAGGTAGCCCTCGTTGAACATGAGGTACAGGACAGAAAGCACCTCTTTCAGCCGCTCCTCCAACTCGTCGGCCGGCGGCACTCGGTACGGGATTCTGGCATCGACGATCTTGCGCCTGGCGCGAACAAGTCGTTTGGCGATGGCCGCCTCAGACGTCAGGAACGCGCGCGCAATCTCTGCCACAGTCAAGCCGCAGATGGCGCGCAGGGTGAGCGCGACCTGGGACTCGGGCGAAAGCGCTGGATGGCAGCAGGTGAAGATGAGCCGCAGCCGGTCGTCGGGCTCCTGAGTCACAGGCAATTCCAGTTGCCTGAGCTTGGCCTGAAGGCGCATGCCTCGCCGCACCTGGTCAAGGGCACGGTGGCGGGCCACCGTCAACAGCCACGCCCCGGGCGATTTCGGGATACCGTCTTGCGGCCAGCGTTCCATCGCGACCACCAGTGCGTCTTGGACAATCTCCTCGGCCAGCTCGAAGTCACCCAGCACACGCACCAACGCGGCAGTCAGGCGTCCCGCCTCCTCTCGAAACACCGAGGCCAGGACGGCATTGAGGTCGGCTAGCGTGTTGGTGCCTCAATAAACGGACGCACCTCGACGCTGCCCCGCGCTGGCCAGGCTTTCGCCAACCGCAGGGCCTCATCCAGGTCAGACACGTCCACGACCGCGAAGCCACCGATGGCCTCTTTGGCCTCCACAAACGGTCCGTCTGTGAGGGTTGGCCTACCGTCCTGCTCGAAGCGGACGGTCGTGGCCGTGTCGGGTGGCTGGAATCGCCCGCTGCTCACCAGCTTCGGACCGAGCTCCTGCAACCACTGCATGACCTTGCCGAACTCGTGTTTGTATGCCTCAGCGGTGAGGCGCTCCTGGCGCGCGCGATCCTCATCTGTGCCACAGAACATCAGCATGTACTTCATGATGCGTATTGCTTCCTTTCACCGGTACGACGAACGCCGAGGGGCGAAAAAGGACAGCACCGTCAACCAGCGCCAGTATTGCGATGCGCAAATCGCCGGGCGCTGCGACGGCGGGCTAATGCTGGGGCCGTGGACTCCCGGCCGGCTATCCACTCCAGCAGCGCCTGCTGGCAGCCAAGGTCGAGCGGGTCATGTTCGGCCGGCACGTAGGTACCGTCGGACTGCATCAACCACTGGTTGCGGTTCGGCGCGAGCTGAAGGTCGAGCAGGGCGCGCAGCATTTGCCGACTGATAACGTCGTCAACCGGCGCCAGCACCTCGACCCGTCCCTCGAGGTTACGCTTCATGCTGTCTGCCGAGCCGATGAAGAACTCCTCCGCGCCAGCATTCCTGAAGTAGTAGACGCGCGCATGCTCCAGGAATCGACCCACAATGCTGACGACTTTCACACGCTCGGACAGTCCCGGCAGACCAGGCCGAAGTCGGCAGGTATCCCGAATGATGAGGTCCACCTGCACCCCTGCCTGCGCAGCGCGATACAGCGCACGGGTGATGTCCACGTCCTCGAGTGCGTTCATTTTGAATTGGATCAAGCCTTCCGCACCAAGCGCACGTTCGCGGTCGATGCGCTCCAGCAGCGCGGGCTTCAACCAGGCCGGGCCGGGCAGGAGTTTGTGGTACCCGCGTCCGGGGCCGAAGCCGGTGGTCAGGTAATTGAACAGCTCGCTGGCGTCCTGTGCGATCAGCTCGTCGGCCGTCAAGAGCCCGATATCGGCATAGATCCGAGCCGTTTCGGGGTGGTAATTGCCAGTGCTCAAATGCCCGTCGCGGCGGAGGCCGGTGTAATCCTGACGTACGACCAGGACGAGCTTGCAGTGGGTCTTCAAGCCGACCACGCCGTAACTCACGTGGATGCCAGACGATTCCAGCTGCTCGGCAAAGGCAATGTTGGCCGCCTCGTCGAAACGGGCCTTGAGCTCGACGACCGCGGCTACTTGTTTGCCGTTGCGCGCAGCTTCCTGCAGGTACCCGACGATACGCGCGTCGCGCGAGGTGCGATACAGGGTCATCTTGATCGCCCGCACCTTGGGATCGTGACTGGCTTCGCGCAGGAACCGCTCTACCGTGCCGGCGAAGGACTCATACGGGTGGGCCAGCAAAAGCGATCCGGCGTCGCGAATGCTGTGGAAGATACTGCGGTTTACTGGTAAGCGGGGCGTCTCGACCGGATGGAATGGCGGGTCGTGCAGCGCCGGGTCGTCAATACCAACTAGCTCCATCAAGTCGCGCGCGCCAAGCATGCCCGACGTGTCGAAGACGTCCTCTGGATCATTCAGCCCGAGCTCGGCAGTCAGCATTCCCCTGCGCGTCGGATCCACGCCCGTTTCGACCTCCAGCCGCACGATCGGCGCTACGCGTCGATCCCGCAGCTCGGACTCGATCAGCTCGAGCAAGTCGTCCGCTTCTTCTTCGTCGCGTTCGGTATCTGCGTTGCGTGTCACGCGGAACAGGTCGCAGGAAGTAACCGCCAGGCCTGGAAACAGCAGGTCCAGCGTGTGGGCCATAACGTCTTCCAGCCGCACGAACTGGTTGTCCATGTCCACGCGCAGGAAGCGCGGGATGCCCTGTCCGACGGGCACCTTCACCCGCGCAACCATGGGTTCCGCCACATCCTGACGCTTGAGAAAACCACTCACCAGCAGGTTCAGCGACAGGTTCGACACGAATGGAAATGGATGCGCAGGATCGATCGCCAGCGGCGTGACGAGTGGGAAGATGTTGCGGCGATAGTGCTCGCGCACAGCCGCTCGCTGCGCAGGGGTCAGGTCGTTCCAGCGCAGCACGCGGATGTGGCGCAACGTGAGTTCCTCGTGCAGCTCATGCTCGACACTCAGTCGGTGCGTTTCGAACGTCCGCAGCCAGGTGTGGCACTCGGCGATCTGTTGTTGGGGCGTGCGGCCATCAATAGTCGGCTCGGGCACGCCCGCGGCAGCCTGCAGCTTCAAGCCGCCAATGCGCTTCATAAAGAACTCGTCCAGATTGGAGCCAGTAATAGCCAGAAACTTGACTCGCTCTAACAGCGGGTTCCCTTTGTTCTCGGCCTCGGCCAAAACTCGGCGGTTGAACTCGAGCCAGGTGAGCTCACGGTTCAGGTAGAGCTGCGGGTCGCGGAGCTCCGCGCCGTCGGCGTCCGATGGGGAGGTCGGCGTGCCCGTGACCGCGGACTTCAGACGTGGCGGGGCCGCAGGCACCGTCTGGACCAGGCCATTCCTGGAAACGCGAGTGGACACCTCCAGAGTCTAGCGCGGCGATAGCGGCCAACCCTGGATCCCGCTTACTCTGGGCGAGTGACCACCACCCGACCCGCCCAGGACCAGCTGCTGGACTGGATGCAGTCGCTTTCGAATTGGGGCCGCTGGGGCGATGGCGACCAGCGAGGAACACTCAACCTCGTCACGCCCGACCGCACCCGTCACGCCCTGAGTCTGGTGCGTGAGGGGGCCACGGTGAGCTGCGCGCACCGCGTGACCTACGCTGCGGCAGGGGATGTGGCCATGCCGCCGCAGCATTACATGCTCGCCAGTGGCGATGCGTATCGGCCTGGCGAGGGGCCAGATCGTCAGGTTGCGCGCGACTACATCGGACTGGTCTTCCACGGGCACACGATCACGCATATCGACAGCCTGGCGCACTTCTTCTGGGACGGTCGTCTGTACAACGGGCAGCCGTCGCAGAGGGTGAGCACGTCCGAAGGCGCCACCAGCCACAGCGTCGAGGAGGCTCGGATGGGCATCATTACTCGCGGCGTGCTGGTCGACGCAGCCATGCTGCGCGGCGTCGACTTCATCGAGCGCGGCGATGGTGTCGGAGTGGATGACGTGGAGCGCGCCGAAGCGGAGTGTGGGTTCAAAATCGGCGAGGGGGACGTGCTGCTGCTGCGGACCGGGCAACTCGGCCAGCGCGAGAGGACGGGCCCGGTCGACACCAACCAGGGTGGCAGTTCTGGACCCCTGCCGGAGCTCCTGCCGCTCATCCGAGAGCGCGGCGTGGCGGTGCTCGGCTCGGACACCGGCAACGACGTCACGCCGACCGGGTATCCGCGCTTTTCCAACCCGGTGCACCAGGTCGGCATCGTCGCCATGGGGCTGTGGATCCTCGACAACGCCTGGCTGGACGATCTCGCGCAGGCGTGTCAAGCGCGAAACCAGTGGGAGTTCGCCCTCAACATCCTCCCCCTCCGCCTAACCAACGCCACCGGCTCACCCGTAAACCCGGTCGCCGTGTTCTAATAACGCGTTTTTTTCATTAAGTCGTGGGCAGGGTAGGAATTCGTTACGAGTTTATTCATTAAATCGTGGGCTGCGGCCCCCTCCCCAGGGCTACTCGCCCTGGACCTCGCGCCCTGGTGAGTTCGTAAAACAACTCCTACAACCGCCCGCTGCCGCACGCCAGGAGCGTACGTGCGTACCGACGCCCGTCGGTTACCACTGAACTC
>JBPCIO010000245.1:0-6664 GCA_051006215.1 Chloroflexota bacterium
GTCGTGGGCTGCGGCCCCCTCCCAGGGCTACTCGCCCTGGACCTCGCGCAACGAATGCTCGCAACACCCTCCTGAACAACGATGTATCTGGGTCATCCCTCTCAGACAACCGTCCTCAGTTCCGGTAAAGGCCGCACATACGCCGATGGCGCACTCTAGCGCGGCAGCGGGCGGCTGTGGGAGTTGTTTTCCGAACTCACCTGGACGCGAGGTCCAGGGCGAGAAGCCCTGGGAGGGGGCCGCAGCCCACGACTCAATGAATAATCTCGTTACGAATTCCTACCGTGCCGCAGCCCACGAATATAGCTAGCGCGAACAGGGCCTCAGCGGCTAGAAAGAACGTACAGGCACATGCGCGCGACTTCCGGGCTCTTTGTGCTGGTGGTGCTGGCGCTGCTGCTGGTGCCGCTCGGGTTGAGTTTGTGGCTGGACGCGCGCTGGTTCGGCGCTCAGGGCCTGGCTGCGATCTTCGCCCTGCGCCTGCAAACGGAGGCCGGACTCGGGGTGGCTGCTGCGCTGGTGGCCGGCATCTTCGCTGGCCTGAATCTGGCCTGGGCAGCCTGGCGCCTGCGTCGCGTGGCCTCCAAGGAAGACCGTGACTCGCGAGGCATGTCGACGATCGTCGCGGCGGTCCCGCTCGTCGCCCTACTGATCGGCCTGGGCTTCGGCCTGGCAGCATTCGGCCAGTGGCAGACTTGGCTCGGGTTTCAGGCGCAGGAGCCTTTCGGCCAGACAGATCCCACCTTCAACCAGGACATCGCCTTTTATGTCTGGACGCTGCCGGCCCTGGCCGTCTTGCGAGGCTGGCTCACTGGCCTGACGATCGTGGTCATCCTGAGCGTTGGGCTGGTGTATGGGCTGGGCCTGGCGTCCATCGAGCCGTCGATCAGTTCTGCCAGGCCCTACCCGTTGATCGCTCGCGAGCGTGACCTGCGCTATCACCCGTTGCTTGCGCCTGGCGTCCGCCACCTGGCGGTGCTCGGCGCAGTGTTTCTGGTCTTGATCGCCGGGTCCTACTGGCTGAACAACTGGGAACTGGTCTACTCGAATCGGGGGGTCGTCTTTGGCGCCAGTGCAACGGACATGCACGCCATCTATCCAGCCAACACCATCATGGCGGGTGTGGCGCTTGCGCTGGCTGCGCTGCTGCTGTTGGTAGCTATCCGACCGACCACCGGCGCGTCTACCGGCTTTCTGGTGACGGCCGCAGCCGTGCCCATCCTGTGGATCGGCACCGGCTTCATTCTGGGCGAGGTCTGGCCGGGCCTGTACGAGCAGGTCGCCGTGCACCCGAATCAGCTCGCCGCGGAGGGACCGTACATCCAGAACAACATCGTCTCGACCCGACGAGCCATGGACCTCGACCGCATCGACGTACGCGACCTGACCGGAGACGGCACCCTTGATGCCGGTGTTCTGGCGCGCAATCAACCGGCTCTGGCGGATGTGCGGATTACCGATTGGCGGCCCCTGATGGCGGCCTACAACCAGCTACAGCGGATCCGTCAGTACTATGAGTTTTCCGATATCGATGTCGATCGGTACGCGCTGCGCGGCGGGCGCCAGCAGGTAATGCTCGCCACCCGCGAGCTCGACCCGACCAGCCTCGCGCAGGTCGCTCGAACGTGGCAAAACACCCACCTGGTGTATACGCATGGCCAGGGCGTTGTCGTCAGTCCAGTCAACCAGGTCACGCCCCAGGGGCTGCCTCAGCTGCTGGAGCAAGATATACCAGCAACCACCGATGAACCCGTGTTGGCCGTCGACGCACCCGGTGTGTACTTCGGTATGCGTCCGTCGGATTATGCGGTTGTCGGGACTCGCCTCGACGAGTTCGACCGCCCGAGTGATAACGCCACCGCCGAGATTCGCACCCGCTACGCTGGCGGAGGTGGCATCCCCGTCGGGGGTGGACTCGAGCGGCTGGCTACGGCTGCCGTCATCGGCGACGGCAACCTGCTGCTCAGCAGCGACGTCAGCTCCGACTCGCAGCTCCTGCTCCACCGACAGATCCAGGAGCGCATCGCGCACGTCGCCCCCTTCCTGCGCCTGGACAGCGACCCGTATCAGGTCATCCTGAACGGGCGCCTGCTCTGGATTCAGGATGCCTACACCTGGACTGGCCGCTACCCCGACGCCAGCCTGCAGGGCGGCCTCAACTATCTGCGCAACAGTGTCAAGGTGACTGTCGACGACTACGACGGCTCGCTGCGGTTCTACCCCATCCAAGCGGATGAGCCAATCCTGCGGGTGTGGATGCGCCTGTACCCCAGCCTGTTCACACCAGTGGACCAGGCGCCGCCCGGGCTGGTCAGTCACTTCCGCTATCCGGAAGACTTGCTCAACACGCAAGCGGCGGTGCTAGCAACCTACCACATGACCGATCCGCAAACCTTCTACAACCGCGAGGACTTGTGGAATATTGCTCAGGAGACGTACGGGGACCGTATCCAGCAAATGCAGACCTACTACACGACGCTGCGGCTGCCGGGCGAATCTGGAACGGAGTTCGCCTCCATTCTGCCCTTCACGCCGTCGGGACAGAACCGCAACAACATGCTGGCCTGGATGGTGGCGCGGTCTGATGCGCCGAATTACGGTCAGGTTGTCGTGTACCGTTTTCCGCAGGGAAAGCTGGTGTTCGGGCCACAACAGATCGAGGCGCGGATCAACCAGGAGCCGTCCATCTCATCGCAGATCACATTGTGGAACCAGCAAGGGTCCCAGGTGCTGCGCGGGAACCTGCTAGTCATACCCCTGGAGGATGCCGTCCTGTACGTCGAGCCGCTGTACATCCAGGCCCAAAGCAATCCGCTCCCGGAGCTGAAGCGCGTGATTGTCGCCTCGACCGACTCGGTGGTCATGAGCGACCGGCTGGACACTGCGCTCAGCGCCCTCGGCCAGGGGCGGTCCGGCGAAGTGCTGGCCTCGGCTGCCGCGGCTCAAGCTTCGGCCCAGACTCCGGCGCAGGGCCAGTCAACGGCCCCAGGCCAGCCCCAGGCCAACCAGCCCGGCACGGCCGCCGACCTGGCGGCGGCGGCTCGCGATCACCTTCGAGCAGCCGAAGCCGCCGCCGGCAAAGGCGACTGGACCACCTACGGCACCGAGATGTCGAGCGTCCACCAGTTGCTCGACCAGCTCACCGCCGCCGCCGGGCGCTGAACCCACGCGTCATGTGCGGCCGCTTCAACCTGACTGACCCGAATGACATCGTGGCTCGCTTCGGGTTCGTCGATTGGTCCGAGAAACGACCCCAGCCACGGTTCAATATCGCTCCCAGTCAGGAGATCTTGACCATTGTCCAGGAGCCGCTTGGCGTGCCCAGCGCCCGAACGGCAACCTGGGGGCTCAAGCCGTTCTGGGCCAAAGACTTGAAGCGACCGCCGCCGATCAACGCCCGCGCGGAGTCGCTGACTGCCAGTCCCATGTTTCGCGACGCGCTGGCCACGACGCGGTGTCTTGTCCCGGCCACCGGGTTCTTCGAATGGCGGACGCTGGGGCCCAAGCAGCGTCAGCCCATGCACATCCGCCTCAAAGGCGGGGGAGCATTCGCCTTCGCCGGTCTGTGGCTGCCAGGCAACCGCGGCGGACCGCCCACCGCCACGATCGTGACCACGCGGCCGAACCAACTGATGGCCAGCATTCATACACGAATGCCGGCCATCCTCGGCCTATCGGACGACGATCTGCTGGGCTGGCTCGACCCGTCGACCACCGATCCAGACGCAGCCGTGGCGCTGCTACAGCCCTACCCCGCCGAGTTGATGGAGGCCTACACCGTGTCGCCACTGGTCAACTCCTGGGAGAACGAAGGTCCAGACGTTTTGACCCCAGCTCCAGAAGAACATCCTCATCCACAGCCATCCCTGTTCTAAGCACGAGCTGCAGTCCAACTTGCGGCTGCCAAGGCTGATGCTGCCGAGCTAAACCCTGCCGGCCACACGACGACAGCGCAGCAGCTCGTACACGTGGCAACAAGAGCAGCAACAACGGCTGGCTACATCCACCGTCGAAGAGCGGGTCGATGCGCCGAGGCGTGGCCGGACCACGGACGCTGCCACTGTCGCGAGCATCATGGCCCAAACAAAGCGGTCCAGCCCGAGGGGCGTCGGACGCTGCCAGGCCGCCATTCCCGGAACGCGCTTGACACACATCGCACGCCGCCATAGCCTCTTCTAGCTTTGTATACATGGCGCAAAACTTTGTATACAACGTGACCCACATGCCTCGGCCTGCGACCTCGCAGCGCGTTCCAGTCGAACTTGGACGACCGCCGCACAAGACACTTGCCCAGTGAGCCGCAATTCGTCTGAGGGAAATGATCGCTCACAGCCAGCTGCCCGCTGGCCAGCGAATCTACGAGCACGATCTGGCGGAGCGCATGGGCATCAGCCGCACACCTGTCCGCCAGGCCATTCGTCAACTCGAAAACGAGGGGTTGGTCAGCATTCGCGCCAATCGTGAGACGATCGTCACAGACTTCACGCCAACCGATGTTCGGGAGATCTATCAATTCCGAGCCGCCATCGAAAGCATGGCCGCGGCGCTGGCTGCTCAAACAGCTGGCCGCGGACCAAAAGCGGCTGGCCTATTCGAGATCCTGGAGCGTATGGATGCTGCACTCGCCAGCGAGCAGCCCGAGGCCTACCTCGAGCTGGATATTGTTTTTCACGATGCGGTCGTCGATGCCAGTGACAACAGCCGCTTGGTGGAGGCGCGAAAACGGGTACGCGATCAGACCCGACGCTACCTGGCGTTCCCGCTCAGATACCTGTCGATCGACAGCCTGCACAGTAATCTCGCGCAACACACGGCGATCGCCGAGGCAATCCGACATGAGGACGCCGATCTGGCAGAGAAGCTCATGCGAGTCCACATCATGTCGAACGGTGAGCGAATCGCCGAAGCAATGACTCGAACGGTTGCGTTCTAAAGACGGACACATCCGCTCGTTCGGTCAATTCACGGGAGGGCACACATCACATGGACTACCAGTTTGTCGACCAGCGGGTCAGTCGTCGCAGCGTGCTGAAAGCATTGGGCCTCGTTGTCGGAGTGGGCGTGATACCCGCGCTTCTGGAGGCGTGCAGCCCCGCTTCCAGCCCAACGGCGACCACCGCCCCGGCAGCGCCAACCGCGGCACCCAAGCCAACCACAGCCGCGGCTGCCGCGCCTACGACAGCTCCGGCAACCGCGCCAACCACCGCCGCTGCCGCGGCGCCCACCGCAGCCGCGGCTGCACCTACCACGGCGCCCGCGGTTGCCCCAACGACAGCGAGCACCCAGGCGCAGATCGTCGGCCAGATCAACGTCGCCGACGTCAAGAAGTACTCAGGCCAGACAATCCATCTCGCAGTCCAGAAACACACCGCTACTGACGCCATTCAGCAGATGGCTCCCAGCTTCGAGTCGCAGACCGGGATCAAGGTCAATTTCGAAAGCATCCCCCAACAGCAGATGGACCAGAAGCAGCTCACCGATCTGTCGACGAATACTGGCACCTACGACGTGATCGGTTGGTTCATCAACCCCGAGTACGTCGAGAACAACTGGATCTACTCGGTGGACGAGCTACAGCAGAACAAGAGCATCACCGACGACAAGCTGCTAGCGCTGGACGACTTCTTTCCCAAATTCCTCGACTATTTCCGGTACAAGAACCAGCTGTGGGGCCTGCCGTTTTACGGCGAGAGCCTAATGATGTACTTCAACGCCGACGAGTTCCAGAAGGCGGGCATCGACAAGGCGCCCGACACGGTCGATGAGCTAGAACAAGCGTGTCAAAAGATCAAGGCGGGCGGACGGATGTCTGGGCTGGCGTTGCGTGGCTCGGCCGAAAACTCGGACATTTATCCGTACCTCGCATGGGTGTATGGCTACGGCGGGTTCTGGGTCGACCAGCAATCCAACGAAGTCGGCCTGACCAAGCCGGAGACGGTGGCTGCAACCGACGCATGGGGACATTTCATGCGCGAGTACGCTCCGCCCGACGTGGCAAACTACTTCTGGAATGAAGTCCAGCTGGCGATGCAGCAGGAGAAGGCGGCCATCATTATGGACGCGACCAACTTCGGCCCGCGGTTGGAGGATCCAGCCCAGTCAAAGATCACGAATAAGGTTGGTTTCGCCCAGTTGCCCCAGAAGCTGGGCCCAGATGGCAAGGGCCTCGGACCAGCTCTGACGAAGGGTCGCTTCGGCTACAGCGACTCCACGTATGCCTTGAGTGTTCCACGCACGTCCAAGCAGAAGGAGGCCGCCTGGATGTTTACACAGTGGGCATCCAGTCCAGACGTGATGCTCCAGACGACCCAGCTAGGGCTCCGCGCCGACCCGACGCGTCGGTCGTCTTTGGACAGCCCCAAGTTTGCGGAGAAGTACAACTTCGGAAGCGGCGATGCGAGCTTCGCCAAGACCCTGGCGGGTGCCTTCGAGCTGGCGATGCCCAATTACTACCCGCGCCTCGTCACCGGCAGGGAGCTCGGAGATACCCTCGGTCTCGCCCTGGGGCAGGTGCTGACCGGGCAGCGGTCAGCGCAGGACGCGCTGGCAGACGCGCAGCAGAAGAGCGTCGACATTCAGAAGCAGGCTGGCCTACTCAAGTAGGCCCTGAACGCTCGCCGAGGCACCACGTCCCTCGGCGAGCCGGGAGAACACACCTACACAC
>JBPCIO010000246.1:0-4061 GCA_051006215.1 Chloroflexota bacterium
TGGTCAAGAACAAAGCTGGCAAGTTCGTTGACCCATCGCTGGACAGCGTCACAGCCGCCGCGGCGGCAAGCGCCCAGGCAATTCCGCCTGACCTGCGCTTCAGCATCGTGGACGCGCCTGGCGACGGCTCCTATCCGATCTCTACAGCAACCTGGCTGCTTGCGTACAAGAATGAAACGGATCAGCCGAAGGCCGTGGCGCTGACGCGCATGTTGTGGTGGGCCACCCACGAGGGGCAACGCTTCAATAACGATCTGGCCTATGCAATGGTGCCGGAAGCGATGACGTTGCGCAGTGAGCAACTCATTCGACAGATCGCCGTCGAGGGCAAGCCCGTTTTTCCGGGCCGCTAGGGGGCTCGGCAAACAGTGTCCTTACTCGAAATTGGCGCCGCTCGGCACCGCGACGCGGTGGTTGTGACCGGCGGTTCGAACAGGGGTGACCGTGCATTTGAGGGCGCCGTCACCACATTGGCCACTGCAGTACCACTACTGCTCCTGGCAATCATGGTGCTGCTGCTTGTGGATGCCCTGCCCGCACTCGAGCGCTACGGAGCCTCTTTTCTCACCGATAGCACGTGGAATCCCGTGTCCGAGCAGTTCGGTGCGGCGGCGTATGCCTACGGCACGGTTGTCATTTCGGTCATCGGGCTGTTGCTGGCCGCGCCAGTGGGCGTCGGTTGCGCCTTATTCATCGCCGAGTACGCGCCTGCGTGGGTGCACGGCCCGGTGTCCTTCGTGATCGAGCTGCTAGCAGCGATCCCCAGCATTATTTTCGGCCTGTGGGGCTTCTTCATCCTTGCACCAGCCATGCGGGGCGCCGTGGAGCCATTCCTCAAGAGCACCGTGGGCACGCTGCCCCTGGCCGGCGCTTTGTTCGGCGGCCCCGTGGTGGGGCGCGACCTCCTGGTGGCTGGCGTGATCCTGGCGATTATGATCCTGCCCACGGTGACGGCCGTGTCGCGCGAGGTGTTGCGGGCAGTGCCGGACACGCAACGCGAGGGCATGCTGGCACTCGGCGCCACGAAGTGGGAGACCGTTCAGAAGGCGGTGCTGCCGTATGCCCGTTCAGGTATAGCCGGCGCCGCCATCCTCGGGCTGGCGCGTGCGCTCGGGGAGACGATGGCAGTGACCATGGTCATCGGCAACAGCTCGACGAGGATCTCGCCATCGTTGTTTACCCCCGGCTACACCATGGCCAGCGCCATCGCGAATCAGTTCACCGAGGCCGACAAGGAGATCTACTTCAGTGCGATCGTAGCGGTCGCACTCGTTCTGCTGCTGGTGGCGGCGACCATGAACATCCTGGCCCAACTGCTAGTGTGGAGCGTGGCTCGTGGGCCGTCCGGCTCCGCGCACCGCGCCGGGTAGTCCGTATACCACCCATGCACCCCGAGTTCTCGCGCCCGTCCGGCGGGTCATTGAGGCATCCTTTGCTGGCCGCAGCTAAACCCTGGGACCGTCGACGCGTGGTTAACGGGGTTGCAACAGGCCTGGTGACCTCGAGCGCGGCTGGAGCCGTGCTGGTCCTCGGGCTCATCCTGGGCCACGTTGTCATTCAGGGACTACCGGCACTCAATCCAGCATTCTTTACAGAGCGCCCGCTGCCCCAGGGCGAGGCCGGCGGAGGTGTTGCGCCGGCGATTGTAGGGACGCTCGAAATGCTGGCCGTGGCAGGTCTACTCGGAATCCCAATTGGCGTGGCGACCGCGATCTATCTGGTCGAGTTCGGGCGGGGCAAGCTCGCACGCTCCATCAGCTTCACGATCGACCTGATCGCCGGGCTGCCGTCAATCGTTGTTGGCGTGTTCGTGTGGGCGTGGCTGGTGCGCGACGTGGTAGGCCAGTACAACGGTCTGGCGGGCGGTGTGGCGCTGGCCATCATCATGCTGCCTATCGTGACCCGCACGGTACAGGAGACGCTTCGATTGGTTCCCGACGCCCTGCGGGAAGCTAGCCTGGCCCTGGGTATCCCCCGCTGGAAGACCATTCTGCGGGTGGTGTTGCCCACCGCCAGCGCCGGCGTCATCACTGGCGTTGTCCTGTCGCTGGCTCGCGCGGGTGGTGAGACGGCGCCACTGCTGCTCACCGCCCTGGGCAACCAGTTCTTCAACCTGGACTTGCTGCAGCCAGTGGCGGCACTGCCTGTGCAGATCTACCAATACGCGCGTTCGCCATACGCCGACTGGCACACCAAGGCGTGGGGCGGCGCGCTCATTCTCATCACACTCATCGGCGCCCTCAGCGCGCTAACGCGTTGGGTCGTCGCACGGAGGTTACATGGTTACTCCCGCTAGTCGACTCTCGACTGCCAGCGCTCCGCAGCGATCGGAGCTTCAGGCGATCGGGAATGACTGGACCGTTGAGCGGACGACTACCCATGACAGCACGGATGTGGCGGGAACGTTGCAAGAGGATGGGCCACGTCTCGAAGCCCACCTTCTCAGCGCGTGGTATGGCCAGCGGCAAGCCTTCGACGCTGTTTCGTTGACCATCGCCGCGCGGCAGATCACCGCCATCATTGGCCCGTCCGGCTGTGGGAAGAGCACGCTCATCCGCTGCCTCAATCGCATGCACGAGGTGGTGGTCGGGGCGCGGGCCGAAGGCCGTGTGCTGTTGAACGGGCAAGACATGTACGCGCCCGACGTGGACCCAGTTCGGGTAAGACGGGTGGTGGGCATGGTCTTTCAGAAACCCAATCCGTTTCCGATGATGAGCATCTTCGAAAATGTCGTCGCCGGCTTGCGGCTTCAGGGTGACCATCGCGGCGCTGACCTCGAGGCCCTCGCCGAATCGGCGCTGCGCCAGGCTGCCTTGTGGGACGAGGTCAAGGACGTTTGGAAGAAGGCGTCAGGCACCTCACTGTCCGGTGGCCAACAGCAACGCCTGTGTATCGCCCGCACACTGGCCGTTCACCCGGCTGTGATCCTGATGGACGAGCCCTGCTCGGCTCTCGATCCGATTGCGACCTATCGTATCGAGGAATTGATGGGCGAGCTCAAACGGGAGTACACCATCGGCGTCGTAACCCACAACATGCAGCAGGCATCACGCGTCAGCGACTACACAGCGTTTATGCTGGCCGAGGAGGACCGTGTCGGCCGAATGGTTGAATTTGGTCCGACCGCCACGATCTTTACGAATCCCTCGGAGCGGCGCACCGAGGACTACATCACGGGCCGGTTCGGGTAGCCGCGTGAGCAGCTTACCCACCGAACCGCGCCAGCCAGCGGTGGCTGCTGCGACCGGGGAATCTCGATCGCCAGCGCACGGACCCTTAGCTAGCGCGGGAAAGAGCCGAACCAACTTTCACCGCGAGCTAGAACGCTTGCAGGACGAAGTGCTTGTCCTCGGTAGCATGGTTGAGAAAGCCACTTTGCGCGCGGTCGATGCACTGCGGGAACGCGATACGACCGCCGCCCGCGTGATAGAGGCAGAAGACTCGCTCCTCAATCGCAAACGCTTCGAGATCGAGGAGGCAGCGCTCCTGCTGATCGCGACACAGCAACCGATGGCATCCGATCTGCGCCGGCTCGCAGCGATTATCCACGTGGTCACCGACCTGGAGCGCATGGGCGATTACGCTGCAGGCATCGCACGTATCTGCGTGCAGATCGGCGACGAACCTCTGATCAAGCCGCTCATTGACATTCCCCGGATGGCGGACAAAGCCACCGGCATGCTCCGCCGGTCGCTGGATGCCTTCATCGAGCGCGACGTTGCCGCAGCCGAAGCGATCGCGCATGAGGACGACGAAGTTGACTCGCTGTATCAGCAGGTGTATCGCGAGCTGATCATGCTGATGCTGGCCAACCCGCGGACGATCGACCAGGCGACGCACCTGCTGTGGGTGGCCCACAATCTCGAGCGAGTGGCCGATCGGGTTCAGAATATTTGCGAGCGCGTCGTATTTGTGGTCACCGGTCGAATGCAGGAGTTCTCGCGCGGGCCGATGGGCTGAACCGTGGCAGACGTGCTGGTGATCGAAGACGAGGAGTCCCTGCTTCAAACGCTTCGCTACAACCTGATCCGTGCGGGCCACGACGTGCGGTTGTGCACTGA
>JBPCIO010000247.1:0-20173 GCA_051006215.1 Chloroflexota bacterium
GCGTCGAGCAGGTCGGGTCGCGCCAACGGACCGACGTTGGTCTCGCGCTGGAGCGGGTCGCCGACTCGGAGCGCCTTGACGCCGGCGATGAACTTCTCGGTGAACTGGTCGGCGACCGATTCCTCGACGATGAAGCGCTTGGCGGCGATGCAGCTCTGCCCGTTGTTTTGATTGCGCGCCCGCACCGCGGTTGACGCGGCGGCGCCCAGATCGGCGTCCGCCAGGACGATGAACGGGTCTGAGCCGCCCAGTTCGAGAACCTGCTTCTTCAGGTAGCGGCCAGCGGTGCTGGCGACCTGCTCGCCCACTTCGCTCGAGCCCGTCAGGGTCACGGCCTGGATTCGGGGGTCGGCGATGAGTCGCTCGACCTGAGAACCGGGCACCAGGAGCGTGCGGAACAGGCCGTGTGGGAGCCCTGCCGCTTCGAAAATCTCTTCGATCGCCAGCGCACAGCCTGGCACATTCGAGGCGTGCTTCAGCACGGTGGCATTGCCAGCCATCAGCGCTGGAGCCGCGAAGCGCAGAACCTGCCAAAACGGAAAGTTCCAGGGCATGATCGCCAACACGACCCCGAGCGGCTCGTACGCTACGTAACTCTGGCTGGCGTTGGTGGTGACGTGCTCGTCGGCAAGAAATTTCGAGGCGTGCTCAGCATAAAAGTCGCAACCCCAGGCGCACTTCTCCACCTCTGCCTCTGCTTCTACGATGGGCTTGCCCATCTCATTGGTGGCGAGCGTTGCCCAGCGCTGCTTCTGTGTTCGTAGCACGCGGGCGACGGCCTGCAGGCGAGCCGCGCGCTCGCCAAATGACGTTCTGCGCCAAGCACGCTGCGCATCGTGGGCCTGTTGCAATGCCGCATCGACCTGCTGGTCTGAGAACGCCTCGAAGGTGTCGAGAATGGCTTCGGTGCTGGGGTTTATGGACTGCATACACCCATTATCGAGCCTTATGCCCCGGCCGCTGTCGGGGACGTCGAAACGGCCCCATTGACGCCTGCGTCGCCACCCGACGGGCGTGGCGGGAGCAATCTGACTCGAGCGATGCGCAGCCCGTCCAGCCGCTCGACACGGGCGCGATAGCTGGAGTCGATCTCCACTTCATCACCCACCCGGGGTTTGCGGCCTAGCCGCGAGAACACCAGACCCCCGAGAGAGTCGACTTCGCTGGCGTCGAAGCGCGTCCCGAGTTGGGCATTGATGTCCTCCACCAACGCCAGGCCGTCGGCAACGATAGTGCCGTCCGTCAGAGTCCGCACTTCGTGCGTAGCAGGCGCGTACTCGTCGCCGACGCTACCCAACAGGCGCGCGACGAGGTCCTTGAGCGTCACGATGCCCGCGGTACCCCCGAACTCGTCCAGCACCACCGCCATGGGCTGCCGGGCGGCCTTGATGCGGGCCAGCACCTCGATCACCGTGGCGCCTTGCGGCACGACGAGGGGTGGACGAATCAAACGCCGCAAAGTCACGTCGTCCAGAGATGCCGGCGGTCCGCGCCGGGCGGCGACGCTGAGCAGATCCTTGGTTGGCAGAATGCCGACGACGTTGTCGATGGTTTGCTCGTAGACCGGAAAACGGCTATGACGATAGCGGCGAGCTACGCGCAGTGCGTCCTGCACCGTCGACTCCGCGGATAGGGCGATGATCTCGGTACGCGGGACCATCACCTCGCCCGCGGTCTGATCGCTGAACGCGAAGGCGCGCTGGACAAGCTCGCGTTCCCACGGCGTCATTAGGCCTGCGCTGGCTGACTGAGTGACAAGCATTTGCAACTCTTCCGGCGAGTGCACCGCGTGCTCTTCACCGTGGTACTCGAGCCCAATCAGCCGCAGCACCAGGTTCGTGAACAGATACAGCAGGCTGATAAACGGGGTAAACACCCACGCCAGGGCCGACACGGGTTGGACGGCGAACAGGATGACCGATTCAGCTCGCTGCAGCGCCAGGATTTTGGGAATCTGTTCGCCGAGCGTGATGTGGAAAAACGTGATCGCCAGCAGGGCCAGAACTGAGGCAATGGCGTGGGCCGTGCCCGTAGGCTCGTTTGACACCCCGGCAGACTGGCCGACCATGAGCAGAATCTGATTCTCGATGGGCTGGATCAACTCGGCGAACGTGTTTTCGCCGATCCACCCCAACAGGAGGCTGGCAACGGTCACACCTAACTGGGTGCCCGAGATGAACCGCGTCGGGTTGAGCTTGGCTCGCTGGGCTAGACGCGCGGCGCGGTTTCCGGTCGCTGCGAGCTGATCTATTCGCGTAAAGCGCGAGGAAACGAGAGCGAATTCGGTGGCCACGAAGAAGCCGTTGGCGGCAACCAACAGGACCACCACGAGCAGCCCGGCAGCAATGGACATCAGGCGCGTGTAAGCGTGGCCCTGGATCTGGCGCGTTCGCGCAGCAGGTGGATGACGGGTGGAGCGATGGACACGACGACGATAAGCGCGACGATGTACTCCAGGTACTTGCTTGCGTCAGGAATAAGGCTGCCCAGGAAATAGCCGAGCCAAACGACCCCGACGGCCCACACGACGGCCCCGACGACGGTGTACACAACAAAGCGTCGATAGTCCATAGCCGCCATGCCTGCGACGACCGGCGCAAAGGTGCGAACAACGGGCATGAATCGGGCGAGAATAAGGGCTTTGCCACCATGGCGTTCGTAGAAGTCGTGGGCTCGTTCCAGGTGCTTCCGGTGGAAGAGGAACGAGTCTTCGCGATTGAACAAGTGAGGTCCAAGTGCCTTACCGTACCAGTAGCCCACGAGGGGGCCGAGGGCAGCCGCAAGGCCGCACACAATGCTCAAGACGGAGATATCGACGCCGACCTGGTGTTGAGAAGCCAGGAACCCGGCTGTGAACAGCAGGCTATCGCCAGGCAGAAAAAACCCGACCAGCAGGCCGCACTCGGCGAAGATGATGGCAGCGATGACGATGTAGCCTGCGGCGACGATCGTCTTGGGATCGAGCGCAGCAACCAAGGGGTCGAGGAAAGACACCTTCGGATCATAACCGCGACAAGGACTCGGGCTGATATAGCTGCCTGTCTCGGATGTACTGCTCTACACCGGGCGGCGTCAGGTACCGAATTGACTGGCCTGACCGAACCCGCGCGCGCATCTCGGCGGCGGAGATGTCCACCCCAGGGATACGCACGATGTCGGCACGGCCCCGGGCGACGGGGAAAACTGCTTCGAGCTCTCGGAGATCTGGAAACGGCGACCCCGGCCGGGTGATGACTGCCAGACGCGCCAGTCGAAGGATCTCCTCCGGGTAGCGCCACCTGGGCAGCTCGGGCAGTATGTCGGCGCCGACCAGAAAAACCAACTCGCGGTCCGCGGCCTGCAAGTTCTGGAGCAAGTCCACCGTATACGACGGGGGCGGGCGTTCGAGGTCACGCTTGGACAACGCGAACAGCGGGTTACCAGCAATGGCGCGGGCGACCATCTCGCACCGGTCCTCAGCTGCACTACTGGCTACGCCTTGCTTCAATGGGTTCTGTTGGGCGGGCAGGAACAGAACGCACGCCAATTGGAGCTGCGCGGCTACCTCTTGCGCTGCGAGCAGATGACCGTAGTGTGGGGGGTCGAAGGTGCCACCCAGTAGCCCCAGCCGCTTCACTCGACCGAGATACCGCCGCGGACCTGGCGGCTAATTTCCTTGCCGCGTATGTCGGCATAGTGGACCTCGAGCTCAATGGGCCGAAAACACTGCTTGCCAACCAGTACCTTGCGCACGAAATAGCCTGAGCCATCGTCAGCCAATGAAAGCTCGGACGAAGGGCTAATCCGTGCCTGCACGATTTCGCCACACGCGGAGCATTTGACGCGCACGTAGAGCCCGCCGTCGTGGGTTTTCTGGCTGCCGCCCGACCGAGGCCGGGCGCCGAACAGGCTTACCAGGCGTCCAAGGAATCCAGGCCCTACACTCCCCATTCTGTCTCCCACGCACCGATGTGAACCGTGTCCCCAACCTCGACGCCGGCCCGTCCAAGCGCCTCGAAGACGCCCAGCCTCTCGAGTTGTTTCTGCAAATGGGCAGTGCCTTCCTCGCTGGATAGCTCAGTCATGGCAACCATCCGTTCGACGCGCCTTCCGCGCACACGGTACACCCCGTCTCCAACAGCTTCCACAACGAATCCGCCCTCTTCCTCAGGCGCGAATCGATACACCCGCACACCGTTTCGCTCGGTAAGCGCCTCAGGCGGCTTCGGCAGCTGGGCGAGCATGTCGGCTACGGTTTGCAGGAGCGCCGGGATGCCCTCATTAGTCACGGTCGAGGTGCCCATCACGCGTCGACCTGGGAGGCTCGCGCGCAGGCGTTCCAGGCCCTCACGCGCACCTGGCAGATCCAGCTTGTTCCCAACCACGATCTCTGGTTTTTCAGCAACGTCCAGCTTGTACGCCTCCAGTTCGGCCCTGACGGTCCTGTACGCATCAACAGCGTCCTTGCGACTGGCATCGACGACGTGAACGAGAATAGGTGCGCGCTCAACATGCCGTAAAAAGCGGTGGCCCAAACCTAAACCGGTGTGGGCTCCAGCAATGAGCCCCGGTACGTCGGCCAGGACGAATACGTTCTCCTGGCCCGGTGTTCCAGGTACTTCAGCTACCCCGAGGTTGGGGCTCAGCGTGGTGAACGGGTAATCGGCCACCCGCGGGTGAGCAGCACTAGTGGCTGCCAGCAGACTCGATTTGCCGGCGTTGGGCTCCCCTATCAAGGCGGCATGGGCGATCGTCTTCAGCTCGAGCGCAAGCGACCGCTCCTCGCCTGGTTCGCCCTTCTGCGCAATACGCGGAGCCCGCTGCGTGCTCGTCGCAAAATGGGTGTTACCCAGCCCGCCACGACCACCCCTGGCTACCATGACCGAATCACCAGGGTGCACCAGGTCGGCCGAAAAGCCATCCTCAGAGCGGACCTGCGTACCTGGCGGGACGGCGACGATCAAGTCCTCGCCCGCCTTGCCGTGCGGGCGAGCGCCTCGGCTGGGGCCGCCATTTCCAGCGGGGAAGTGGCGGCGGCGGGCGAACTCCAGCAACGTCGAGATTCCAGCCCGAGCGACCACATAGATGCTGCCACCACGCCCCCCGTCGCCGCCGTCAGGGCCCCCAAATGGAACAAACTTCTCGCGACGGAAGGACACAACGCCGTTTCCGCCGTCCCCAGCTTTTACCCAGATTCGAGCCTCGTCAATGTCAATGCTCATGTGACTGGAGACCCTACCGCGGCCGCAGGTGCACGCTAGCGAAGACGTTATCCACCGTGAGTAGACGGCTGGTCATACTTATCCCCGCGCTAGCCGGCTAGTCCGGTACAAGACGCTATCCCCCAGGTTGTGCGAATAGACGGGTACTCCGGCTAGCACAGTTAACAAAGAACATTTGAGGATAACGTACAACAAGTAACGCGGACGTCCGTTGTGTGTGTCGTTCGTCTAAGCTTTGACCGAAGAGGCGCTCTGCTCGTGAAAAGCTTCGACCCGGTCACGCCACCGGGACTGAGCATCAGTACCCTGTTCGTGCTCGACCTGGTCGTCTCGGGGCTGCTCATGGCCCTGGTGACCATGTGGCTGGGCGTGGCGCTGGTGCGGTTTCGGGCGCGGCCTGGGCAGACAGACGAACCGCCGCAGGTGCATGGCAATCGCAATCTCGAGCTGATCTGGACGATCACTCCTGCGCTCGTGCTCGGGGTGGTCTTCGTCCTCGTCATTCAGACCATGCGCAGCGTGGACGCGTTGGCGTCAGGCGCGCAGCCAGTGCGAGTGATCGGTCACCAGTGGTGGTGGGAGTACGACTACCCCGATGCTCAGGTGATTGCTGCGAATGAGCTGCATGTGCCAGTGGGGGCGCCCCTCCAGATTAGTCTGGAGTCTGTCGATGTCATCCACAGCTTTCACGTGCCCCAGTTTGGCTGGATGCAGGACACGGTGCCGGGCAAGGCCAATCAAATGTCGGTACTGGTGAATCGGCCGGGCGTTTACGACGGCGCCTGCAACCAGTACTGCGGACTGCAGCACGCCTGGATGAGGATACGGGTGGTCGCCGAGCCAGTCGACCAGTTCAATGCCTGGCTGCAACAGCAGAGTCGGCCGATAACACCTGCTGGCACGCGCGGAGAGCAGGTCTTTGTACAGAACACGTGCGTGGCTTGCCATTCCATTCGTGGGCTACAAGCGACAGCGCATGTGGGACCAGATCTCACCCATCTCGGCAGCCGCACCACACTCGGCACAGGCGTCGTCGACAACACCGCGGCGTACCTGCAGCAGTGGATCCGCGACCCACAATCTCTCAAGCCAGGCGTACTGATGCCGGCGTACCAGAACCTCTCTTCAACCGACATGACCGCGCTGGTCGACTACCTCGAGAGCCTGAAGTAGCCAACGATGACTAGCGTTGCATCGCCGTTCCCTGCGCCAGCAGTGGAGCCGTTTCGCCCGACTGGGATGCTGCGTTGGGTTACGACCGTCGACCACAAGGACATCGGAATCCTGTATCTGGTGACCAGTCTTGGATTCTTCGTGCTGGCCGGTTTCGAAGCGCTGCTGATCCGCGTCCAACTGGCGGTGCCGCGCAACACATTCCTTGATCCGGCTGCCTACGACGCGGTGTTCACCGTGCATGGTACGACCATGATCTTCCTGGTGGTCATGCCGATACTGCTGGGCTTCGCAAACTACATCGTCCCGTTGCAGATCGGCGCCGGCGACATGGCGTTTCCGCGTTTGAATGCGTTGAGCTACTGGCTGTTTCTGTTCGGGGGCGTGATTTTGTATTGGGGTTTTCTCAACGGCACCCCGCCCGACACCGGCTGGTTCAGCTACGCACCGCTGAGCGAGAAGCCTTTCACTCTCGAAAACAGTGTCGATTACTGGGCCCTCGGACTCCTGGTCACGAGCGCAGGCACGATCGCCACCGGAGTGAACCTGTTGGTCACGATCGTCAAGCTTCGGGCGCCCGGCATGAGCTGGTTCCATCTGCCGATCTTTACCTGGATGTCGTTGATTACCGCATGGCTCGTGCTGGCCGCGGTACCTGCACTCACCGCCGCCCAGGCCATGCTGCTCATCGACCGCGATCTTGGGGCGCACTTCTTCGACGTGAGCCGCGGCGGCGACCCCGTCCTGTGGCAGCACCTGTTCTGGTACTTCGGGCATCCCGAGGTGTACATCATGGCGCTGCCCGCTTTCGGCATCATCTCGGAAGTTATCCCGGTGTTCGCGCGTAAGCCGATTTTTGGCTACGGGGTGGTGGTCGGGTCAGGCATGGCGATCGCCTTCCTCTCAGTGACCGTATGGGCGCACCACATGTTCACCGTCGGTCTCGGAGACGTGGCAGACGCATTCTTTGGTCTGTCGAGCATGACGATCGCGGTGCCGACGGGAGTCAAGGTGTTCTCCTGGCTGGCCACGCTGTGGGGCGGGCGTATACGCCTTACCGTCCCGATGCTCTTCGCCCTCGCATTCATCATTCAATTTACGATCGGCGGCCTGAGCGGCGTGCATTTCGCGACAGTGCCGATCGACTGGCAGACCCACGACACGTACTACGCAGTAGCGCACTTCCACTACGTACTCGGCGGGGGCTCGTTGTTTGCGATTTTGGCCGGGACGTATTACTGGTTTCCCAAGATCACCGGCCGGCTGCTCGACGAGCGCCTTGGCAAGTGGACATTTTGGCTGATGGTGATCGGCTTCAATCTGACATTTTTTCCGATGCACGTCGTCGGCCTGATGGGGCAGCCTCGACGTACGTATACCTACCCTGACCTGCCCGGCTGGGGCGCGATCAACTTCGCGGAGACAATTGGCGCGTTCGTGATGGGCGTAGCCGTCCTCGTGCTGGTGTGGGATGGGCTGCGGACGCTGCGGCGCGGCAGGCTGGCAGGCAACAACCCCTGGAACGCCTGGACGTTGGAATGGGCGACGACGTCGCCGCCACCCGCCTACAACTTCGTCGTCCTGCCGCCCATCACCAGTGCCCGTCCGCTGTGGGACCTGCAACACCCGGGTCAGGTTGCAACGGCTGATCGTCGGTCGCCAGCCGACAGCACGCAGTGGCGACCCCCGATCGTTGGGCTAGCTGCTTTCATCTTTAGTGAAATTACCTTCTTTGGCGCGCTGATCGTGGCCTTCCTGGAATATCGGACGCGCAGCCCGGGCCCGAGCCCGCACGACCTCGACGTCCCCCGCACGCTCGCGTTCAGCTTGTTCCTGTTTGCCAGCAGCGGCACCGTCTATCTTGCCGAACGACGCCTGGCCCGAGACGACCAGCGTGGTTTTTTGACCTGGTGGCTGGTCAGCATTGGGCTCGGAGCGGTGTTCCTGACCGGCCAAGTGATGGAATATGCGCGCCTCTCAGCGGACGGAATCACGATCGGCTCGAATCTGTTCACGTTGGCCTTTTACACGCTGACAGGCTTCCACGGCCTGCACGTGCTGGTGGGGCTCATCGCCCTGAGCGCCATTGGTCTTCTCGCTCGTTCTGGCGATTTTCGGGGCGGCCGGCGACAGGTCGCGGTTGACGCCGTTTCTCTCTACTGGCATTTCGTAGACGGGGTCTGGGTGGTGATCTTCAGCCTGGTCTACCTGCTGGGGTTGGTTGCCTGATGCAACAACCGCATGTGCCGTCTCCGAGCGTTTGGCCAGTCACCGTCGGAGCAGGCGTCGCGCTAATCGCGTTCGGGATTGCCACCAGCCTGGCTCTGTCAGCGCTCGGCGCCGCGTTGCTGGGGTGGGGAATCTGGCGTTGGGTCCAGGAGCTGCGCCGTGACTGACGACGTGGTCACCCGGCGGCGATTCTTGAACCGAATCAGCTTGGCGCTGAGCGGCGTGGCCGCCGCGGTCGTGAGCGTGCCAATCGTTGCCTACCTGTTGAGCCCACTCCTGCAGGCCCCGCCCGAGGAGTGGCGCGACCTGGGACTGGTCCAGAATTTTCGGCTCGGCGAAACCGTCGAGGTTGCCGTGGACGAGGCGTCATCGCTTCCCTGGGCCGGCCAGACCGCGCGGACCGCGGTGTGGTTGCGGCGAACCGCGGAGCGGGACTTCACCGCGTTCGGACTCAATTGCACGCATCTGGGCTGTCCGGTCAACTGGCGCGCGGGGGCCGAGTTGTTCCTGTGTCCATGCCACGGTGGTGTGTACTACGCCGACGGCAGCGTCGCCGGCGGGCCGCCACCGCATCCGCTGGTTCGGTACGCCGTGCGCATCGTGGCTACCGACCGGGTGCAGGTGCTGACCCGGCCACTCACGCAAACCATCAAGCCGGCGTGATGAAAACCGCCGTCGCCTGGTTGGACGATCGGCTCGGGCTGAGCACGGCCCTCAAGCCGATCGTCGAACACCCCGTTCCGCCAACTGGCTGGGACTACACCATTGGAAGCGCCACGCTCATCGCGTTCCTGGTCCAGGTGGTCACGGGCGTCGCGCTCGCGTTTACCTACGTGCCAACGCCAGACCACGCATATGCAAGCCTGCAGTTCATCACCAGCGGTGCTGTTCTGGGCAACATTGTGCGCGGGATCCACTTCTGGGGTGCGTCGGCAATGGTGTTGCTGGTGTGTCTCCATGCTGCCCAGGTGTTTTTGATTGGCGCCTTCAAATTTCCGCGTGAGGTCAACTGGCTCAGCGGAACGATGCTGCTCGTATTCACCTTTGGCATGGCGTTCACTGGCCAGCTCCTGCGCTGGAACCAGGATGCGTACTGGGCTGTCGTCGTCGGCGCCGCGCAAGCGTCTCGCGCGCCGTTTGTTGGCGAATGGTTGACCGGGGTGTTGTTTGCGGGTACGTCGATCGGCGGCGCCACGCTTACCCGCTTCTACGCTACGCATGTGTTCATGATCCCGGCGATCATCTTCGGGCTGCTCGGCGTGCACTTGTACCTGGTGTTGCGGCACGGCGTTTCCGAGCCGCCGGTGCCGGGTGTCGTCGTCGATCCACGCACGTACCGGCAGCGGTACGCCGAGCACGTTCACAAAGTCGGCGTGCCGTTCTGGCCGGACGGCGGCTGGAAGGATGTCGTCTTCGCGCTCGGCGTTGGCTCCGTTGTGCTTGGCCTCGCGATCTGGCTCGGACCACCGGAGCTTGGTCAGGTGGCCGACCCAACCATCGTCCAGGCATACCCGCGGCCAGACTGGTACTTCCTGTGGTACTTCGCTCTGCTGGCGCTGATCCCGCCAGCCCTTGAGGACATTTTCATTATTGGCTTCCCGCTCGTACTGGGTGTGTTGTTCCTGCTGCTGCCATTCGTCGCGCCGTTTGGCGAACGCAGCCCTCGTCGCCGCCCCTGGGCCGTAGCCATCGTGGCAGTGTTCGGCGTCAGCGTCGCGGCGCTGGTGAGTCTTGGGTCGGCTGCCCCCTGGTCGCCCAACCTGAAAGACAACCTGGCCGTGCCAGCCCAGCTGAAGCAGGGGCTGAGTCCGACCGGTGCCCAGGGCGCTAGCGTGTTCGAACAACGCGGCTGCATCAACTGCCATCAGATCGCCGGCGTAGGTGGACAGCGTGGGCCTGATCTGAGTCATGTCGGCAGCCGACTATCGAGCGACGAGCTGACCTGGCGCACGCTGAACGGCGGCCGCAACATGCCAGCGTTTGGAACGATCCTGAGCCCGCAGGAGCTGAGCGCGCTGGTCGAGTTCCTGTCCAGCCAACAGTGACACAGTCCCTAGTGTGTTGGCGCGGGCTGTTTGACTCGCACCTGGACCTGGGCGCGCTCCTCCTGGAGCGCAAACGCCACCGTCATGTCTTTGCCGCCCCAACCGCGGTTCAGGCACTCGATCAACGACTGCTCAGCCACTGCCGCCAGCGGCATGGGAACGCCGAATTCACTGGCCAGAGCGGTGGCCAACCCCAGGTCTTTGCGCGCCAGCGCCAGCGCGAAGCGCGGCGTGTCCCAGTCGCCGTGGAGGGTCGTCTTTTCCATGTCGGAGCCAACGCCACCACCAGATCTGCCATACGCTCCGCCGCGAATGGCCTCGAGAAGCTTCTCGGGCTGGATACCGGCCTTGGCGCCTAGCGTGAGTGCCTCGGCAACTGCTTGCTGTACAACCAGGCTGATCTGATTGTGGACGAGCTTGGCGACTTCCCCGGCGCCGACCACGCCGATATAAGTGATCTTGTCGCCGATGCCTCTCAGTGCAGGCTGGATGTGCTCGAAGACCTCTGGATCACTGCCGACCATGATCTGCAACGAGGCGGCCTCGGCGCCGCCGACTCCGCCGCTGACAGGTGCGTCGGCGACCTTGACTCCACGTGCGCCGAGCACCTGATGGATGCGGCGGATCAGCGTAGGTGAGCTGGTCGACAGGTCGACGTAGAAACTGCCGGGCTGCGCGCCGTGGATGATGCCGTTTTCCCCGAGAACTACCTGCTCTACCTCTTTCGGTCCGGGGAGCGAGGTCATGACGATGTCAGTCTGGCGGGCAGCGTCGGCGGGCGTTTCGGCCCAGACCGCGCCACGCCCAAGGGCGGCTTCTCCGGCCGCGCGGCGAACGTCTTGCACCACGAGCTCGTGGCCGGCCTTTTGCAGGTTGGCCACCATGTGGCTGCCCATCATGCCAAGCCCAATGAAGCCGATCCGCATCGAATGCTCCTCCCGGTCGTACCGTCGAGAGTCTACGACGCCTCGTACAGCGTGAGACCGAGCACGCTGAAGGGCGTGCGCGGCTCGGTTGAAAACCGCAGATCTTGTACCAACGTCTGCCACCCGCGCCGCATATATAACTGACGCGCTCGCTCGCTACGATGCATGACGGACAGTAAGGCTGTTCTGTTCCGCACCTCGTGTATGAGCTTGTCGTGCAAGCGGCTTCCACAGCGCTGGCCCTGGACGGATGGGTGCACGTGCAGCTCGGCCAGTTCGAAGGCATCGGTCAGCCAGTACTCGCGTTGCGCAGCCGACAGGGGCTTCGATATCTGCTCGCGCCACCACAGTCCGGGCTGACTCGTGTAGCCGTAGCTGAAGCCCACCAGGCGGTCTCGATCGCTCAGTGCCCCGAACGCGCGGAATCCGCCAAGCAGCGCGTGCCGACAGATCGCGCCGCCCAGGGCCGCAACGCGACTGTCGCCAGGCCGGTAGCCGAGCGCGCCAGCGAAGGTTGACAGGGCCTGCTCCAGCAGCGCGCCCGCCAACTCTTCAGCCGCGAGCGGTCGAATGGTGTACGGAGAACACAGAGTCATGGCGGCGGTTCGTCATGAGCCTACCGCCTCTCTTCTAGAACAGGCTGCGCGTCGCGTGGGCGAGATCGTTCCAGAGACGGAACCATTCGCCCGTGGCACCGCGGCTCCGTGGGTTGCGAAGCGAAGCGAAGCGGGCGAATCGTTCACCTGTGTGCGGGAGGACGTTCGGTTCAAGCCGCCTGGCTGACTTCGGCTACGGCTGGAATTTCGGTTGGCTCGGTGGGTTCGGAGACTCGGTTGAAGCTCAGCCGATCGTCTACGACGTCTACTCTGACCAGATCGCCGTCTGAAAGCTCGCCGGCCAGGACGCGCCGGGCCAGACCGTTTTCCACCTCCTTCTGAATGAGCCGCCGCAAGGGGCGCGCCCCGTACGTTTCGTCATAGCCGTTCTTGACCAACCACACACGCGCCTCGTCAGACAATTCGAGGGCCAGCTGGCGTTCGCTCAGGCGCGACCGCACGTCGTCGAGCATCTTGTCTGCCACGCGGTAGAGGCTCGCCTCGGGCAGCCGATGGAAGACGATGACCTCGTCGATGCGATTGAGGAACTCGGGCCGGAAGGTTTTCTTGAGTTCCTCCTTGAGCCGGCGTTCGATCTGCTCGTCCTCGCGCACTTCGACCGAGGTACCAAAACCCAGCGTGTCGCGGCGCTTCTCGTAGGCTCGCGTCGAGCCGACGTTGGACGTCATGATGATAACGGTGTTGCGGAAGTCCACCGTCCGACCATGGCCATCGGTTAAGCGACCGTCATCGAGGATTTGCAGCAGCGCATTGAACACCTCAGGATGGGCCTTCTCGACCTCGTCGAACAGAATCACCTGGTACGGGCGACGCCGCACGGCTTCAGTGAGCTGCCCGCCCTGGTCGAAACCCACGTAACCTGGCGGTGAACCAAACAAGCGGCTCACTGTGTGCGGTTCCATATATTCGGACATGTCCAGCCGCAGTAGGGCGTCCTCATCGTCGAACAGGTAGTCGGCGAGGGTCTTGGCTAGCTCTGTTTTGCCGACGCCGGTTGGCCCCAGGAACAAGAACGAGCCGATGGGCCGCTTGGGATCGCCCAGGCCGGAGCGCGAGCGACGGATGGCGTTCGAAACCGCGGTCACGGCTTCGTCCTGGTCGACCACCCGCACGTGCAGGGCTTCCTCGAGGTGCAGCAGCTTGGCCGCCTCCTCCAAGTACAGGCTCTTGACGGGTACGCCGGTCCAGACCGCGACGACCGCGGCGACGTCCTCTGGCGTCACCGTGGCGTCTGGCAGCCGCCCCTCGACCTGCGCGAGAGCGTCCGGGTTTTCGTCTTCTAACCGCAGACGGTCAGCCTTGGCCTGGGCCGCGGCCTCGTAGTCGCGGTTCTGCCAGGCGCTGTCTTCCTCGAGTTTGAGGCGCTTGATGCGCGAGGCCGGACCGTCGGCTTGCTCCAGGGCAGTCCGCAATCGAACTTTGGCTGCCGCCTCGTCCATCAGGTCGATCGCCTTGTCGGGCAATTTGCGATCCTGAATGTAGCGTTCGCTCAGCCGAACGGCCGTCTCCAGCGCTGCCTGGCTGATGCCAAGCTGGTGGTGCTGCTCGTAGCGCTGTTTCAACCCCTGGAGGATCTGCAGCGCTTCGGCTGGCGATGGTTCGTCGACGAAAACGGGCGCAAAGCGGCGTTCCAGGGCCGCATCCTTTTCGATGCGCTCTCGATACTCGTTGTGGGTCGTGGCCCCGATCAAGCGCAGCTCGCCGCGTGCGAGGGCCGGCTTGAGCAGGTTGGCAGCGTCCAAGGAGCCCTCGGCGTTGCCCGTCCCAACCAGGGTGTGCAACTCGTCGAGGAACAGAATGACCGTGCCCTTGGACGCCTTGGTCTCGGTAACGACGGCTTTCAGCCGCTCTTCGAATTCGCCTCTGAACTTGGCGCCAGCGATGAGCAAACCCATGTCGAGTGCGACGATGCGCTTGCCTTCGAGCGGCTCGGGCACCTGACCCGAGGCAATCCGCTGCGCGAGTCCCTCGACGACCGCTGTCTTGCCTACGCCTGGCTCGCCGACAAGCACAGGGTTGTTCTTGGTACGGCGGACAAGCACCTCCATGAGGCGGAGAATTTCGTCGTCTCGGCCGATGACTGGATCGAGTTTGCCGTTGGTAGCCAGAAGCGTAAGGTTGACCCCGTACTTTTCGAGCGCCTGGAATGAGCTCTCGGAGGATGAACTGTCGACGGATCTCCCGCCGCGGACTTCCTCGAACGCTTGGGCGAGCACGGCGCGGTTCAGACCGGCCCGCTCGGCCGCCTGGGTGAGCTCGTCACGCGGATCTGCCAGCAGGGCTAGCAGCAAGTGCTCGGTGCCGGCGAACTGGTCGCCTCGCAGCTGTGCGTCCGCCAGAGCCTGATCCAGGGCCTGCTTCGCGCGCGCGGTCATGTAGAGCGCGCCGCTCTGAGCGGCGGCAGGCCGCCGCGAGAGCTCCGCACGCAGCCATTCGAGGAGCAGCGCGGGTTGGAAGCCATCGAGTTTCTGGAAGGCCGCCTTGACGAGGCCGTCTGGCTCGCCGAGTAGGCCGAGCAGCAAGTGCTCGGCGTCGAGCTGGTTGTGGCGGAGGCGGAGCAGCAATTGCTGGACACGTGCCAGAGCCTCGCGAGCCTCGTCTGTGAATCTTTCGAGCGGAATCAAGGACGCATCCTCCCGGCGGCTGAGCCATTGTTGCGAGCCGCCTTGATAGCATGACTGTAAACTTTAGTGCGCAAACCGACTGAAGGTTTCCGCCATGAGCTGGTCATGCTGGTGGTGATGTAGAGCACAACGCAGCGCGGTGTTCGCGCATTCCCAATGCGTGCAGCGTAGCCTGGTCAGCTGAGCGCGGCGGCGCGGCCGAGCGGACCAAAAAGTGGCTTCAGCGCGGGATAGGCATCCCGATACACCCCAAACAACTCGTCGTACACCTGATGGTGCGACGGATTGGGTTCGAGCACCTGGCCAATCTGAACCATCGCTTCGCCGGCGGTAGCCAAATCTGGGTACAGGCCAGCGCCAATCGCCGCGCAGATGGCGCCGCCCATCAGGGCCACCTCGGTCAGACGTGGCACGCTGCAGGGTAGACCGACCACGTCGGCCTTGATCTGGTTCCACAGCGCGCTCTGGGCCTGTCCGCCACACACTCGAAGATCTTCGATACGGGTGCCGAGGCTCACGATTGCGTCGCGCATCAGGCGGAGCTCGTAGGCGGTGCTTTCCAGAACTGCGCGTGCCAGGTGAGGAGCCTGGTGCGCGAACGTCAGCCCCAGAATCGCGCCACGCGCGGTCGGATCCCAGAGCGGCGAGCGCTCACCCGCGAGGAACGGCAAACACACCAGGCCGCCGGCACCTGCTGGGGCTTGCCCGGCCAGGGCCAGGGCGACCTCGAGGGAGCCCTGAGTGGCGACGTCGGCCCACCAGTCCATGGCGCGTCCGCCGGCAACAAACGCGCCGCCGATGATATGCGTGCCCGGCACCAGGCCTGCCCAACAATCGACGCCGTTGGCCGAGATCGCTTCGTGCCAGCACAACGCCAGCCCTCCGGCGGCGCCGCCCGGGTCAGTAGCCCGGCCAACCACACTGCCCGCCGCGCCGACGATACTCGCGTGGCCATCGTTCATCCCACCCACGATCGGAATGCCACTCGGCAGTCCGGCTTCCGCGGCCCACACGCCGCCGGTCCTGGCGTACGTGACGCCCGAGTCAACTTCGGGCGGGATCAACGCACAGTTCGACAGGCCGGCCGAGGCGAGCAGGTCCGCGCGCCAGACGTCATCACCGCTGAACGAGGACGCGGCCGCGATCTGGCCGCCCGCCAGACGCCCCGCGATAAAGTCCCAGGCGCCCAGAGCCCAGCGGGCACGGTCGATCACCCGCGGCTCGTTTTCGGCTACCCAAAGCAGACGGGGTACCAGCGAAAAGGCGGCGCTGGGTGCGCCGAGCAACTCCGCCAGGCGGGTGCCGTGGGCGGCCGAGCGCGCGTCCATCCAACTCAGCGCGGTTCGCACCGGCCGACCCTCGGCATCGACGAGCACCAGCGTCGGACCCTGGCCGCCAACGCAGAGCGCGCGGACCGTTCGCAGATCAACACTGCTTGCGGCCTCGCGCAACGCGTCGGCGGTTGAAGACCACCACTGCTCAGGATCCGCTTCGGCGACCCCGCCGTCCACGCGCACCAAGGCGTATCCTCGGCGAGCGAAGTTCAGCAATCGACCATCACCCCCAAACACGCCAACCTTGACCGAAGACGTGCCAAGATCGATCGCCAGCAGCTCAGCAGAGGTCGCCGCCATCAGGCGGTCCGCTCTAGGGGTGCCGAAACAGCGGACGGAACACCCACACGTGCTCGAGTTAATGCTGGTCTAACGAAACGCTTGCGGTGGTCTAACGGGGCGTACATCGCTCTCTAATACGGCTGGGGCGATGATATCGGCGAAAGTACCAAGCACGCTGTGAGGCTTGGAAGGCATCTACAGGAGGATTCACCCCATGTCTATCGATCTGTGGCGCACCCGGCCGTACACGAACATGAACGCTCCGCTTCGGCAGTGGGTCGATCGGGTTTTTGATGACGCGCTGGCGCGTGAGAATCTCACGAGCGGTGGCTCGGCTGGGTTCCAGACGCTACCCGTGAACGTGTGGGAGACCTCCGAGGGCTACCAGGCGGCACTGCTGGCGCCAGGCCTCGACGAGGAAACGCTGAATGTCACCGTGCACGAGGACACGCTCGTGATCGAGGGCGAGCTGCGCTTCAGCGTGCCCGAGGGCGCCAAAGCCGTTTGGCAGGAATTCGGCCCGTCCAAGTTCCGGCGTTCGCTTCGCCTGGGCGCGGCAGTCGATCCGACCCGCGTCGAGGCGATCTACCGCAACGGGCTTCTGCTCGTCACCATGCCGAAATCCGAGACTGCCAAGCCACGTCAGATTCGGGTCCAGGTCTCGGGCGAAAGCGCCAGCCCGACAGCCACTGCCAAGTCCAAGGCCAGCCCAACCAACGTCAGCGCAAGCCACACCTGATTTCATTTCGCGCCACAACAGCGAAGAAGAAGGAGCCGGCTCCCATTTGGGAGTCGGCCCTTTTTTGTGATAATCGCCCCCATCGCATGGCCTTCAACCATCTGGCGACCGGCAATCCGTCCAGCCGCGTCGTCGTCGGCCTGGGGAATGCCGACAGGCAATACCAGCACAGCCGACACAACGTGGGCGCCCGCGCCGTCGCGGCGGCTGTCTCGCGTCTGGGGCTACGCGTCGCGCCAGGGCTGATTCCACTGCCGATGAGCCGCTCGGGCTTTGTTCTCCCGGCCGGGTTCATGAACGACAGCGGGGTGATCGCCCTCAAGGCGGTCGAACGCTGGCGCCCGACGTCCGCTGGCCTGCTCGTGGTCCACGACGACCTCGACCTGGCCTTTGGAGAAGTTCGGGAGCGCGACGGGGGTGGCCACGGGGGACACAACGGTCTGCGGGACCTCGTCGCGCGACTCGGCACGGGTGGGTTTCGCCGTCTGCGGATCGGGATTGGCCGGCCGCCCGGCAGCATGGACCCTGCCGACTACGTGCTGGCGACGTTTCGGCCGCAGGAGCGGGAAGCCATCGATGCTGCCGTCGACCAAGCGATTGAGTTTATCGTCCGCTTCGTCGAAGAGCCGGCTGGCCTCGGTGAACGTAGTGCGCCAAACCAACAGTGGCTGCGGTGATCACCACGTTGACGGCGACCTCCACCGGGAGCGGGAACGAGGTCAGCCCATCGATGAGGGCATCCTCCTGGATCATCTTCGACCCGGTCCACGCGATAACGGCTGCGCCGAGGTAGGCCAGCCACCACAGGCGGTCGATCAGGTCGGCAAAGAGTCCGCCCCCGAGCATGACGATGGCCATGCTGACCAGCAGTCCGAAGACGAGCAGCGCGATATCGCCGCCCGACGCTGCGGCCACTCCCAGGACGTTGTCGAGGCTCATGACCAGGTCGGCAACCAGGATGGTTGCAATCGCTCCGCGCAGGCTCGAGCCAGCTCGCGCGGCGTCGGCGCGTGTCTCGTCTTCGCGCTCCAGGAGCTTGAAGGCGATCCACAGCAGCAGCAGCCCGCCGACAGCCTTGAGCGACGGCACGCCCAGCAGCCAAGCTGCGATGCCCGTCAGCACCACGCGCAGCAGAACGGCCAGGCCGCCACCGAAGACGATGGCCAGGCGCCGCTGGCCAGGTGGGAGCGGGTGCGCGGCCATCCCGATGACGACCGCATTGTCCGCGCTCAACACCAGGTTGATCAGGATGATCTGGACGGCGCGCGAGACTAACTCACCGGATATGGGTGCAATTCGGGGAGTCTAACTCCAGCTGGGCGGCCAGCGAGCGGCTGTCAGGTTCGACTCACTCCCGCCGTCTCGCCGCCTACCTCCTCCCAGATTTTGCGATGCCGCGTCTCAGGAATGAAGAACCAGCCCACCACGGCGGTGATGACCGCTACGATGATGGTGTAGGCCAGGCCAGCGTAGATGTTTCCGTTCGGGTCGTTGGTGGGGTTGAAATTGCGCAGGTCGAACGCGCCGAAGAACGGCTGGTAGCCGGTACCCGCCACGGTGGCTGCGACGATGCCGGTATAGATGAACGGCAGCCAGCCGCCGAACTCGCCATTACCCAGGTGGTACGGGATCGACAGGGAGGTGTAGCGGACGTTGGCTGGGAAGAACTCCACCAGGAACGCAGCGATTGGCGCGTACACCATCGTTACGTAGACGACCTGGATCCAGACCAGAATGGTTTCCACCAGGATGTTGGGATTCGCTGTGGTAATCTTGCCCGCCGCATCCAGGGTGATGTTCGCATTGGCGACCATGGCCTGATAAATGGGCACATAGGTGATTGCCGCCAGCAGGCAGCCGCCCAGGATAATCGGCTTGCGACCAATTTTGTCCGACAGCCACCCGAAGAAAATGAAGAACGGGGTTCCCAAAGCCGTCGCCAGGAGCAGGATGGTGTAGGCCGCCTGGTACGGGGTTTTCAAGTACACCGTCAAGAAGTTGAGGGCCTGGAACTGGCCCTGGTACCACACCACGGCCTGGCCTGCGGTCATCCCGACAAGCACCAGTAGGATGACGCCGACGCGGTTGCCGCCAAAACTTGCGCGCGCCCAGCCCCCGGTGGTGGTCGTGGTCTGGCCGCTGGACTTGAGACGCTGGAACAGGGGCGTCTCCTGCAGCTTGAGCCGAATCCAGAGCGCGAAGCCGACCAGCAGCGCTGAGACCAGGAACGGTACCCGCCAGCCCCAGTTCTTGTACGTGTCTTCGCCAAATGCCAGGCGGGTAATCAGGATCAGCGCGAGCGCGGCGAACAGGCCGATGGTGGCCGTGGTCTGAATCCAGGACGTGTACAGGCCGCGTCTGTGGTCGGGCGCGTGCTCGGCGACGTAGATCGCCGCGCCCCCGTACTCACCGCCAAGGGCCAGCCCCTGCAGCATGCGGAAGGTCACCAGAATGAGGGGTGCGAGAACGCCAATCTGAGCGTGGCCCGGCAGAACGCCCACCAGTACCGTTGCGCCGCCCATGATCGTCACGGTGAGCAAGAATGCGTATTTGCGGCCGATGACGTCGCCGATGCGACCGAAGACGAGCGCGCCGAACGGGCGCACCGCGAACCCCGCGCCATACACGGCAAACGCGGACAAGAGCTGGCCCGTCGCGTCGCCGGGTGGGAAGAAGATAGGCGCCAGGAAGGGCGTCAGCACGGCGTACAGATAGAAGTCGTACCACTCGATGACCGTGCCGATGGCCGACGCTCCGATAACGAATGGGATCGAAAATTGGCTGGTGACGCGGCTCACACCAGCGGTTGTTGAAACTGTAGCCACCTCGGTTCGTCACCCCTTCCCTCAACCTGAAATCGCGCGCCTCCAGCCAGCGCAGGCGTCCCCTTGAGCGGCAACCATACCGGGCAGCTTGAGAACGATCAAGACCCACTGGTCGCGTTTTGGCTGAGATGCGTATCCGTCGCTGATTTAGCCGGGCACCGCAGGGATGACGCCCGGA
>JBPCIO010000248.1:0-3708 GCA_051006215.1 Chloroflexota bacterium
GCAGGACGATCCGAACGCGCGCAAGCTGCTGTTTCCGTCGGTGTGGGCAGCCGTCACAGGTCGTCTGCAACGACTGCTCCTACTGGGCCATCGATCCCGACCTGAGCATCTTCGAGCTCGAACAGCGGGGCCACAGCCACAACGTCATTGTGCTGCTGCGCCAGCTGGCGTCGGGCGAACAATACTACTTTTACGAGTGAGGGCTCGCGGGCTGCCCGTCAAAAGCCGGTACCGCTATTGTCCTACCACCGCTTCCACTGGGAAGTGCCTCGAGCTAAGTGGCAAGACGCCAAATTGGTTCACATCTGATGGCGAAGTCACTCTCATGCGCCTACGTTGAGTTCAACCAAGCACGGGCTCAGAGGCGCCACGCTCTTCTCAAACCGCACCCGCCCGTTTTCGACGCGTACCTCGGCGCCTCGCGCCGACTGGATTGCCGAGATACCTAGCGTAGTCAACGGCACGTCCACGCTTCGCAAGAGCTCCTGACCCGACAAATTGAAGAGCACGATCACCGCGGCCCCGCGGTCGTCGAGCACGTGCGCATGCACGAACAGATCGAGACCCACAAACCTGCCCCGCGCGAAGAACGCCTTCAGCCGCAAGTAGTCCGCCATGGCACGTTTGAGCGACTGGTACAGGGGTGAGGCTGGATCTTTCACCCCTCCAATACCAAGGTGCCGGCACATGGAGGCATACCACCAGAAGGCGAGCATGTGCTGGTTGTCCTGGCCACAGTGGATGTGCAGATACAAAGGAATGTCGTAGGCCAGGTTGTACTCGTACAGCGAGAGCGCCTTGCCAGACAGCAGATCCATGTACGGGTCCCACATGTACTCGAAGCCCCAGTTCTCGTCGAACGAGTTTGGCAACCCGTGTTGGAAGTACAGCGGGTGAAAGTCCTGCAGCCCACCGCTGATCCGGTCATGCGACTCGATCAGCACATCCGGATAGCGCTCCTTCACCGCCTGGATGACAGTCAGAATCCCCTCCGCGTGCTCCTGCATGCTCATCGGTACCTGATGGCCGTGTTCCGGGTCCCAGCACGCGGAGTCCGGATCACGATGGGAACGTAGGTCCGCGGACGGAGGCACGTAACTCAAAAAGTCGAACATGAAGAACGTGACTCCAGCGGCGGCCAGACGCAGCAGCCGATCGATCTTCTGACGCTGCCACACCGACGACGCTGCGCAGATGCGGCCGCCGCTGTACAGGCCGGGCCAGACGTCGATCGATCCGTCCTGGCGGCGGCGATAGATGCGTGCATCTTCGCCGAAACTCTTGGTGTGCATCATCAGATGCAGCGACGTCTTAAGTCCGAAGCGGTCGCGCATTGCGGTCACGAACGCGTCCAGTGGACCGAGGCGCGCCTCGTCCCAGACGCTGCTGCCTTCGAACACGTCCCAGACCGGATCGAAGTACAGCGCTTCCGCTCCGATGTCCTTTGCCAGCGCCGCCTCGGCCATGATCTCCGGCGGCTCTTGCAGGGCCGCGTTGTCACCCCCCCGCCAGCCGAGGTTGTACAGCTCGTTCCAATGCACCGGCGGATCGAAGTCCGACGGAATGGTGTGGCCCTTCTGTTTCAGGAAATCCTTGTAGACGGCGTAGCCGGCTGCCCAGTCGCCCTCGACCGGGTAGACGCGGGTGACGCCGAAGTCGATGCCCGACTCCGGGCCAATGACGCGCGCCGACTCCGGGGATGCCTGGTAGCGTCCTACGCCACCGAACCGCAGGCACAGGTTTGCACCCCCGGCTACGCGCGGGTTGAAGGTCTGGTAGTAGGCGTCCGAGCGCTTGCTGGGCGCCAGGATGAACTCGCCCTCGGCTAATGCGAACTCGATCTGCTGGCGGTTGTACTTGGCGACCAGGTAGCCCCGATCGCCATCAGTCCACACCCACGCCTCGGCGCCGCGCCCAGGCAGCTGGGCGCCACTCCAATTGGCAGGGACGAGGTCATTAGCGGAGTAGTCACTGGCGAGGTGGTCCACAATTTGGCCCCACCGCCGGCGGTGCGGCACCGGCACCAGGCGCCACTGATCGACGTCGTCGAGCCACACCTGCCGATCCCGATCGTAGAGTGTCTTCCGGAACGCAAAACGGATCCAGCGCACGTGGTGCGTGTCGCGCCCGAACCGGTGGACCAGGCGGATCTGCTCCTCGAACCAGTTGCCCTGCTCGGGCAATCGAAAGACGTGTTCGAGGGTGATGTCGGTTGGCCCAAGCAAGCCGAAGTCCAGCTGTCCAACAAAGCGCACTTCGACGCCGCCGGCCGGCAGGGGCGAGCTGGTCCAGTTTCGCAAACGCACGCCGCGCGCCCGAAGCGGCTCGGCGGTCGTCGGCGGCGTGACGGTGCCGGTGGTGTTGGATGGCCCGGGCAGGAAACCCCGCGCCTCGAGCGGCTCCAGGACCAGATCGTATGCGTAGCTTTCGTCGGCCAGCGGCCGGTCTCGGACACGGTCGCGAACCGAGGACGGATTGAGCCACGGGTCCGTGGCCACGCGAATGGCCCACCGTTCATTGACGAGCTCGATCCAGCCCTCACCTTCGATGACACTCGCGGCGTGCGGGTCAGCGGCCGTAGACAACCCCATGTGGTCCTCCCAAGCGGCGGTGCGGTAGAACCACGGAATGCTAGGCGGTCCATGGTCGAAGGGTCAAACGGGCGTTCCTCGCTTCGTGAACCGCGACGGAGCTGCCCGAGCGTTGACAGGTCTGTTGGCGGCGATGCACCCTGGTACTACCACGCTGGGTAAACGAGTCGCGTTGGAAGCAAAGAGGGGATGTGCATGACGTATTCCGATCACACGCGCTCGAGGCGCCGCTTTTTGCGCCTCCTCGGTCTCGGCGGGGGGGGCCGCCGCGGCAGTCGGACTGCTGGCAGCGTGTGCGCCAGGCGGGAGCCCAACCGCCGCGCCCACAACAGCTCCGGCAGGGGCATCGGCACCCAAACCCATCAGCGCTCCTGCGGGCGCGGCAACCGCGGCCCCAGCTGCAGCGCCGACGACGGCCGCTGGTCCGGCCACGGCGGCCCAGCCGACGACCGCCGCCCCAGGCCAGACCAACGTTGCGGCGCTGCGGCTACTGATGCCGAGTTCGTATCCGCTCGGACAGATCGCCGACCTCACCGAAGTGACTCCCGAAGCCGAAAAGCAGATCGGGGCCGCCACGAAACCTTTGTTCGAGATCCTGCAGCAGTACCGCAAAGACAATCCGACGACCAAACTGGAGATCGAGGAGGTCAAGTGGGACACGATCTCGCCCAAATTTGTGACCGTCATGCAAGGTGGTGGAAATGATCTGCCCGACCTGACGATCATCAACGACCTGAACATTCGCGAACTGGCATTGGGCGGCTACTTCTTGCCGCTGAACGGTTACGCGAACGCTCAATGGGATGACTACAACCAGACGCTGCTGAAGGGAGTAGCCACCGTGCAGGGCCAGATTGTGGCGCTCCCGCACACTACGGATTGCCGCTGCGTCTTCTACTGGCAGGAGGACTTCGCAGCCGCCGGTATCACGACGCCGCCAAGCACCTGGGACGAGATGGCGGACACGGCCCAGAAACTCACCAAGGCTGACCGATACGGCTATGTGTTCCCCGCTGGACCAAGCGTCCACACGCCCACCCAGAGCGTCTTCTCGAGCGTCTGGATGCAGGGCGAGGACCTCCAGGACGAGAACGACAAGGCGCGCTTTGACACGCCC
>JBPCIO010000249.1:0-6064 GCA_051006215.1 Chloroflexota bacterium
GGCGTTGTTGGCCGACAGTCTGTGTCATTGCGCGAGTATAAGCCGGCACTGCTCCTGGGGGAGTGAGCAGCCGTCGTGGTCAGCTCACCACGATAACGCCGGCCATGCCGTCTGCGTTGGGGCCGCCGTGGATGGTGCAGTAGTAGGGGTAGCTGCCCGGCGAGGCGAAGGTGCGCTCGAACGTTTGGCCCGGGTCAAGTACACCCGAGTCGAACGAGTCATCGTCGGCAGTAATGGTGTGTTGCTCAGTCCCATCGTTATGCCAGCTGAGCGAGTCCCCGGGGTTGAGGTGGATCATCACTGGACTGAACAGGTCGTCCTGAGCCGAAACAGCCGGCGCGGTAGCCTGCCCGATCGCACTACTCGGCGCGCTGAACGAAACCAACACCAAGACGACTGCGTAGGCAACGACTCTATTCATCACTTCGAAGCAGCTCCCTGTCCCGCGACCTTAGCCATCACCAGCTTGCGCACCAGCTCGTCAGGGATGGGCTGGTCGAGCGGGAAGCGCACCGTGCCCTTGGACGTGTCATACCCGCGGAGCTCTTCGGGAAAGGCGGCCATTGCCGACCCGTACAGCGCGCAGTGGCGCTTGGCCGCTCCGAAGGACACCATGCCGCCGCCGAACTTATACGTCGGGATCCCGTAGCTGATCACCTCGGTCGCCTCAGGTACAGCGGCGCGGATGATTCTGCGCAGCTCGCGGAGGCGCGGCTGAACCGGTGCTGGCTGGGCGGCGATATAGTCGTCGACGGTCGCAGGAGCAGGCATGCTCGAGGTACCTCCGGCCACAGGGTAAAGCTCCTGCTCCTCGTCCGGTAGGAAACTGTTCCGACTTCGCCAAGATTGGTCGAATGGGCGTTATGCGTGAGGATTGCTCGCGACGGCGACCAGGCCCACTATGCCGACCGCGTAGAGCATCAGCACGACGAACGAGTCGATCCCCATCCGCAGGATCTGACGCCGCGGACGGAAGATCAGCCCGTACAGGTACACCCCCGTGAGCAGGACGCCAAGGCCGGCGAGGTAAATGTCCGTGTCCTGGGCTTGGGGTAGAACCGACTTGCCGGAAACCAGGCTGGCGAGGAGGAAGAGGACAGGCAAGAAGGCGTTGCCGCCAAATATGTCGCTGAATGCAAGCTGGTAGTCACCCAGTTTGACCGCCGCCAGCCCGGTTGACACCTCAGGCAGCGCCGTCGCGGCTGCGAGGAACGTTGCCCCGAACAGAACGCCGGTCATCCCGATACGGCTGGCGATGGCGGTCCCGCTCTCCTCGAGCGCCACTCCGCCGAGCAGGGTGACAACCGCTGCCAGACCGAACACCACAGCTGTGCGGGCAGTGCTCACGCCAGCCTGCCGCGCGGCTTCGGCTTTCTTTCTCTGCGCTACGCCCGGAGGCTCCGGCTGGGCCTCAGGTGCGTTGCCGTGTTCATCGTGCCAGGGCAGCCCAAGGCGGGCCTTGCTCACCAGCCACACACCCGCAATCCACAGCACCGCGATGAGGAGGCCGTCCGGCGCGATGCGCGCTGCGATGAGGGATGCGGGCAGTCGGCTACCCATGATGGCCACGATGAGCACCGCCATCACCAAGATCCCTTCGAGCACCAGCACCAGCGAGGCGGCGCGATACGTCAAGGGTGCTGAACGGCCTACTCCGAGATCCAGAATGACCAGCACCACCGTCTGCAGAGCGATACCCCCCAGGATGTTTCCGATAGCGATGCCGAGGTTATCCGCGAGGGCGGCGCTCACCGTGATTGCCATCTCAGGCAAGTTGGTGGCAATGGCGAGCAAGATCAGCCCCCCGAGTGCCTCGCCCAGACCCAACCGGTGGGACAGCACATCAGTGGTATCGGACAGCTTGAGACCTGCCAGCCAGACCGCTGCTGCCGCGGCACCAAACACCGCCAGAAGCGCTGGCGTGCTGAGCCCGTCAAGCATGCTGGGAGGACCTCGCGTCTACTCGGACCGTCAGCTGGCGCCGCCTAGCGGGTGTCGCGGCCGATGGGCCCGAATCGGCGCCGCAATGCGACCCGCGCCGCGTAGTAGCCGCCCATACCGTGGACTCCGCCGCCCGGTGGCGTCGACGAAGAGCACACAAATAGCTTCGGATTGGGCGTAGCGTACGGGACCGGCCGGATGGTAGGCCGAAAGAAGAGTTGCATGAGTGTCGCCTCACCGCCACTGATGTCGCCGCCGATCAGGTTCGGGTTGTGGCGTTCGAGGTCCGCCGGGCCCATCACATGCCGGGCCAGGATACGGTCGCGGAACCCGGGCGCAAAACGCTCGACCTGGGCCTCCACCCGCGCGGTCATGTCGACGTTACTCGCATTGGGTAAATGGCAGTAGGCCCAGCCCACGTGTTTGCCAGCCGGCGCCCGCGATGGATCGAACAGCGTCGGCTGCACCAGCAGCACGTACGGCCGCTCGGCAGGCTGGCCCGCCCATTCCTGGGCTCGGCCACGATCGATCTCCTCGAGCGTGCCGCCCAGATGCAGGGTGGCTGCGCGCGTCGCCTGCGGGGCGCGCCAGGGGATGGGGCCGTCAAGCGCCCAATCGACCTTGAACGTGCCCAGACCATACTGGTACGCCTCGAGCTGCGCACGGTACCCCCTCGGTAGGTGCGTGGCACCCAGGCGCAGGATCTGGCGCGGGGTCAGATCCAGCAGCACCACACGTCCGGCTGGCAGCTCGTCGAGAGACGTGACAGGTGCATCAGTCAACACAACCCCGCCCAACGAGCGAAGGTAGGACACCAGCGCGCGCGTGATGTTCCCCGAACCGCCCCGCGGGATCGGCCAACCCACGGCGTGTCCAGCGATGCCCAGCACCATGCCGAAGGCGGCGCTAGGGGGCCGACCCAGCTGGAGCGTGGCATGCGCGGCCATGCCGGCGAAAAGGGCGCGCGCGCGACTCTCGCGGAACAAACGCTGGGTGAGCCAGGTGGTCGGCTGCAGCGCCATCAACCCGAACCTCGCCAGCAGCAACGGATGCCGCGGCACCTTGAGTGGCCCAAGCGCGTCCGCAAACAGCTGCTCGTGGCGGCTGACGAACGGGTCCATCAAGCCCCGCCAGGCTGCCGCATCCTGGCCAACCTGGCGATCCATGTCGGCGGTCGAGCGCTCCAGGAGCGCTGCTGTGCCGTCGTCGAACGGGTGGGCAACCGCAGCCGGTGGTTGAATCCACTCCAGGCCGTGCTTCGCCAGCGGAAGGCGTCGGAAGAATGGCGATCCGATAGCCAGCGGATGCACCGCTGAGCACACGTCGTGCGCAAAGCCTGGCAGGGTGAGCGGCTCTGTTCGCGCTCCCCCGCCGGGTGTATCCGCGGCTTCGCGAACCAGGACTCTGAGCCCCGCCCGCGCCAGGGTGACGGCCGCGGCGAGCCCATTCGGACCGGCGCCCACCACGACCGCGTCGTAGGCATCCACGCGCAGACTAGACGTTCGCCCGCGCCCGAGCCGCTGACATGAGCTCGGCCACCGGCCGATGTTCAAATCGCGAATACAGGTACGCCAGAGTCAGACTGAAGGACAGTGCGGCCGTCCAGTGCAGCAAGCTCTCGGAGATGGGACGGATTTCAGCGGGCCGCTCTGTGCCCGTCTGCGTCGCGGCTCCCCAGGGCGAGAAAGCCAGGCCATAAATGAGCGCTGCCAACAGCGGGCCGCCCACGTGCGGCTGCGCCGGCCGCCACCGCTGCACAAGCGCGTAGGCCACGCCCCACGCCACGGAATAGCCGAAATGGAAGCCGCCAGCGACAATCCACCGCTCACGCCGCGGCAAGCTCGTGTCCAGCCGTCCGGCAACGCGCTGCACGAAGCGCGGCCCGATGTCGGCCTGGCTGGGCGGCAGTCCGAGCAGCCGGGTCTCCGCCTGTGTCAGAAATACCTGCGGGACGCCCGCCGCCAGACCAGCCACCGCGCCGTTCACGACCAGTGTCCTCAAGCTCGCCATGCACTACTGCCTTTCTTGCCGACGACCGTTTCACAGCCCAGACACCGGCCAGTGGACTCAACGTGCAAGGCAGTCGACGCGTAAGCCGTGCACAATGAACCACGAGAGGATTTGCACTGGATGCGTACTATCATCATTGGAGCCGGCAGCATCGCTTACCGCCATGCCGCGGCGTGCCGCGACCTCGAAAATGCTGACCTGGTGGCGGTCTGCGACGTCCGTCGCTCGGCCGCCGATGCGCTGGCCGACCAGTTCGGTGTGTCCGCGCGGTACTCGGATCTAGACGCGCTCCTGGCGGAAAACGAGGCCGATCTCGCAATCGTCGCCACGTGGGGAGCGTTCCACGCCGAGGTCGTCGAGCGGCTGGCCCGTTCGGGTCGCGTCCGGGCGATCCTGTGCGAGAAGCCACTCGCCATGAACGGCACCCAGGCTGAGGCGATGTTCAAGGTGGCAGCCGACACCGGTGTCCTGCTCGCGGAGGCCTTTCGACTTCGGAACCAGCCGATCCACCACCGTGCCGTCGAGCTGATTCGCTCCGGCCGAATCGGGCACGTCGTGCACGTGCGGAATGCCATGATGTGGAGTCTACCTGCAAAAGACAAGGACCCGGCCCGCAACTGGCGCTTCGACAAAGCCGTGGGCGGCGGAGTGACATTTGATATCGGGTGCTACTGCATCAATCAGCTCCGCTGGGCCATGGGCGACGAGCCGGAGACGGTCCACGCAGTGGGTCGCTGGGGCCCAACCGGGGTGGACGAGCATGTGGTAGCGCTAGCGACGTTTGCTGGTGGTCGGACAGCCGAGTGGTGTGTGTCCTGGCAGGCCGGCCCAGCCCACGTGGCTGAGGTGCTTGGTACGGACGGGACGCTCCGGATTCAGAATGCGTGGGGCGATGGCCCAGCTACAGCCACGGTTCTCGAGATCACGGATAGCCGGCGCGCCCGGGAGGTCGAAGAGTTTGCCCCGACGGATCAATTCTGGCTCCAGCTCCAGCACATGCAAGACTGCCTGCAGAACGGCAGCCCCCACCGTATCCCGCCCGCTGACAGTATTGCCCAAATGCGCGTGATCGACGCCGTCTACGAGTCGCTGGCGATCGGTACACCGGCGCGGGTGGTCCGCGCGTAGGCGTTCTCGACGGACCGGTGGCCAGCATGCTTACACGTGCGTGTCAGAAGTCCCATTAACCTGGTTAGCCGCCTCGCGCAGCTGGACTCGCGCCCGCACTACAAAGCCGCCGTCATCGCCGGGTCCAGCCGTGAACGTACCCCCGAGACGCTGCACCTGCTCGGCGAGGCCGCTCAACCCGAAACGGGTGGCACTGTCGGCCAGCGTGCTCAACACCAGCGACGGCGCGCCAGCGCCGTCGTCCTGCACAGTCAGTGTTGCGGTGTCCCGTTCGAAGCGCAAGCTCACCACGACCGCCGTTGCCTGGGCGTGCTGTTCGACGTTGGCAAGACCTTCACGGGCAACCGCGTGGAGTACCTCCGCGATCTCGGGGGAAACCCTGCGCTGTGCTCCAGACTCGATCAGGTCGGCGTCTATGGCGGTTCTGTCCTGGAACTCCCGTACCAGTTGCCACAACGCTCCGACGAGGCCGAGATCGTGCACTTCGGCTCGGGTAAGCGCGAAGATCGCCGCGTGCAGATCCTGCGCCCCCTGATTGGCGGAAGAGTGTATGTCTGTCAGCGTGTTGCGAATTGACTCGAGCAGTGTCGGCATTGGATTCGCCAACAACGCGCTGACCCGCAGCCCAATACTGAAGAAGGTCTGCTCGACACGGTCATGCAGCTCACGCGCAATCCGTTTCCGCTCATCGTCCAGCAATCGCGCACGCTCGGTGACTTCCAGTTGACCGCGCAGCTCCCGAAGGCGACCAACCATGCGCTCCTGGTCCTCGTACAAGCGCGCGTTGTCGATCGCCACGGCCATCCGCTGAGCAAGATCTTTGGCCACCGCCAGGTCGGACGGACCATACCTGCGTCCCGATGTCGTGGTATACAGGGCCAAGCCTCCGAGCATCTGGCCGCGCGCTGTCAGTGGAACGAGCATGGCCGACAATGGACCCAGCTTGCGCAGCAGGGACAGCGACTCGGCTTCCGGCGCCCAGCCT
>JBPCIO010000250.1:0-6165 GCA_051006215.1 Chloroflexota bacterium
CCATTCAGTCGTGCGAGCGGAGATGTCGTTCGCGACGGTATAGCCGAACACGAGGCCAAGGACGCGCTCAACTGGCACGTTGCGCCCACGGGCGCCAATGACTACCGCGAGCTCGGCCTCCCAGTCAGTGGTTTGCGACACCGTCGGCAGGCGGAGCGGCTCATCTGGACCGATGATTGCGCTCGAGGGCTTCAGGAAAAGCTTGGGGACAATGCGTGCTTTGTCAACGGCGTGTCCGCCGCCTTCGGTGATGTGGTCCTGGTAGTTGCGCGCAAGCGCCAGCAGCTTGGGCGGGCGCAACAGCGGCGACAGGAGGCGGACTCCGGCCAGGTCACGTTCTCGTCCAACGGCGGCGCGCGCCCGCTCCAGTCCGCCCGGCCCCGCCTCGATCAGCGCCAGCAGGTCGCCTGGGCCGAGATCCACCACGCGTTCGGCGCCCGGCTCGCCGCGCAGAATACCGTGACGCACACTCGCGTCAGCCAGGAACGTCACCAGCTTCATGAGTGCTAAGAGTCCTCCGTTGCAGTCGGCAAGGGCAGGCTAACCAGCCTGTTTTCTGCGGCGGCAAGCCTGGCCGCAAGGGTCACCTCGAGCGCAGCCCGGGCGTCGGCAGGTCCAAGCTCCGGCGTCTGCTCACCCCGGACCGCACCGACGAAATGGTCGACCAGGGCGCGCAACGATTCGGTACCGTAGTAGCGCTGCTCGGTTTTCCCGCCCCCCTGGACTGACAAAGCCGGGCGTGCTGCATCGAGCAGGAGTGTGCCGTGCGAGCCCATGATTCGTAGCCGCCGATCGCCACCGTAGCCGTTGGAGTGGCCAACTGTCGGCGCGCGGCCGACAGAGGTCGTCGCGATCACGCCGTGCTCGAGGTTCAGTGCCAGCACGGCCAGGTCGTCCGCTCCACCCTCATAGAAGAGTGAGCCGACCGTGGCGTACACGGACCGGACCTCGAGCCCCAGAATCGCGCGTATCGCATCGATCGGGTACAGGCCGAAGTTCGCCAGTTCACCAAGTGGCCAGGCAGCGCGGCCGCCAGCGATGACGAACTCGGCATGTACCGCCCACGGTAGACCAATGCTCCCACCAGCCACCGCCGCGCGCGCCGAACGCACTGCCGGACTGAAGCGGTAGTGATAGGCTGGCATGCACACCAATCCAGCCGTGCGAGCGAAAGCACGCTCGATCTTGTCACATTCCTCGAGCCCCAGCCCAAGCGGCTTGTCCACCAGAGCATGCTTGCCGGCGCAGGCAACGCGTTCGAGAACCGCGACGCGGCGTTCAAATGGACAGCACACCGATACGACGTCCACGCGCGGATCGGCCAACGCTATCTCCAGGTCCGGAAGGTACTCCAGGCCGAGCATTTCTGCCTGGCCGCGGTTGAACGCGTGCTGCTCGGCTGGCGCGTCCGCCTCGTCGGCGACGGCCACGATGCTCAGCTCTGGGTGTGTCCGCAGCACCGGCACGTACATGCTCCTCTGGTGCGCCTGCCCGCCCACGCTGGCAAAGCTCAGCAGCAGCACGCCCAGCCGCCCGTCCTCAGCCGGCACGTCGCACCACCTCACGCCCAGAAATTGCCACCACTCCTCCGCTGCGCAGTGACTCTTCCCCCGCCACGGCCATGGCCACCGCCAGGCGGGCGTCCCGGCCGGTAACCGCCGCAGCCACCTCGCCGCGCACGGCCGCGGTCCAGGCGGCCACCTCAGCATCGAAGCCGCTCTGGCCGTTGCCTGGCACCAGGCTCGTGCCACCTTCCAGGAACGCAATCCCCTGCTCCGCGTCCCACGGCAGACTGAGCGATCCTGATGTGCCCTGCACGAAGACGTCCCGGTAGGCCCACGTGCGGGGTCGATTGCCTCGGCTCATCTCACACACCGCGGTCGCGCCGCCGTGAAACCGCACGACCATGCTCAAATAGTCGTGGATCTCCAGGTCGGCCGATGTCTCTTTTCGACCCTGTACATAGACCGATTCTGGCTCGGCGCCTAGCCACCAGGTGGCAAGATCGAGCAGGTGCACGCCATTGTGCAGGACGTGGCCGCCAGAACGACGTGGGTCGATCACCCAGGCCCGCCAGTCCGGCCAAATCCAGCCCCCGAGGATCGCCAGCCGCACATACACCGGTCGCCCGATTACACCAGCACCAATGGTCTCCTTGATAGCGCGGCCGTAGTCGTAGAAGCGATGGGTATGCGCGCCCATGAGCACGAGCTTGCGCTCTTCGAACGCACTGACGAGCTGGTCGGCGCCCTCGACCGTAATCGCCAGAGGCTTTTCCATGAGCAGGTGCTTTCCAGCCCCGGCAACCGCCAGCCCCACCTCGACGTGGGTGTCGTTTGGGGTGCAGACAATGCAGCCGTCGATCTCCGGCCAACGCAGAAGCTCGGCCACGCTGGTGGTCCAGCGTGCCGCCGGCGCTCCGACCACGGCAGCGCGGGCGCGGGCCGCGTCGATGTCGGCCACGCCGGCCAGCTGAACGCCAGGCAACCTGCTCAACGCTGCCAGGTGCATGTTGGCAACGAATCCCGTGCCGATGACGCCCACTCCAAGCGTCACAGGCGTTGTCGAGGATCCAGCGCATCGCGCAGACCGTCGCCGATGAAGTTGATCGCCAGCACCGTCACTGCGATTGCTACACCCGGCGGCAGCCACAGCCAGGGCATCGATTCGAGGATCGTGAGCGACTGGGCCTCGTTCAGCATGTTTCCCCACGACGGCTGGGGAGGCCGCACCCCCAGGCCGAGGAAGGACAGTGCTGCTTCGAGCAAGATAGCTTGCGCGACTGCAAACGTTGCGGTCACCGTGAGCGGCGATAGTACCGAAGGGATGAGATGGTGGACGATCACGTGCCGGTCGCTTGCGCCGAGCGCGCGTGCGGCGACGAGAAAGTCCTGCTCTCGCAGGGACAGCGCGAGACCTCGGACGATGCGGCACGCGGTGGGCCAGTAGAACAGCCCAATGCCGAGAATGATCGTCACAATGCTCGGGCCGACCAGAGCGACGACAGTGATGATCACCACCAGGGCTGGAAAAGACAGCACCACATCCGTCAACCGCATGATCAGAGCGTCTACCCAGCCGGCGTAGGTGCCAGCGATGGAACCCAAAACCAACCCGATGGACGTCGACATGAGCGCAGCAACCAATCCCACGCTGAGCGACACTTGTCCGGCGAACAACATCCGACTGAGCACATCTCGCCCGGCGGAGTCGGTGCCGAGCGGGTGGAGCGGGTTGGGTGGTTTGCGGAAGAATGCCAGGTCCACTTTGAACGGATCGCTGGGGGCGATCAGCGGCGCCAGAATAGCCAGCCCACCGATCAACACAAGCAAGCTCACGCCCAAGAGCGCCAATGGGTGGCGCAGGAATCGTCGCAGCGCCATTCGGCCCGGCGATCTGCCTGTGGTCACGACCGCGGCGGCCCCCAGCATGGCTGGGGCTGGCTGCGCAGGCGCGGGCATTGTGGCGCTCACTGCAGCCGAATCCGCGGATCCACCACGCCGTAGGCAATGTCAGCCAGCAGGTTGGAGAGCAGCACCAGGACCGCGATGATCATCGTGAAGCCCATCAGCACGGGATAGTCGCGCTGACTGATCGAGGCCAGAGCGAGCTGTCCCATGCCCGGCCACGAGAAGATCTGTTCGACGATTACCGCGCCAGCGAACAGCGCCGGTATCTGTATGCCGACCACGGTAATCAACGGAATCAGGGCGTTGGGCAATGCGTGGCGGACGACCACGGTAGCCGCGCGGAGGCCTTTCGCTCGGGCCGTCGTGAGGTAATCCTGGCGGATGACTTCCAATAAGCTCGAACGCGCATAGCGAACGAACGGGCCGGCCAGGTTGAGCCCCAAAATAGTGGCTGGTAGGACCAGGTGATGCAAGTCATCGCCGAGACTTCGCGGCGAACCAGCGGTGAACATGCCCGAGGTCGGCAGTAGATTGAGTTTCAGCGAAAAGAGATAGATGGCTGCCAACCCAAGAAAGAAGCTGGGGGTCGAGATGGTTGCCAGGCTCAGGACGGCCGACGCGTAGTCGAGAATCGAATACTGCCGGATAGCAGCCAGCAAGCCAAGCGGCACGCCGAGCGCCAACGCCAGGAGAAGGGCGGTGCCCATCAGCTCGGTTGTCGGCCACAAGCGCTCTTTGATGATGTCTCCGACCGGTCGCCGATCGAAAAAGGAGTACCCCATATTGCCGCGAGTCAGCTCGGCCAGCCAGGCGACATACTGCACCGGCAGTGGCTGGTCGAGCCCCAACAGGGCGCGTTGGCGGGCAACGTAGTCTTCCGCGCCGCCCGCCATGTACTCCGGGTTGATCATCATCCGCACCGGGTCACCCGGCGCCAGCCGCACGAACAGGAAGCTGCACATGGTGATACCGAGCAGCACAGGCACCGATACCAGGACGCGGCGGACAACCCAGCGATACACGCGCATCTAGAGCCGCTTGTGCGGCAAACTGGCGTCAGGACGGGTTGGCTTCACGGTGTCAGGCGCCACTCAGCGGCGTTCCAGAAGCCGTAGGTAAGCTCGCCATGCGGTTTGAAGTTCTGCAGCTTGCCAGAGTACGCCCACACCGCGGACGGAACGTACAGCCAGATGTAGGGCACGTCTTCATTCGTCAGGCGAGCCACTTGCTGGTACGCCTGGTTCCGTTGTGCCGGATCCGTCGCGGCCCGACCTCTGCCAAAGGCGGCATCGACCTCTGCATTGCAGTAGTGCGCGTTGTTGCCACCTGCTGGATACGCCTGGTCGCATTGGTTCGGCACAGCAGCGCTGTCTCCATCGATCGTATATAGGCCGCCGCCGTACAGACTGAGGTCGAACGTACGGTTCTTATGGTTGTCCACCAACGGGCCGGCCTCAAGTGGATTCAACTCCACTTGCATGCCTACGGATTGCAGTTGGCTCTGCACGATTTGCACTGTCGCGTCCCGGTCGCGAATGCCCTGGATCCACTGGATTTTGATGACCCGGGCCGGATCCCAGTTGGCCTCTTTCAGCAACTGGCGAGCTTTATCGGGGTTGTACTCGTACTGGTTCAGGTCCGGCGGGATCGCCTCTGGCGGTCCCATGACGTGGGTGTTGGTGAGGGCTGCCTGCCCCGACAGCACCTGGTTCACGATGCCGGTCCGGTCGATGGCGTACAGCATCGCCTGACGCACGCGCTTGTCCTGCAGATACGGCTGATCCACCGCCACGGCCATGAGGATGATGCCCGGCCCGCGTTTTGACTCGATTTTGAGTGCCGGCACCGCTTTGAGTCGGTCGAGATCAGTCGGTGAGATCTGGACGATCTGCATTTCGCCCTTTTCTAGCTGGGCAGTTGCAACGTCAGTCGTCACCGGCTTCAGGAACACGCGCTCTAGCGCGACTGGCGCCCGATAATTGGGGTTCCTGGCCAGCTCCACGAACTGGTCGGTCTCGTAGCGCACAAAGTTGAACGGTCCCATGCCAACGGTGGGATTTTTGAAGAACGGATGGTCACTCAGTGTTTTGAGGTCGGCCGCGCCCAGCACATGTTCGGGCAAGATGGCGTAAAAGGGCCAGCTGATGGAAGAGATAAACGCGGCGTTCGACTGATCGAGCTCCACGACGAACGTACTGGCGTCAGGCGCTCGGAATCCAGCGACCTCAGGTGTTTTTCCAGCTCGGAAGTCGGCGATCCCAGTTACGTGGTCAAATTTGGCAGCGTGGGCGCCGCCCGAAGCTGGATTGGCCAGGAGAGAATAGGTAAACAGCACATCCTTCGAGGTGAACGGCTCGCCGTCGCTCCACTTCAAGCCAGTACGAAGATGAAAAGTGAAAACGCGGGCATCCGCAGAGGCTGACCACTGATCAGCCAGGCGGGGTTCATATTCGTAGCGGTCGTTCACCATCAGCAGGGCATCGTCGATCAGCGTGAGCACCTGTGTGTCGGGTCCATTCGGTGGCGCGAGAGGGTTCCAGTTCTTCGGCTTTTGATACAGGTAGACATTCAGCGTTCCGCCGCCAGACGCGGCCGCGACGGCGGTGGCAGCGCCTGCGGCTGCCGCGGCAATCGTCGGCGCAGCACTGGCGAGCGCGGTCGCCGCGGGCTTGGCCGCCGCGACAAGCGTAGGCGCGAGGGTCGCTGCCGCGCTGGCGCCAGCCGCTACGGTGGTCGCAACTGCCGCGCCCGCGGT
>JBPCIO010000251.1:0-35142 GCA_051006215.1 Chloroflexota bacterium
TGGCTGGTGACGCGGCTCACACCAGCGGTTGTTGAAACTGTAGCCACCTCGGTTCGTTACCCCTTCCCTCAACCTGAAATTGCGCGCCTCCGGCCAGCGCAGGCGTCCCCTCGAGCGGCAACCATACCGGGCAGCTTGAGAACGATCAAGACCCACTCGTCGCGTTTTGGCTGAGATGCGTATCCGTCGCTGATTTAGCCGGGCACCGCAGGGATGACGCCCGGAAAGACATACGCCTGCAGCATGGCGACCAGTCCGATGAATGCGGCGCCCGCCACGGAGAACCAGAACACGCGTCTGAAGATCGGACCGAGCGCCCGGGAACCCTCCCCGGGGTCTTCGTAGCAAGCTGCCGTGGCGACGGTGATCGACTGCGCGTCGATCATTTTGCCCATCACGCCGCCGGTCGAGTTCGTGGCGACGGCCAGGACCGGGTTCAGGTGAAGCTGCTCGGCGGTAATGCGCTGCAGGCTGCCGAACAATGCGTTGGACGCGGTATCGGAGCCAGTCAAGAAAACCCCAAGCCAGCCGAGATAGGCGGCGAAGAAGGGATACAGCGGCCCAGTCACCGTGAATGCCAGCCCCAGGATCGCATCCGTACCGGCGTAGCGCGTCAGCGAGGCCAGCCCGAGCACCTGGCAAATCACCAGAATGGGCACCCGCAGCCGTGCCGCAGTACGCCCAAGCGCTTCCGCCCACTGGGCAGCGCTGAGACGCAAGAAGACACCGCTCAGAAGGGCGGCCAGCACGGTGGCCGTACCGGCCGCGCCGAGCCAGTTCAGGGTGAACTGGACGCGTTCAGGTCCGACGCACGGTGCCTGAGGTGTCGAAGGCTGACCGGCCGGGCAGGGATTGACGACTGGACTGGTACGCTGAATCTGCTTGTCGGCGCCAGGCATATCGAACAGTAGACGCGTATACGACGCAGCTTCGACCTGGATGCCGAGCGGGGCGCCGAGAGTGACTGGGGTAGCCGCATTCGTCCGGCCAGACACTGGCAGCGCATCGTTGAACGCGCCCGAGTTGAGACCCCAGATCGTGACGCAGCCGATCAAGATCGCCCACGGCACCCAGGCTTCGGCGGTTTGGCGTGCGCTGTAAGGATAGCGGTAGATGGGCGTAGCGCCGGACCCGACTGGCTGAGCCGAGCCGGCCAGTTGTGTCCGCTCTCTGCGTAGCAAGAAGCGGGTTCGCGGCTGCCACACACGCAAGAACAACACCACCGCGACGACTGAGCACAGGCCAGCCAGCACGTCCGTCAGGAGAAATGTGGCTGCCAGTGAGGACACCGTCCACTGGACCAGGGCAAACACGCCGCCGGCGACGACCGTGGCTGGCCAGACCTCAAGCGTCTCAGCCCACGTACCGCCTTCCATCTTCACGAACACGGCCACAAGCCAGAACGGAACCAGGACGGACGCAAATGGCAACTGACGGCCGGCCATCGTGGATAGGTCGAGCGCTGGCAGAGCCGACGCCTGCGCCAAGCCAACAATCGGGCTTCCGATCGCGCCCCACGCGACTGGTGCGGTGTTGGCCAATAAATTCAAGACCGCGGACTCGAACGGCGCGAAGCCCAATCCCACCATCATTGCGCCTGCGATCGCGACGGGCGTTCCAAATCCGCTGGTGCCTTCGATAATCGCGCCGAACGAAAACGCGATCAACAAGCACTGCAGCCGACGGTCGAATGAGATGTGGGTGATCGACTCCTTGACGACTTCGAACTTCCCGCTGATCAGCGTTATCGTATAGAGCAGCATCGCCCCGACGATGATCCAGACGATGCCAATGGCGTCGTTCAGCGCTCCTGCGACGAATGCGGACACCGATGCTGCCGGCGGCATGCGCATGACGACGAGTGCGATGACGAAGGAGGCGATCACCCCGCCGAAAGCGGCCCAGGGCGCGCTGACTCCGTACTGGCGCCCTCCGCGGGCGTCGCGGTGGGGATGTACGGCGATGAAGTACAGCAGAGTGACGATCGGGATAGCTGCAGCGATCGTGGACAGCAGTCGTAGACCGAGCGGATCGTAGTTCTGCGCGTACACGGGTCCCTCCCCCAGTTGAAGGGATATGCTACCCGGGTCGCTCAGGGTTCGGGCCGTACGCCTTAAGCACGTAAGGCTGGAGAAGCACCCCCGCACGGTGCCGCCCCAGCCTCATCTGCCAGCGCCAGAACTCAGGGGAGTTGGAGGCTTTGCTCCGGCACTGACTGCGACTGCTCAGGCCTCCCCGAGCAATCAACGGAAGTTTGATGAGCCACGTCGAGCCAAAGGTGAAAGCTTGCTTAAAGCTGTGTAAAAGACGGCTAAAGGTTCGGTGTCGCCTGGCTCTGGCGAATCGGCGTGCCGGCTTCAGCCGAGACCCTGGCGTCCTCCTGGCGGAGGAGAAACCGCAGCGTCGTCAACAGCACCAGGTCCCACAGCAGCCCTCCGAGGGCCGCCAACTGATCCTGCCAGAAGATGATGACCCGCGTGAAGAAAACCGAGATCAAGACCGAGCGCTCGAACCAGCGATACGCGTCCAGGCGCGACGTTGGCAGGCGCCCCACGCCGACCACCACCAGGCCAAGTGACAAAAGCGACGTAAGCAGTGTGCTCTGTTGAGCCAGAGGCGCGGCCGTCGGTTGCAACGCCGCCCAGCCAACTGCCACGACCGCGAACAGCCCAATCACCGCCTGGGCCACAAAGCCAAGCCAGATCGCCCGGTGAAACCACCGCCACGCGAGTAGCCAATCGTAGGTGCTCCAGGCCCACGCGGCGACGCTGGCCAGGCGCGAAACCCGTTCAGGGGCGCGGGTGGCTCCGACGATGGCTTCTCGGATCCCGTCGGCCAATGCTCCTTCGGCGCCACTGCGGTCGAGCAGCCGCCGGGCGCGGACGACTTCGGCGCGGGTTGCTCCACCAAGAATGACCTCACGCAGCATATCGGCGGCGTTCACCAGCAGTTCGTCTGCCGACAGTGAGCGACGCTCGATGGCTCGAAACGCGAGGAAAAGCATGATGAAGACCACATAGATCAAGGCGATCGTCGGCTGAAAAAAGTAGTCGTTGTCGGCGGTGACAAACTTGCCGAGCTCGTCGACGAACAGGCCAAACCCCAGCCCGCCCAGGGCAGCCGACCAGCGTTTGGCGCGCTTGCCGAGGACAGACAACAGCAGCACCAGCGCGGCCAGCATGAGCAACCCGCCCCACAAGAGGTGGGCAACATGGAGCGGGCCGCTGCCAACGCGCGGGTATCCGGTCAGGCCAAGATACAGCCGCGTGGGTAAGACGGACACGATCGCCGATACAAGCAGCACCTGCAGGTTGCTACCCGCATCGACGTCACGCGCCGCCGGCCTGGGCAGGCGCGGAGATCCCAACTCACCACTAGCGGTGCCCTCTGCCAGGGGCACAGGGCGTTGTTCAGGTGGGACGCTGGGGCCGAGGCTACGCGCTGCGAGTTACCTGCTCGATGGTCGAGCCGCAGTTGCCGCAGAACTTGTCGCCGACGGGAACCGCTCCGCGGCAGCTCGGGCAAGCCCGGCTCGACATGGAGGGGGCGACACCGATTGGCGTAACGGAACTCACGGACGTCACCGGCGCGACTGGTGGTGGTGGCACGAGCTGGCCGACCGGCGTGGTAATCGTCACCGCGGTGTCCCTATGGTCCTCGGCGCTGGTGGCCTTCTTCAGCTCGCGCAGACCGTCTCCCATCGCCTTGCCGAGCTCAGGCAGCTTGCCAGGGCCGAAGATCAGCAAAACGATGACCAGAACGACAATGAGATGTGCTGGTTGGAGTGCGCCCATTTGGTATGCCCCCTCATTTTCGCCATGCAGTATAGATTGGGCCGAGCCCGATGACTGACTTTCATGATACGGCACAGGTTTCGGGTCGGGTAGTTGTCGTCGAGGACGACCCGCTCCAGGCGGAGTCGCTCGCGTTCATTTTGCGTCAGGAAGGCTACGTCGTAGAGCTAGCCTCGACGGGCGCCGAAGCGCTTGCCCTGGCGCGCCGCCATCCCGTGCCGGACGCGGTGCTGCTCGACGTCGCCCTGCCCGATCTGAGCGGTGTCGAAGTTGCACGCCGCCTGCGGGCCGGTTCGAGCGTGCCGATCATCATGCTGACGGCGCGCCGCAGCGAGGGCGACAAGATCACCGGCCTGGATGCTGGTGCCGACGACTACGTCACCAAGCCGTTCAGCCAGGGTGAGCTGCTCGCGCGCATCCGGGTGCAAATCCGTCGCCGCCGCGTTCAGGAAATCGCACCCGGGGTGACCCATGGTGTGTACACGCTGGGCGGCTTGCGGCTCGATACGGGCACGCGCCGGCTGACGCGTGACGAGCGGGTAGTTGACCTCTCGGCGCGCGAATTCGACATCATGCGAGTGCTCGCCGAAGCCGCTGAACGAGTGGTCGAACGCCACCAGTTGTTTGCCAGTGTGTGGGGCCCGTCGTTCTTTGGTGACGAGCGCGCTCTGGACGTGTATGTCCGGATGATTCGGAAGAAGATCGAGCCGGACCCGAGCCGACCGATATACTTGCATACGGTGCGGGGGGTAGGCTACCGCCTGGCTGAGGAGCGCACTCCGGACGCGTGTTGAGCAATCCGTAGCGGTCGCTGCGCGGCCGGCTGGCGGCCTCGTGTTGCGCCTGCCCGTTCCGGTAGCGTCGATTGGGCCCGCCCGACCGCTGGCAAACGTCCATTCCAGTCTATAACCAGAGCTATGCGAGCGATCGACGTTCACGTTCATCCCACTGACGAGCGCGTTGCCAGGGCCTGGGCCGGGGACCTTGCCGATGCTGAGCGATTCTTTCATGGCCGATGGCCCGAAGAGGACCTCGATGCGACGGCTGACCGCTATCGAAAGCTCGACATCCTGGCGGTCCTGCTTGGCGCGGACGCGGAGACGACAACTGGGGTGCCAGCGTACCCCAACGACGAGCTTGCCGCGGCCTGTCGAAAGCACTCAGACGTCTGCATTGGTTTTGCTGGCATCGACCCCTGGAAGGGCGAACTGGCGGTCCGGGAGCTGGATCGGGCGGTACGCCAGCTCGGTCTCAAGGGTGCGAAGTTTCACCCAGGCCGGCAGGAGTTCTACCCCAATGACCGTCGATTTTCAGAGCTCTTCGACACGGCGGCAAGCCTCCAGGTGCCGGTGTTGTTCCATACCGGGATGATGGCCGCCGGCGCAGGTACGCCGGGAGGCCGTGGACAGCGTCTCGACTACACGCGGCCTATTCACCTGGATCATCTAGCGGCCGACTTCCCCAAGCTCACGATTATCGCCGCGCATCCGTCCTGGCCGTGGGCCGACGAGGCTCTGGCGGTTGCCCGCCACAAAAGCAATGTGTTCCTCGACTTGAGCGGTTACTCGCCCAAGTACATCCCACCCCAGTATGTGCAGTTCGCTAATACGTTGCTGCAAGATCAGATGATGTTCGGCAGCGACTACCCGTTCATCACCCCCGAACGCTGGCTGGCCGACTTCGAGACGGCGGGTTTCCGGCCCGCGGTCCACGAAAAGATCCTGCTGCTCAACGCGCAGCGCGTGCTTGGCCTGGCAACGGCGTGAGCGGCGCCGTTCACCAACGCTCCTTCGGACTTGAGGATCTGGATGAGTTCCGCAGCCGACTCGTGGATCTCAGGGCAGAGCTGCAACCCGCGGCTGGAGCCGCCGACTATCTGGCATATACCGACGGGGCGTGCTTTGGCAATCCTAGCGGGCCTGGTGGTTGGGCGGCAGCCTTCTCGCCACACGACGACCGCCCGGGTTGGGAGCTGTGGGGACATTTATCTTCCACCTCCAACAATCGCGCCGAGGCGCTCGGCGTATTGGCTGCGCTGGAATGGGTCCCGCCTGGCTCGCGTCTTACCGTTCGTTCGGACTCGCAGTTGACGGTCCGCGTCTTCGAGGGCCAATACAAGGCCAAAGCCAACCCGGACATCTGGGACGAGATTCGTACCACCAGAACCCAGAAACGGCTATCGGTGACCATTGAATGGCTGCGCGGCCATGCCGGCGATCGCGGCAACGAGCTCGCCGACCGGCTGTCAAAACTCGGGGCGCTGAAGGGAGACACCGCGCGGCTGGAGGGGCTCGAGGCCGCCCCCGTGCGAAAGACTCAGTCGAAGGCGGCCGAGCTCCTCGGCCTCGAGCCGGGTACCGACTGGGAGCGCGACTTCGTTCGCTCCGTCTCAAAGCAGCTGGGCGACGGTCGTCCGCTGAGCGACAAACAGCGAGCCATCGTAGAGCGGATTCGAGCTCGAGACAAGTAGTGCGCTGCGACTATTCCGCTTTGCGTCCGCCACGCATGGCAACCAGGCGAAAGACGACGCCGATCCAGGGTCGATTGGGCGCGTGGGACGTGTGGGCTACTCCAGCTCGGACCGTCACCGGCTCGTCGCGGCCGGGCGGGGTGAAGCTGAAGGTGACTTGACTCCCGACAGGTAAGTCCACCCCGTGGATGCGAGCGCCTTCGGTGGTCAGGTCGACAATTTCGACCGTCACTGGCTCAGGCAAGCTTGGGCTGCGCAGAGTTCCGGCTGCGCTCACGCGCAGCCGTAAGATGCGACGAACAGGGCGGTCGCCCACCGAGATCAAAAAGCGCCCGGCGCGACCTTCCTCCGCCAGGCGACCGGTCTGGTGCTCGATGTCGCCACCGACCTGTATGAGTGTGCCAACAGGGGGCAACGCCTGGCGAGGGTTGGACGCCTCGAGTACCAGCATGTCACGCCCAGCGTGCACCAACACCGCGGTTGCCTGGCACGGCGCATTCTCATTGTCGCGCCAGAGACAGGTGACTTCGGCCAGCACTGCCTGGGTGGGTTCGGCGGCGCTGACTGTGCCAGGGGTGGTCGGGACGCGCATATCCATCGTCTGAGTATCGGCAGTTATGCTCAGTATGTTGAGGACGAGTGAGGACTGATCGAGACATGACTGCAAACGCTGGACTGGCCCGCATAGCGGCACTACTCATGGTTGTAGCGCTCAGCGCGTGTCAGTGTGCCGCGCCGACAACCCCGACAAGCCCGCCCGCGCCGACTACCGCGGCTGCGAAGCCAACCGCGGCACCCGCGGTCTCGCCTGCCACGGCAGCATCGCCCGCGCCGAAGCCCGCCGCCAGTCCATCTGTCTCGCCGGCGCCGAATCCAAGTCCGAGTGCGAATCCTGCTGCTTCACCGGTCGCGAGTGCGGTCGCCGCGGCTGCGGTGAGCCCGACCCTGGCGCCCGCCCCGCCAGCCGCTAAGCGCGGTGGCACGCTCATCCTGGCACGCCAGGGCGAGGCCACCAACCTCGATCCGCAGAAGGTGCCGGCATTTACCAGCCAGCGCATCTTCGAGCTGGTTTACAGCCGGCTCACGTCGCTCACCGCCGATTTGACCGTTCAGCCGGACCTGGCCGAGTCGTGGACTGTTTCCAGCGACGGCAAGACCTACACCTTCAAGCTGCGCTCAGCCAAATTCCACTCCGGCGACCCGCTCACCTCGGCCGACGTGAAGTTCACCTTCGACCGCATCTTGACCCTCGACGGCTCGGTAGCCAAGAGTCTGTTCGCCGACATCGACCACGTCGATACGCCCGATGCCCAGACGGTTGTCTTCGTGCTAAAGCAGCCGAATGTGACCATCCTGCCCTACATGGCCAGCCCGAACGCCTCCATTGTTTCGCAGAAAGTGGCCGACGCCAACGCCAATGACCTGTCGAAGAAGGAGGCCGCAATCGGCTCCGGCCCCTTCAAGCTGGCAGAATGGGTGCCAGACAACTACATGCTGCTGCAAGCCAACCGGGACTACTTCCTGCCGGGCTTGCCCTACCTCGACGCCGTCCGCATCAACATCGTTCCGGATCAAGCTGGACTGGTCGCAGCCCTGCGCACCAAGGCCGCCGACATGGTCATCATCGAGGACGCCCAAACGGCGCAAAGCCTGCGCCAGGAGCCGGGCGTCACGCTGGATGCTCGGCCCAGCCCGAACTACAACCTGCTGTTCGTCAACACCAAGCGCAAGCCGTTCGACAATGTCAAGGTTCGGCAGGCGATTTCTTACGCCATCGATCGCCAGCAGATCATCGACACGGTCGCTTTGGGCGAAGGCGAAGCGACTGGGCCGATAGCGCCGGCACTGACGCAGTATGCGCTGCCGGTCAGCCAGTACCCGAGCTATACGCGTGACGTGGCCAAGGCGAGGCAGCTTCTGCAGGAGGCCAACGTCGGCCCAGTCGAGTTCACGATGCTCACGGAAACCTCGGAGCCGGTGTACGCCAAGGACATCGCCCAGATCGTCCAGCAGCAGCTTGCGGAAGTGGGCATCAAGATGAACATCGAGCTGCTCGAATTTACGCAGTGGGTCGACCGCTGGCTAAAGGCCGACTTCGATATGGCGCCAGGTCTGAACGGCGGCAACGCCGATCCTGACTACTACATCTTCCGCTACTTCACGACTGATGGGAACTTGAACTTCGTCACGTCATACCAGAACCAAACGGTCAGCGACGCGATCAAACAAGCCCGCACGACCTCGGACGTGGCGCGCCGCAAGCAGCTCTATCAAACCGCACAGACGCAGCTCGTGGACGAGGCACCATTTATCTGGACGTTCGTTCCGCGTGACTACGTGGCGTATCTGAATACGACCAAAGACTTTGTCCACATTCCCACAGGCAACATCTCGTTCCTGCGCCAGACCTGGCTCGACAAGTGACAAAACTCCGAGATTGGGCACTGGGGGACGTCCTCGCCTCGTTATGACCGCCTACCTCCTGAAGCGTCTGATCAGCTTGCCGCTGACGCTGCTGGGGGTGTCCGTCCTCACCTTCCTGTTTGTGCGGCTCATTCCAGGCGATGCCATTACTGCCCGGATGGGCACCTCTACGGCCTTGAGCGCCGATCAGCTCGATCGCTTGCGCGCCTTTTTCGGGCTGGACCAGCCGCTGCATGTGCAGTATGTGAGCTGGCTCGGGTCGATTCTGCACGGCGACGCTGGGTACTCGGTGCGGTCGGGGCAACTCGTAACCACCGAGATCGCCGGCCGTTTGCCGGTCACCCTCGAGCTGGCACTGGCGGCAGCGGTTGTTGGCGTCGCCATAGGCGTTCCACTTGGACTGATCTCGGCGCTGCGTCCCGGCACCGCGCCAGACATGCTCGCGCGCGGGTTCGGCTTACTTGGACTGGCTCTGCCAAATTTCTGGCTGGGCACCTTGCTCATCCTGCTTTTCGCGCGCTACTTGCACTGGATGCCGAACACCGGTGGGTACGTCGATCTGTTCGAAGATCCCCTGGCGAATCTGCGCTTCCTGATGTTCCCAGCCCTGACTCTGGGCGTAGCTATGGCCGCGGTCGTCATGCGTACCACCCGCTCGGCAATGCTGGATGTTCTGGGCACCGACTACATCCGAACGGCTTACGCCAAGGGCCTTCGGGCGCAACAGGTTGTGGAGCGTCATGCACTCAAGAACGGCATGATCGTGGTGGTTACGATCCTCGGCATTCAGGTTGGGTACCTGCTGGGTGGCGCAGTCGTGGTAGAAGAAGTGTTCTCACTGCCTGGCTTGGGGCGGCTACTGCTGAATGCGATCAATCAACGCGACTACGCGGTCGTGCAGGGCGGTGTACTGGTGATCGCCACGTTGTTCGTGGTTGCCAACACTGTCGTCGACGTGCTGTATGGCTTCCTCGACCCACGTATTCGATTCGCGTAGCCCGCGTCGGGCGGCACGCGAGCCCATACGAGGACAGGCTCTGCGCGTACTTGCTACTCCGTCCGCCGTAATCGGCTTGACGATCGTCGGCATCTACGTGCTCCTGGCGCTTACTGCCGACTGGCTCCCGTTGAGAAACCCGGTGCAGATCGTGCCCGGCAATCGAATGGCAGGCCCAGCGTGGGGCATGCCCCTGGGCGGCGACACGTTCGGACGGGATGTTTTGAGCCGGATCGTCTTTGGCGCGCGCTTGTCGCTTCAGGTGTCCGCCTTGTCGGTAGCCATAGCGCTGATCGCTGGCACATTCCTGGGCCTACTGGCGGGGTATGTCGGTGGTTGGTTCGACCAGATCGTCATGCGCAGCATGGATGTATTGTTCGCCTTTCCGGCGATTCTCCTGGCGCTGGGGATCGTGGCTGCTCTGGGGCCGGATCCGAAGAACGTGGTCATCGCAATCGGGGTCGTCTACACGCCGATCTTCGCGCGCGTCGTACGCGCGCCGGTGCTCGCCCTCAAGGAGCGCGAGTTCGTGGATGCGGCGCGCGCGCTTGGCGCGCGAGCGTCCCGCATCCTCGGCCGACATATCCTGCCCAATCTCTTGTCGGTGCTCGTGGTCCAAGGGAGCATTGCGTTGTCGTGGGCAGTGCTGACCGAAGCGGCACTCTCATTCTTAGGTCTGTCGGCCCAACCCCCGACGGCATCGTGGGGCGTCATGCTCAACGATGGACGCCAGAGCCTCGAGATGGCGCCGCACCTGGCGATCTTTCCCGGTCTGGCGATCATGCTGGCAGTGCTCGGGTTCAACCTTCTCGGCGACGGGCTGCGCGACGGGCTCGATCCGCGCCTACGGGGATGATTTCGCGCGCGCTGACGTCCGACCTGCCAGACCTCGCCAGGTTAATGGCAGGATCGTCGTTGCTGCAGCGCTATGGCGTGTCCTACGCAAGTGCGCTGGCTTCATTGTCGGATGCTCTTTGGAGCGGAGACCTCGTGCTGGCCATTGGCGAGACCGACCTGCACGGCCTGGCCTGGATGAGCTTTGGGCCGGGCATACTGAACGGTGCGGCCTACCTGAGGCTCCTGCTGGTGGCCGCGCCCGGGCAGGGCGACGGGAGGCGCTTGCTGGTGGCGGCCGAAGGTGAAGCGCGGCGGCGAGCGAACCATGTCTATCTGCTGGCGACCACGGACAACGTCAAGGCGCGGCGGTTTTACGAACGCCACGGCTACCGCTACGTCGGCGATCTTCCCGACCTGGTTCGGCCCGGCCTGGACGAGGCCCTGTATCACAAGACGCTGCGCCCTCTGGACGATCGCGTCACCGCGTGAGGTGAACGGCGACACGGCTGGGTTCGGGCGAACGGCAGCACGACTGCGTGTGCGACCATCAGTCGGGTGGTGACCGAACCCGGGGAGGGGTGGGGCTTCAGGCGGGCGTTGATCGAAACGCTGCGGGCTGAGGGGCACGTGCGCTCGGCGCGGGTGGCGGCGGCTCTGGCGGCGGTGCCGCGCGAGGTCTTTCTGCCGGGCCTGCCGCTCGAGGCTGTGTATCGACCCAGCGAAGCGATCGTCACCAAGCGCCAGGATGGGCTAACGCTCAGCTCCGCCTCGGCGCCAGACGTGGTCGCGCTGATGCTCGAGCAGCTTGACGTACGCCCGGGCGACCGCGTGTTGGAGATTGGCGCAGGGACCGGCTACAACGCTGCCCTACTCGCTCACCTGGTAGGCGAGAGCGGTCATGTCGTCACGCTCGACATCGACGAGGACCTGGTGCGGGGCGCCCAGGAGCATTTGTCCACGGCCGGCTTCGACCGTGTCGAGGTCGTCCAGGCCGACGGGGCAATCGGCCCGCGGGATGATCGCCTGTACGACCGGATTATCCTCACAGTTTCGAGCAGCGATATTGCGCCTGCCTGGCGCGATCAGCTTGCTCCAGACCACGGCCGTTTGGTGTTGCCGCTCGGATTGCGCGGTCAACAGCGCTGCGTGGCTTTCAAATCGGCAGCGGATCATCTCGTCAGCGATTCCGTGCGCGCCTGCTGCTTCATTCCCTTACGTGGCTTGCTGGCATCAACTTCCTCGTACATACACCTGGGTCCAGGCGGCGCCCGCGTCGTGGCCGAGCCCGATGAGTCGCTCGGGTTGCCGGAGGAGGCGATGGCCATGCTGTTGGACGCCCCCACGCGGACCTGGCCGAGCGGAGTCTCGGCGAGTCTGAAGGAGCTCCGGCAGGCACTGCACCTGTGGCTGGTCACGCATCTGGGCGGCATGTGCAGCGTATGGGGCGGCGGTCACATACCTGACCTGTTTGGACCCCAGGCTGGAACCGACGTGCACGGGACCTTGTGCCTGGTGGATGCCGGGCGGCCGACCCTGGCGATGCTTGGGTGGGCGGACGCCCCGACCCACGGCGGCGAGCTCGTCATCCAGGCGCCGGATCACGCCGACGAGTTGGTCGAGCGCGTGCGCGCCGCTTTGCAGCAATGGCACGCGGCCGGCCGGCCGACGGACGCTGACTTGCAGATTCGGGCGTATGCCAGGGGTACCAGCGCTGCGCCGGAACGAGACGAGGTGGTCGTCGAGCGCCGCTGGAGCCGCTTCATCCTCACCTGGAATCGGGGCTAGCCGCCGGCCAGCTTGACCGTGTAGCCCCGCCGCTCGAGTTCGGTGTGCAGGCGGTCGCGAAAATCGCCCTGGATCTCCAGGACGTCGCCGCGCAGCGTCCCGCCCGTGCCGCACATCCGCTTCAGGTCGCTGGCCAGCGTGGTCAACGCAGCCGCCGACCCGCTCAACCCCGTGATCAAGGTGACCGTCTTGCCCCCGCGACCCTTGCGGTCCCGCAGTAAGCGCACGACCCCGTCCCGTGGCAGGTTGGTCGCTTTCGGCTCAGCTCGATTCGGCCGAGCCGGGCGTGACGGGCCGCACGTGCAGCGGTCCATTCGCTTGCCGCAGGTCGGGCAATGACCTGCCTGAACCGCATCTGAGTCGTAGACGAGCCGCCGTTCCATACAATTCATTGATTATGGCCCGCGCAATAACTAGTGGCCCGCGTCCGGCGCCTGGCCGCCCGCAGACCTTCGATCACCAGGCGATCGAAGCGAAATGGCAGGCGCGCTGGGAGGCCGACCGACTGTACGTGGCAGAGCCTGACGCCGAGGCCGATTCGTCGCGCCCGAAACACTACGCCCTGGTAATGTTCCCGTACACCAGCGGCGACCTCCACCTGGGTCACTGGTGGAACTTCGCGCTGGCCGACATCCACACCCGCTACAAACGCATGCAGGGCTTCAACGTCCTGTTCCCACCTGGCTTCGACGCGTTCGGCCTCCCCGCCGAAGGCGCGGCGATCAAGAGCGGCGCGCATCCCCATGCCTGGACAATGGAGAACATTCGTCGGATGGAGCGCCAGTGGCGCACTATGGGCGGCGCTTACGATTGGTCGAAGGAACTCGCGACCTGTCTGCCTGAGTACTACAGGTGGAACCAGTGGCTGTTTCTCAAGTTCCTGGAGCGCGGGCTGGCGTATCGGCAGCAAGCGCCTGTGAACTGGTGCCCGAACCACGGCGTGCTTGCCAACGAGCAAGTCCACAACGGTCGTTGTTGGCGGTGTGAAGCGCCTGTGTCCAAGCGCGACCTGGAGCAGTGGTTCTTCCGCATCACCGAGTATGCAGACGATCTGTTGGATTTCTCAGCGATCGACTGGCCCGAGCGTATCGTCTCGATGCAGACCAATTGGATCGGGCGCTCCGAAGGCGTCGAGTTCGACCTGCTGGTCGAGGGACCAGACGACCTGACAATCTCCGTGTTCACGACCCGCGTCGACACGGTCTTTGGCATGACATATGTCGTGCTCGCCCCCGAACACCCGCTCGTGGACAAGCTGACGGCTGCGGAACGCAGGCCCGAAGTTGCGGAGTATGTCGAGCGGTCCCGCCACGCCACCGACATTGAGCGAATGTCCACGGAGCGTCCCAAGACGGGTGTTCCGATCGGCAGCTTCGCAATCAATCCGGTCAATGGCGAGCGGCTGCCGATCTGGATCGCCGATTATGTGCTGTCCCAATACGGCACGGGCGCGATCATGGCTGTGCCAGCCTCCGACGAGCGCGACTGGGAGTTTGCGACCCGGCTGGGTCTGCCCATTCGCGTGGTCGTGCGGCCGCCGGATGCTCCGGACGACATTACCCCCGATCAACTCCCTGGCAGCACCGCGTATGTGGATCCAGGTGTCATGGTCAATTCGGGCGAGTTCAACGGACTCCCCAATGAGCAGGCCTGGGAGCGGATCGCAGACTGGTTCGAACAGCGGGGGATTGGCAAGCGCCGGGTCAACTACCGCATGCGTGACTGGCTGGTCTCACGACAGCGGTACTGGGGTACGCCGATTCCCATTGTGTACTGCCCGGCGGACGGCATCGTCGCGGTGCCGGAGGAGCAGTTACCGGTGCGGCTGCCGGAGGACGTCGACTTCCGAAGCACGGATGCTCTGTCAAATCCACTGTCTTCCAACGCCGGTTTTGTGAACACCACCTGCCCCACCTGTGGCGGCCCAGCCCGACGCGAGACGGACACCATGGACACCTTTATGGATTCGTCCTGGTACTTCTTGCGGTATACGTCGCCACATTGCGACACGGAACCTTTCGACAAGAACAACGTTCGCTACTGGTTGCCGGTGGACCTGTACATGGGCGGGGCGGAGCATGCAGTGATGCACCTGCTGTACAGCAGGTTTTTCACCCGCGTTCTCAACGATATGGGGCTAGTCGACTTCCGAGAACCGATCCGGCGCCTGTTCAATCAGGGGGAAGTACTCGGGCCGGACGGCAAGCGGATGTCGAAGAGCCACGGCAACGTGGTCAATCCAGACGAACACGTCGAGCGCTCGGGCGCCGACGCCGTGCGAGGCTGGCTGGCGTTTCTGGGCCCATGGGATCAGGGCGGTCCAATCAACGACAGCGCCTTGGGAGCGATCAGGGATCTCATACGCGATATCTGGAATCTGGCGACGTCACCACCCCCGGAGCAAGCACGGGGGCCTGCGGACGAAGACCTGCAGAGGGCTATGCATGCGACCATCAAGGGTGTTGGTCAGGATGTGGAAGGCTTCCGCTTCAACGTCATGGTCTCCAAGCTGATGATCCTGCGCAACGACCTGAAACGGGCCTACACCGACAACACCGCCGGTGCCGGTGTGTGGAACGACGCCATCCGCGTGTTCGTCTTGCTGGCTGCGCCTGTTTTCCCACACGTGGCCGAGGAGCTATGGACGCAGGCGCTCGGGCTGCCGTACAGCATTCATCAACAGCCCTGGCCAGCATACGACGAATCGATCCTGGTCCAATCTCAGGTGACCCTGGTCGTCCAGGTCAACGGCAAGGTGCGCGAGCAGGTTGTGGTGAGCGCGGACGTGGCGCGCGATGAGGCCCAGGTTCGCGAACTCGTGCTCCAGCTCCCCCGCATGCAGGCGTACCTGAGCGCGGGCACTGTTCAGCGGATCATCGTCGTGCCGGGCAAGCTCGCCAACGTGGTGGTGCGTTAGCCGCTCGGCCTGGGTTGACTAGCGAACCGCGGCGGGCTGTGGAAGTGGGTTGTCCTCGACGAGCTGCTCGGGGCTGAGTTCACCAAATGCCCAGAACAGCGCCTGGGCCTGCTGAGCGAAGTCGAGCAGGGTATTGGCCCGCAGACTCCGAAGAGACAGGTACTGCTGCGGAGGACAGCCGCGGTCTTCGAGAATCGCAGTCGGATCGCTGAGCAACAGGCTGGCATATTCGGCATCCACCAGCGCCCGAGATAGACATCGATCCAGTTGGCGTCGTAGCTCGCTTTCACCAAGCACTGACGGGTACGCCTGATCTGGCGCGAGCACCGGACTTACCATCCGAATCCTGAGGCGGAAATCGGGGTGGCGCTCAGGGCGCATGCGGCGACGGTGACGGAGAGCGCGCAGAACAGACGTCGTACACGGAGTGACACGGGACACCTCGCAGAAGTGGACTACCTGTAACCTGATCGAGCAATCCTCGATACATTGGAAAGCTCGTAGGTTCATCTTCTGTGATGGCGACCCGCGCCACTCAATCCTGCTCAATATTCCGAGGCCGCCTCGCAGGCAGTCCGGAGATCCGTTGGTTAGCGAGCTGCGCGGCCAGCGCTTCCGTCTTGATCCTCGGTCAGGTATGGGTTGATCGGGAAGCCATACTGGGCGGCGGCCTGCTCGTATCGCTTCACGATGCGACGCACGGCCATGTGGTCGCGCCGCTGGCGAGCGTTCTGAAGTAGGCGCTCGTAGGCCATGTCCGTGTCCGGTGCGACTGCGAGCACGTGTTCGGCGAGGGCATCGGAGCGGCCTGGATTGGTCGGGGCCAGGACGTCCGCGAGCTGCAGCGCGGCCGAGACAAAACGGGTCTGGTACTCCAGCCGGACGGGTTCGAGCCAGTGCCAGGCCGCATCGGCGAGGAGGGCGCCGCGGTACAGCTCCACGGCCCGGGCAAGTGATCCTGTCAGCAAGTCGCCAGTGGCGCCGCGCGCGCGGACGAGCGCGGCATCGAAAGCGTGTACGTCGGCTATCAACTCGAGCTGTGGGTTGAGTTGATACGTATGGGCACCGTACCGGATAGCAGCCTTGCTCTGGAGATCCTCGCGCAACGAATACGCGGCCATCTGCAGATTGTGCAGCGCGCGCTCGTGCGGCATATCTGGCCAGATGAGCTCGGCGATCGTCTCGTCAGGGAGCCCCTTCCGATTGAGGATCAACAGCGCCAGCAACTCACGGGCGCGGTCCACTTTGCGCGTGACCTTCTGTACGTGCTGCCCCTCCCGATGCAGAACGAATGACCCGAACAGTTGCGCTTCGAGACGCGGTAGCTCACTCTGGGCAACGACACTGATCGCGGCCCGCGGGGGGATCCCGGTCCAGGGGCGGCGCGTGGCCGACATGCGTTCGACGTCGGCCAGCAAGATCGGGCTCAGGCCAACTTTGCGGCCAGCCTGCACCAGCCGCGGATCTTCAGCCGCTGGTCCTGCCAGCAGCGCCGGCAGGCTCGCCTGGTCTGCGATTGCGACAGCCTGCTCCAGATACCGGAGTCCTTTCTGGGCACGATTCAGATTGAGGTAGGCGGTCCCGAGCCAGTACAGCGTTTCCACGCGTTGATCTGGGCCCCAGCTGTCGCCGGCTCGGCGCAACGCGGATTCGAAATAGTCAACTGCCCGCGTGCCGGCGCCATCAACCAGGTGAAGCCGCCCCAGGGCGCGATCGACTGCAGCCAGACTGGGCTTGGAGCCGACCCGCTGGGCCTCGGCCTGTGCGCGTGCGAGCTGCTTGCGCGCCGCCGGCAGGTCGTGCTGCAGCAAAGCAACCTCTGCTCGCCAGACCAGGGTGTCGGCGAGTAGTTCACGCTCGACGATGTCTTCGGCCAGCTTTAGCCCAGCATCAAAGACCGTGACGGCATCGCTGAGGCGTCCGCTGGCGCGGTGCCACTGGCCGAGCGCGGCGGTGGCATACGCCTCCTGACGCAGGGCGCCGACCGAGCTCGCAGCCGCAAGCGCATCGTTCAACGCAGCCCCACCTGCTTCGAGGTTGCCGAGGCGCAGATGGAGCTCGCCGAGGATGGTCTGGGTGGTGGCCAGACCGTTTCGGTCACCCATCAACCGCCAGTGCGAAGCCGCGGAGGCGAGCGCCTCCTGGGCGGTGACATAGTCGCCGGTGCGGTTGCAGAAGCTGCCGAAGTTCTGCTGGACCAGGGCCAGATCACGTGAGGGACCGAGCAAACTCAACAGCCGTTCGCCGTTTTCAAAGCACTCGCGAGCGAGAGCAACGTCTCCACGCAGGGTGGCGCACACACCCCGAACGCCCAGTGTCCTGCCCTGGAGCAGGCGATGGCGGTCGATCGAGAGATCGTGATTGCGCAGCAGATGGTCGGCTGCCGACAGCCAGTCTTCGGCCGCCGCCATGTCATTCGCAAACGTGATGATCGCCAACTCGACAAGAGCCCCGAGTTGTACGGCTACGTCGCCAGATCGCCCGCCGTGGTGTAGAGCCATTTCGGCCGCAGCGTGCGCCGGTTCCGGATGGCCGGTGAGCAGCAGGGCGCGTGCTTCGATAAGTGACAGGTCGGGATGGGCCCGCCGAACGCTTTCGGGCAACACCTCGAGGGTGACGAGCACCGCTCCCCACCGTCCGGCCTTGGCGGCCTCGGCGGCGGTGCGGTGGACGAGCTCGACCGCGCCGTTGATCTGGCCGAGCTCCTGGCAGGCCCGAACGAGGGCCACGGTATCAAAGGCCTCCTCAGCCAGGGCACGCGCTGCGGACCAGGCTCGGGTGGCGCGATCGTCAGGGCTTCGGCGCAGGCGGTTGAGGACGGTTTCGTGGACCAGGGCGTGCAGACGGTAGCTTCCGTCCTGCCCCGCGATCAGAAAAGAACAGCGCTCGGACAACGCCAACAAACGGGACGACCATGGTCCGGGCCCAAGGACGCGTTCGGCCGTGTATGGCGTGAAGCTGTCGAAGACCGAGAGCATCTCCAACCAGCCCTGCTCGGTCGGGCTGAGGCGCCCCAGGACTTCGCGTTCGACGTACTTGCCGAGCAGTGAGCCACCGCCAACCCCGAGCTGGCGTGGCGCGCCGCCAAGCAAGATGCCGGCCACCCAGCCTTCTGCCTGCTCGTCACGGGTGTCGTCGCCGCCGACGGTCGCTCGCAACGCGCGCGTCTCGTCTGACGAAAACCGCAGGTCCTCGTCGCCCAGCGGAAAGACGGCCCCGTCCGCGACGAGGCGGGTCATCGACAGCCAGGGCGGTTCGCGAGTGGTGAGGATGATCTGGCCAGCCTCGGGTAAGTCCCGAACCAGCGCATCCATGGCGTTGATGACTTCTTCTGCCTCACCTATGTGATGAAAGTCGTCGAAGACCAGGATGAATCCGGCGGGCGCCTCAGCCAGATCGGCCAGCAGCAGCCGCGCGAGGCCCACGCCTTCCGCGCCCTCTGCAAGGCCACTGCGCAGCCGAGGCACCGAGCCGGTCGACTCGAAGCCGACGTCCACTGCGTCGGCCAAACGGGCAAACAGGCGCCGAGAGTCGCGATCGGCCGTCTGCAGGGTAAGCCAGGCCACCGCCGCGCCGCTATCCCGCGCGTAGGTGGCGGCCAGGGTAGTCTTGCCGTAACCGGCCGGGGCAACGAGCAGAATCAGCGGGCGGGCACGGTGTCTGTGGAGGGCTTCGAGCAATCGCTCGCGTCGAAGCTCGTGCAGAGCCGGGCCGGGTACACCCGACGTGGGCATGCTCACTTTGCATAGAGTATGCGCAAGTGGTTGGATACGCACTCCTCGGCTGCGATCCGACCGAAGGCATTGTGTCCGTCGAGGCCGACACCAAAGGTAGTGCGCGAGTGTGGCGGCGCGTCGACGACCGGATCGAGCTCACCGAGCACCGCTTTGCCAACTGGTTCCTCACCACCAGTCTGGACCTGCTAGCGCATTTGCCGGCCGTGCGCCTCCAGGCAGAAACGCTCCGCGCTGCCCACGGACAGCTGCACCTTACCCAGCCGCTGTCGGTCGTCGAGCTGGATTGGCCAAGCTCGGCCAACGCAGATGCCTACCGCTACCTGGTGCTGACCGACAACCTGGACGAAGTGGAAACGACACTCGTCGAAACCTCGAATAAGGGCGACGGGGGCGAGGCAAAGACACTGGCCGATCTACGCGGGCTGATCCTGGTGTGGGGCCCGAGAGAACAGTTCCTCACCCTGACCGGGCGGACCTACTTCAAGGGCATGACCTTCGCCGATGTGCGCCGCTTCCAGTTTGACCTGGAGACCACCGGGCTCGACGAAGATAGACATCGCATCTTCATGATCAGCATGCGTGACAGCACCGGCTGGCGGGCGTGCCTCGACACCGGTTCGCTCACCGAGACAGAGCTGATCGAACGGTTTGTGGAAGTGGTCCAGGCCCGAGATCCGGATGTCCTCGAAAACCACAACATCTTTGCATTCGACCTGCCCTTTTTGGTCAAACGTGCCGCCCGTCTGGGCGTGCGGCTTGGGCTGGGCCGGGACAGCACTGAACCCCGGCCGGAGGCCGGCGCGTTCGATGTCGGTGAACGACCGGAGCCCTTCCTGCGGTGGCGAATCGCCGGCCGAGAGGTGGTCGATACCCAGCACGCGGTGCGTCGCTTCGGCGCGACCGCACCCAACCTTCGCCGCCACGGACTGAAGGACGCCGCGCGTTACTTCGGCTTCGCACGGACGGATCGGGAGTATGTCCCAGGCGCGGAGGTGTGGCCGACGTACCTCGTCGATCCAGAGCGTATCCGCCGCTACGCGGCTGACGACGTGGACGAAGTCGACGGGTTGTCGCGACGACTGCTGCCAACTGTTTTCGGCCTGGCGACGATGCTGCCGCGCGCGTATGAGGGGATCGCCGCCGACTCAGGTCCGGCGGCTCTCTGGGAGCTGTTGCTGGTGCGCGCCTATCTTCACGCCGGCCGCTCGATTGCCGCGCCCACACCTCGCCTGCAGCAATCGAGGATCGAGCCGAGATCCGAATTGCTTATGACCGGGGTGGTGGGTGCCGGCGCTCGCGCGAGCGTGCGTCCGCTTCTTCCTTGCGTGGTTGTCGACAACGCCATTGCCGCCAGCAACGACACCTTTGGGGTGCTGCCCGCGTTGCTCGGCGAGTTGTTGGGCAGCTCGGGCGACCCGAGCGCGCAGCTGCTTGCCACGGCAGGTCACGCCTATCTGGCCGGCCAGGGCCTTTTCTCGGACCCCCAGGCGGCCATGGATGCGACTACTCTGGCGCGACAATATGTCGATCGCCTCTTGGTCGACCTGCGCGCCCGCGGCTGCTCCATTGTCGAGGTCGACGGCGAAGACGTCTTGCTGGCGACTCCAAGGGCCTGGGACGCCTCAATCGAAGGCGAGCTCGTCGTAGCCGCCGAGGGCTATTTACCGGAGCGAGTGCACCTGGTATTCGAAGAGCACTATGCAGGGGTGTACGCTCGCGCCCCGCGCAGCGCGGTGCTGCTTGGCTATGACGGAGAGGTGACGCTCGTCGGCACCGTTTTCCGCGCGAGTCGACTGGAGCGCTTCGGCGAAGCGTTTCTGCAGCGTGTGGCGCCGATGGTGATCCAGGGCCAGGTGGTTGGGTTGCGACTGGCATTCCTCGACACGGTGCACCTCCTGCGAACGGCGCGCATTCCGCTCGAGCACCTGTGCGTCCTGGTGACGCTGCATACGTCGATGGCCCAGTATCGCCGCAGCGGCATGCGCGACGAGCCGTACGAAATGCTTCTGGGGGCGGGCGTGCGGGCCTGGCGCGTGGGCCAGCGCATTCGGTACTTCCGACAGCGCGGCGGCGAGCCGCGGCTGCTGCAAGAAGGCGATAGCATCACGGCTGCCGAAGCGGACGCGGACTACTACGTCCAGCGCCTGTACAGCGTGTACTGCCAGCAATTCGCGCAGGCTTTCCGGCGCGTCGATTTCGACAAGGTGTTCCGCGTGCCGGCCGGGCCGGGCCCGTTTGTCGAGCCCGACATGCAGGCTGATCTGGCCAGCGTGCGGCCTATCGCTCAAACAGCAGTGTAGGGTACGAAAAAGCCGGTTTGCCGGCATGCACGTTTGACACGCTCTGCGGACGCTCCTAGAGTGGCTTGAGTCCAACGGGGCTGGGCGGCCGCCGCGCCCCGAAGCTATACGAAGGAGGCGCGTTGGGCTACACGTACCGACGCCGCCGATCTGGACCGAATTGGGGACTGATTGTGTCCCTGGTCCTGGTGGCGGGCGCCGCGGCTTACTTCGTGCCGCAATACATAACGCCGCAGGCTGGGCCCACGCCGCCGCCTCTGGGTAGCGATGCCGCGCCCGTCGCTGCCGCGGCGCCATCCCCGGCTGCGCTACTTGCCACACCGCCGCCGGCGCGTCTGGAGGACGCTGCGGCCGAGATCGCCGTCGGGCATTGGACCGCGGCTGCCGGGGTGTATGCGGATGTCGCGCGCGCCGCGCCGACCCTCGCCGCCGCCCAAGCCGGCTGGGCGCGCGCGCTGGTCTACGCCAACAAGCCAGGGGATGCTATCGAGCACGCGCAGAAGGCTGCCGATCTCGAGCCGAAGTCGGCTGAGTTCCAGGCGCTGCTCGCGCTCGCGTTTGACTGGTCTGGCAATTCGGACCGCGCGCTCACCAGTAGCCGGCGGGCTACCGAGCTCGACCCCAAGTTAGCAGAGGGATGGGCGTATCTGGCGGAGGCGGAGACCGACAAGTTCCGACTCAAAGAAGCGGGCGACGCGCTGGAGCGTGCCGTGGCCGCCGGCGGGGCCGACAATCCCGAAGTGTTGCGGGTCCAGGCGTACCTTGCCGAGACCAACGCCGACTACACCAGTGCCATCGATTTGTACAAACGGGCGGTCGCGAGGGCACCGGAGCGTTCGTACATGCGGCTTAGTCTGGGACACGCCCTGCGGACCGTCAAGCAATACGACGAGGCCATCCAGGCATATCAACAAGCTGCTGATCTGAATCCAGAGGACGCGCGCGCGGAAGGCGGGATGGGTGCGGCGTACTACGCAATGGAGGAATACGACTCCGCGCAGTCGCACTTGCAGCGAGCGCTGGAAATCGATCCGAACTACGCCACCGGCTGGGGTCAGCTGGGGTGGGTATTCTACGTCCAGAAGAACTATGACGGGGCGGAGCCCAACTTTGAAAAAGCGGTGGCTCTAGAAAAAGAGCCGATCAAGAACGCCACCTATCGCCACGCGCTTGGCTGGAGCTACGTGAACACGAAGCAATACGACAAAGCGAAGCAGGAGTTCACCAAAGCCCTCCAAGAGAACCCCGATCTGGACGGCGCCAAAGAAGGTCTCCAGGTTGTGGCTACCTCGAGCCCTTCGCATTAATCGTCGACACTCCCTCTCCCCAAGGGAGAGGCGCCATTCACACGTTGTGGTGGTCTACTCGCGGGTGGGTGGCGGGCACCTGTCGGCTGCGCGGGCGCTGGCAGACGAGCTGCAGACCGCGGGTGAAGTAACGGCGACCATCGTCGATGCCTACCTGGAATGCGCTCGATTCCCAGTGACGTTGTTCCCGGCGCTGTACGCCCGACTTGCGCGCCACCACCCTCAGCTGTGGTCGATGGTCTACCAGGGCTCACAGGCGCTCGACTCCACACGTGTTCTGGCACCCTTCTTGAAGCGCGGCTTCAGCCGATTGATGGCCGAGGAGCGGCCGGAGTTGGTGGTCTCGGTACTGCCTGGCATAAACGGCCTCCTGGTCAAGGCGGCCGCGTCGACGCGCGCTCGGTTCGAAGTAGTGCTCACGGATTGGCACTCAGTGCACCCGTTCTGGGTTGCGCCGGGTGTCGGGCACTATACCGCGCCCACTGCTTCGGCCCGGAATGATTGCGTCCGTTTCGGCGCGCTCGAAGCGTCGGTGACGGTGGTCGGCATTCCGGTGCGGCGAATGTTTGCAACTGAAATGGACCGCGCCTCAGTTCGCGAACGATGCCTGCGAGAGCTCGGGCTCGACCCGCGGCGTTTCACGGTGCTGGCCATGGTGGGCGCTGAAGGCTCGCCGCGGGCGCTGCTGAACATCGCCCGGCTTGCGCTCATTGAGAAGGATGTTCAGACGCTGGTCGTCTGCGGCTGGAATACAGATCTCAGACGGCGCGTCGCGCAACTCCCGTCTCGCACACCAATGCTCGGGGTCGGATTCGTCGACAACGTGGCCGAGCTGATGCGTGCTGCCGACGTACTCGTGACCAAAGCCGGTGGCCTGACTCTGGCGGAGGCGTTTGCGTGTGCGGTCCCGACCGTGGTCCACGACGTCCTGGCGGGCCAGGAGGCGGGCAATCTCGAATACGTGCTGCAGCGCGACGCGGTCGCGTACGCCTCGAACCCTGACCAGCTCGTCGAACGGATTGCCGAGCTGTACGACGATCCAGGCCGTCGCGCGAGGCTGGCGGAATGTGGCGCGCGCCTGGCACGCCCGACCGCGGCGCAACAGATTGCGCGAGAGCTTCTCACCAGGTTGGCCGCCGCGCGCTAGACTCGCCGGGCGCGCAGTTTGGCGGCGACGGGGAAGCCGAGTGGGATTGGCCCGAGTGGACCCTCGAGAACGACGAGGGCGTTGAAAGCGGTGGCCTCACGCACTTGCATGCGCGCCCCTGGCTCGACGCCGTGCTCCTGCAGATACTTCATCAGCTGGAGGTCCACCTCAGCTTCTTCGGTAATGCGCTGAATGACGAGCTCGTCACCGGTCTGCGCCTGGTCGAGCGGAAATTCATCAGGCGCGAGGGTTCCCAGGCCGGGGATCGGATTGCCGTGGGGGCAGGTGGTCGGATGACCCAGCGCCTCCAGCAGGCGCGCCTCGATGTTGGCAGTCAGCGCGTGTTCGACGCCGTGGGCCTCTTCGTGCGATTCGTGCCACGGCATCTTGAGCAGGTCGGTCAGGAGGCGCTCGGCCAGGGCGTGGCGGCGGACGATGCTATCTGCCACCTGGCGACCCTCAGGGGTAAACAGGATTTCTTTGCGCCGCCCATGCACGATGAGTCCGTCGCGCTCCATGCGCTGCAAGGTTGCCGTGACGGTTGGGGGGGTTACCTTGAGGCGTTCCACCAGGCGCGCCGCGATGACCGGGTAGCCATCCCGGTCCAGGTAGTGCAAGACCTGCAGATAGTCCTCGACGACAGCGCTCGTAGCCTTCGGGCCCTGACTCGAGCGCTGCGTTGCCACGCGGCCCAGTATAGGTGCAGGCCCGTCTAGGCTATTCCGGAAGGTGCGGTAGATCGCACTTCAAGCCGCCGCTGGATGGCCACGCCGAGGCGGCGAATGCCTTCGCGCAGTTGGTCGGCCGGGACGTTGGAAAAGTTCAACCGCATGGTGTTCGTACCACTGGAGTCGGGGTGGAAGCCCTGGCCCGGGACAAAAGCAACTTTGTCCTGGATGGCCTCGAGCAGAAGATCGCGTGCATCGATATTCGACGGTAGCTCCGCCCACACGAATAGCCCCCCGGACGGCCGGGTGTAATGGGCAGCCGGCGGGAAATGCTCTTCGATGGCCAGCAACATCACGTCGCGTCGGTCACGGTAGAAGTCCCTGATGCGCTTGACGTGTTCGTCCACGAATCCATCTTTGGCGACGCGGTAGGTCGCCATCTGTTGAGCCATGCCAGTGTGCAGGTCGGACGGCTGTTTGGCATGCAACAGTATTTCCTGAACCTGCGGGCTCGCCAGAATCCAGCCTAGTCGGAAGCCTGGCGCCAGGATCTTCGAAAACGTCCCCAGATAGATCACCGAGTCCTCGCGGTCCAGAGCCTTCAGGCTCGGGAGCGCCTGTCCCTAGTAGCGCAGCTCACCGTAGGGATCGTCTTCGACAATCGGCACTCCAAACCGAGACGCCAATTCGACCAGTCGCTGGCGGCGTTCGAGGCTCATCGTTCGGCCGGTCGGGTTCTGAAAGTTCGGCAACGCATAGATGAACTTGATGCGTTGGCGCGAAAGAATGCGCTCGACGTCGTCGACACACATCCCATTTTCATCCATAGGCACCACGGCGTACGTGGCCTGATACTGGTTGAAGGCTTGCAACGCGCCCATGTACGTCGGCTTCTCGACAAGGACCGTGTCGCCCGGATTCAAGAAAATCTTGCCGATGAGGTCGAGCGCCTGTTGCGACCCATTGGTGACCAGAACGTCGTCTGGCGTGCTTTGCATGCCGAAGCCTGTCAAGCGCTCAGCCAGCAGGCCGCGCAGTGGGCGGTAGCCTTCGCTGGGACCGTACTGCAACGCTTGCGCGCCTTCGGTCTCGAGGACCCACTCGAATGCGCGACGATACTCGTCTACGGGAAACAGCTCCGGAGCTGGCAATCCGCCCGCGAGCGAGATGATGTCGGGTTGGGCGGTGACCTTCAGGATCTCGCGAATGTCCGAGGCGCGCATCCCCTCGGTCCGATCGGCGTACAGGCGCTGCCAGGTAACGGGCATGCGACTTCGTTGTACTAGAAACTCGGCCGCCAGCCGAGAATTGAGCTAGTCGACGGCGATTGGCGCGAGCGTGCGGGCTGGGCTGCCCTCCTCGCTCGTAACCTGCGAGAATTCCTCGCGACTCAATCGCTCAGCCATTCGCCGCGCGAAGAGCAGACCGTTCAACGCCCGCTGATCCTCGGTCAACATGCGATGCGGAGCGCATGTGGCCAGACGCACGCCCATCAAACCAAACTCACAGGTGCAATTTCGAGCAATTGCGTTTACCAGATCGAAGGACTCTTGCTGCGTCCCATGCCAAACAACCTGTACTGCCATTGACGTGCCTTCCGGTGCCTCTTACTTACCTATCCTTATAAAAGCACCGTTCGTGCCACAACTCGTCACAACGGCGAGACATTGGCAGACATGTAACCGGACCGGTGGTTTTCATCACGTCGCCGTTACTTAACGGTGCAGCAGAGTGCCTTTGTCGTGTTTGGAATAGGACTCCGGCCACACAGCAGCGTTGGGCCGGTACCCTACTGGTTCGGACATGCAGCACGTCCTTCAGCGTGATCCCAGACGGCTGCGTCGCCTGGGCGCTCACCTCGTTATCCTTGTGGCCGCTGCCGGTGTCGCCGCCAGCGGCATGGCCGCGGCGCCCGCGGCCGAAATGCAGGCTGCGAACGAGGCCGAGTCGACCCCAATCCAGCTTGTGCCACAGCAGGCTGAGCTCGACCTCAGGCCGCTCCTCACCCCGGTTGCGGCGACTTCTCGAGCGCGCACTCAGGGTGCGGACCAGCGCCAGGCCGGCGCGGCGTTCAACCCGGCCCAGGGCTTACCCCAGTGGCTGCGAACCGTCCAGGATACGCCACTGTGGTCGGGCTCTGACAGTGCGGCAACCTCGGCCGGCATCTTGCCTGCTGGCGCAGCCTACGTGAAACCCCTGGGGCCGTTCGTGAACAACCGGGTCGAGATCTACTTTCCCGGGGATGCCGATCATCAGGCCGCTCAGGCGTGGGTGGATTCCACCGCTGTTGAGCCAAGCGGCCTGCCGCCCTGGATCGCCACCTCGCCCGCCCGGCCGGCCACAGCCGACTCCGCCCTGTCAGCCCCGCCAAGGCGCGTCAGCGACGCGCCCGCGCCTGAAACGACCGCGGTGCATATCGCCATCGTCGACGAAAACTCTGGTCAGCTGTTGTACAGCGAGCTGCCGTATACCGAAGTCCCGCAGGCCAGCACGACCAAGATCGCCACGACCATTGTCGCCCTCGAGCGCGCGCCTGACCTGAGCAGGCGCATCCCAGTGACGGTCAGCGCTATGGCCATGGCCGCTCGTGACGGCTCCTCCACGATGGGCATCGAGCCAGGCCGTAGCCTCACCCTCGACACGTTGCTGCACGGCATGATGCTGCCCAGCGGCAACGACGCCGCGGAACAGGTGGCGCTGGCTCTAGCCGGCTCGCGCGAGCAGTACGTCGAGTGGATGAACCAGGAAGCTGCCGCCCTTGGGCTCAACAATACCCACTTCGTGAACCCGAGCGGAATGGACGCGGCCGGCCACTATTCGAGCGCGTACGACATGGCGATGCTGGCCCGCTACGCGATGCACAACGCGGCTTTCAGAGACCTGGCCGGCACCTCCCGCTACACGGGGGACGGTTTCCCGATGCAAAACTTGAATCGCCTGCTGGATCAGTATCCTGGCGCCGACGGTGTCAAAATCGGTTATACCGACGCGGCCCTGAAAACCATCGTTGCCTCGGCTACCCACGATGGGCACCGCCTGTATGTCAGCCTGATGCGCAGCCAGGATCTCGTCGGCGACTCCACAAAGCTGTTCGACTGGGCCTGGTCTACCTTCGCCTGGTAGAGAATTGCTGCGTGGGGCCGCGGTACTTCGAAGACTTCGTCGAGCTCGCTGGGGGTGGCCCGATTGCACTCGGCAGCCACCTTTTCACCAGCCAGAGCATTGTCGACTTCGCTCGCTCGTACGACCCGCAACGCATGCATGTCGACGAGGAGCAGGCCCGCGATACGACGTACGGCGGCTTGATCGCCAGCGGCTGGCACACCGCGGCGACGTATATGCGACTGCTGGTAGACGGGGTGATCGGTGGTAGCGAAAGCCTTGGTTCGCCAGGCGTCGAGAACCTGCGCTGGCTCAAGCCTGTCCGCCCAGGCGACACGCTTCAGGGTCGATTCATCGTGCTCGAAGCCAGGCCGTCGCGCAGCCGCCCCGAGTGGGGTGTCGTGCGTTCGCGAGGTGAAATGGTGAACCAACACGGCGAGCTCGTCATGCAGCTCGACGCCGTCAACTTTTTCGCCCGCCGGCCCGCCTCAACCTGACGCTCGGGCGGCGGCAACTCGGTTGGCGATCAGGGCGGCGGTGGCGCCGGCGCCTACGCCGTTGTCGATATTGACCACCGTCAGGCCTGGGGAGCACGTCTGGAGCATGGCCAGCAACGCTGCCACGCCACGGCCGCCGAGTCCATAGCCGACCGCTGTTGGCAGACCGATCACGGGCACGTCCACAAGTCCCGAGACAACCGACGGCAGGGCGCCATCCATGCCCGCGGCAACGACGACGACGTCCGCACCCAGCTCGCGCAGCGTGCGCAAGGGGGCTTCGAGCCGATGCAGGCCGGCCACTCCGACGTCGTCGGCGCGAATGACCCGGCAGCCCATTTCACGCGCCACCCAGGCCGCTTCGTCGGCCGCGGCGGCGTCCGAAGTACCAGCGGTGAGCAGGCCAACCACGCCGCCCGTCTCGGCCGGCAAGCTCGCGTCCCGACGCGTTACCAGGACCGTCGCACCATTCATCGCCGTCACGACCGTTGCCCCGCTCGGTTCGAGCTCGCGGCGCAGAAGGTCCACCACTTCCGAGTCTGCCCGGCTGACCAGCACTCGTCCACGCGGGTGCTTCTCCAGCAACTCGCGTACCGACGCGAGCGCTAAGCGCGGGGTCTTTCCGGCCGCGTACACGACTTCGGGGACGCCCTTGCGTGCCTGACGCTGCGGATCGACCTGAATCGGTAGCGTGCCGAGCACCGCCGCCAACCCAGCGAGTGGATCGATCTCAGACACTGATGACCGCGAGTGGTACGCGGCGGGCAGGGTTGGTCTGAGAGTCGACGACGACGCCTTCATTCAAACGACCGGCCCGGTAGCCGCGCGGGTCGATCTCGACAGCGGCAAAGCCGAGCGCCACGAGCTCTGCCTCGATACGTGGGCCGAGGCCTTCGGAATGGACCCGGTCGAGCTCGTCTGGAGCGATCTCGACCCTGGCCCGGTCGGCAAAGTGTCGGACCCGGAGCTGACGGAAGCCGAGCGCACGCAGCGCCTGTTCCGCGCGGCCGATGCGCTCGAGCTTGTCCGGGGTGACCCGTTCGCCGTACGGCACGCGCGACGACAAACACGCTAGAGCCGGTTTATCCCAGTTGGGTAGACCAAGCGCTTTGGCCGCGGCGCGAATTTCGGTCTTGCCCATGTTTGCCTCGTGAAGGGGACTGCGGACGTGCCCCGCTCGCTCGGCGGCCGCGCGAGCCCCGGGCCGCCAGTCACCCAGGTCGTCTACGTTCAGCCCGTTCAAGATGTAGCGAGCGCCGGTTTGAGCGACCAGTTGCTCGAGCTCGGTGTACAGGTGAGTCTTGCAGAAGTAGCACCGGTCGATCGGATTGCTGGCATAGCGCTCGTCCGCGACCTCGTCCGTGCGTACCAGCTTGTGGCGGAGGCCGAGCATGTCGGCAAGGCGTAACGCGTCGTCAAGCTCGGCAGGCGCCAGGCTAGCCGACACGGCCGTGGCTGCCAGAGCTCCGTCGCCGAGCTCTTGGTGCGCGACGACCGCCACGAGTGTCGAGTCCACGCCAGCCGAGAACGCCGTGATAGCCGACTGGTAGCCGCGCACGATCTCGCGCAGTCGATCAAGGGCCGCAATTGCCACGCCGGGAGTCTAGCAGTGGCGGGGGGTCCACGACCGGATCGCGTACCAGCTCGTCAATGCGCTAGCCAACCCACGCGCAGCGGCTATCCTAGCCCCGCATGGAGACCCGTGAAGTTTTGGAACACGTCGAGCAGGCCGAAGACGCGGCTACCCACCGCGAGACCTTCGGCCGCAACGCCGCTGTCGTGGTCTCGGTGATGGCTGCTCTGCTCGCCATCGCTAGCCTGGCGGGCAGCCGCGCTTCGACCGAAGCGATCCTGGCCCAAGCCAAAGCCACCGATACCTGGAACGAGTATCAGGCAAACTCACTCAAGCGGCACGTTAACCTCGACGATGCGGCCCAAATCCGCATCCTGGGCGCTGGCACGCCCGCCGAAGCGAAGGCGAACGAGCAATCGGCTAGTCTCGAACAGGCCGTCCGGGACAAGTACCAGCCAGCGCAAGATGAATTGCAGCCGCGGGCGCAGGACTTCGAGCATGAACGCGACGTGGCCGAGATGCGCCACCGCGGCTTTCAAACCGCCGAGGCGGCGTTTCAGCTGGGCATCGTACTGAGCTCGATCTCCATCGTCGCCCGCGCCCGCTGGCTCCTGGTCGCCGGCGGCGTGCTGGGCGTGATCGGGCTCGTCCTCGGTCTCAACTCGTTCCTGCTGATCGCCCCGCCGTTCTAAAGTGTCATCTTGGAGGATGGCAGTGAGGCGCTGCGCTGGCTATTCAGCCTGGCCGACCAAGAACGCGGAGTTGGGTGGAATCCACGCGCCAGTCCTGAGGCGCAGTGGAGGCTTGGTCGGACGCGGGCACTGTTGGATATTGCCGGCGCCCCCGACGCCCGCCTGCGCATTGCGCTGGTAGCGGGCTCAAAGGGCAAAGGCTCGACGTGCGCCATGCTGGCCAGCATCCTGGGGGCAGCCGGCACGCGTTGCGGCCTGTATACCAAGCCTCATCTGCAAAGCTATCGGGAGCGGATCCGCATCGACGGTCAGGCGATCCCGCCGCGCGCGTTCGAAGCTGCGGTTGGGCGCATGCAGCCCCACGTAGCGACCCTCAGGCAAGACTTCCCGGACGCCGGCGAGCCTACGACTTTCGAGGTGACGACGGCAGTCGCGCTGGACGAATTCGCGCGGCGGGGCTGCGAGGTCGCCGTCGTGGAAGTCGGCCTCGGTGGACGGCTGGATGCGACCAATGCGGTCGAGCCGACCGCCAGCGTCATCACCCCGATCAGCTATGACCATACCGCTATTCTTGGCCGCACACTCGGCGCCATTGCCCGCGAAAAGGCTGGCATCTTGCGGCGAGGACGGCCCGCGATCGTGGCGAGTCAGCGGCCGGCCGCAATGCGTGCCCTGGCTCGCGCGTGCGGCGAAGTAGGCGCAGCCTGCCAGGTGGTCGGTCCGTTCGAACCCGCGCGGGAGCTCGCGCTGATAGGCGCGCACCAGCAGCAGAATGCAGCCCTGGCGGTAGCCGCCGCGCACGTGATCGCGCGGGTTGACGACGAGGCTATCGAGCGAGGTCTGAGCCGCGTGCATTGGCCAGGTCGCTTCGAAGTCCTGGGAGGCATCCCGCCCGTCATTCTGGATGGGGCGCACAATGGCGCATCCGCGGAGGCGCTGGCGGCCACGCTGGTCGCCTTCGCTGCTGGGCGGCCCGTCCTGCTGGTGGTCGGCATCAATCGCGACAAGGACGCCCGAGCCGTGTTGCGGCCGCTGCTGCCCATTGCGCATGCAGTGTGGACTACCCAAGCCAGGCACAACCCTCGCGCTCTACCCGCCACTGACCTTGGCCGCCTCGTCGCCCGCAGTCCGAGGGCTAGACGGCCGCGCTCCAAGGACACCCAACTCCGCGAAACGAACGTACGGGCCGAGATGGGCAGCGCTCTGGAGGCCGCCAGCGCGGCCGCGATACGAGACGGGGGAGTCGTGTGTGTAACCGGGTCGTTGCTGCTGGTTGGCCAGGCGCGGGCTAGCCTGGGCCTACCGGCGCCGGAGCAGTTGTGGTAACGAACTGGACACCAGCCGCGTGAAGAAGATGCGGTTCAGGCTGCCGAGGCCGCGACTGCGCCTGAACCTCGGACTGATCTGCGCGCTGCTGGTGTTGATTCCGGCCGTGCTCGCGGCCGAGCTGATAGCCCAAGCCTATGAATGGCGGGCGGTTGACGATGTCCGGGCTCGCACGACGGTCGGCCTCGACTCGCTGGCAGGGTTGTTTGACCAGGAACGCACGCGCACGATCAACAATGCAGAAGTCGCCGCCGAACGGCTCGGGCCACTCGTCACGGCCGGGACAGGCGCCGACGATCTGGTCAAAGCAGCCGCCGAGACCCGCTCGACCTACCTGCGCAATACCAGCCTCGTGGCGGTAGTGGACCCGGCCGGCCACGCCCTGGCCAGCGATCCAGCCAGCAACCTGCCGTTCGGCACGCAGAGCGACGTAAAGACCGCCCTGCAAGGCAAGCTGGCCGGGGGTTGGCAGGAGCGTGGGTTGTTGGTGCTGGAGGCGACAGCGCCACTGCGGGTGGATGGTCCGCAGCCCGGCGCGGCCGTGGTGGCCGTGAATGTCGACGACGGGTTTCTCAACACCGCCTCAAAGTTGACAGGACTGGAAATGGGCATCGTGACCACCCAGCCCAACCAGTTGGCTCGCATCGTGGCCGCCTCGCGCGGATTGCGTCGCTCTATCTCGTTTACGGGCGATCCAACAGCGGATGCCGACCTGGTCGGTAAGCCGGGTGACTCGTTCAGCCGCGCTGTCGTGGGCGCCGACGGGTTTTTCTTCGCGGCGCGAGCGATCACCGTAGGCAGTGGCCGCGTTATCGGCACCATGCTCGTCGGCGTCCCCGCCCAGCCGATTGAAGAAGCAGTGCGACAGGTACGCCTGCTAGCGCTCGGAGCTGCCGTTGCGGGCGCGCTCGGCGCAGGGTTTGCAGGCGGGGTGGTCGGGCGGCACATGGCCAGGCGGGTGCGCTTGCTTGCTGGCGGCATGGAGCGGCTTGAACAGGCCAGGGACCGTGCCGAGCACCTCCAAGCTGTGGTAGCGAGCCTGAGTGAAGGCGTCATCGTCGCCAACGCTGAGCGCCGGGTGGTTCTGGTCAATCCAGCCGCGCGCGAGCTGTTGAGCTTGCCGGCCCGAGGCGAGGAGCAGGCGCTCGATGTGCTTACAGAGGAGCTCCTGCCGGCCAACGAGCGTGTGATTCGGTCGTACTCGGCGCCTGTGCGCGACGAGGCCGGCCAGATCCTGGGCAGTGTCACTGTGTTGCGGGATGCCACGCGCGATCAGGAGCTTGACCGTCTGAAGTCCGAGTTCCTGACGGTGGTCTCGCACGAGCTGCAGACACCGCTGACCGCGATCAAGGGCGCGCTCGAACTGGTCCTGGACGATGACACCGGCCAGCTCTCACGCGTGCAGCGACGATTTCTCGAAACAATCGAGCGCAACTCGGCCAGGCTGGTTGGTCTCGTCGGCGACCTGTTGGACCTCAGTCGGTTGGAGGCCGGACGCGTCGAGTTGGAACCGCAGCCGCTGGACACATACAGCCTGGTCCGGGGCGCCTTGGCAGCGGTCAGCAATCTATTCGAGGCACGCGGCACCCGCTTGCTCATGAATGTGCCCAACTCAGTTCCGCCTATTCTGGGCGATCGGCGGAGAGTGGAGCAGATCCTCACCAATCTCCTCGCCAACGCTGCGAAGTACACCCCAGCGGGTGGAGTAGTCGAAGTCACCGCGTCGAGTGCGGACGGTCACGTGTCGCTGTGTGTTGCCGATAACGGACCCGGCGTCCCAGAAGCCGACCGCGACATCGTCTTCGATAAGTTTTATCGGGGCCGCCATGCGCAGCAGCGCGGCGAGGCCGGCAGTGGACTGGGGCTCGCCATCGTGAAATCCCTGGTGGATCTTCACGGGGGGTCGGTGCGAGTAGAAGACGGCGCGCCTCGCGGAGCGCGGTTCGTGGTTGAGCTTCCGCGCGCTATCGGGGACGACGAAGAGTAATCCGGACATGAACATTCTGGTGGTCGACGACGACCGCGACATTGCCGACATCATCGGCTACTCGCTCCGAAAGGAGGGGCATCGGCCCACGCTGGCGTATAGCGGCGAGGAGGCGCTCGCGCTCGCCGAGCGCTCGATGCCGGACCTGGTGGTGCTTGACGTTATGCTGCCTGGTTTGAGCGGCTTCGACGTCTGCCGCAAGCTCCGCGAACGTGGGCCGGTGCCAGTCATCCTACTCACCGCGCGAGGTGAAGAGGCCGACCGCGTGTGGGGGTTGGACCTGGGCGCGGACGACTACATGACCAAACCTTTCAGCCACCGTGAGTTGCTGGCGCGCATCCGCGCCATCTCGCGCCGCGCAGCGGCGGCTCGGACCCCTGACGAGGGCAGCGTGCAGGTGGGTGAGCTGCGGATCGATTTCGCTCGCCGCGAGGTAAGCGTTGGCGAGCGGCTGGTCGAGCTCACGCCCAAGGAGTACGAGATCCTGCATTGCCTGGCGCTGAATACGGGTCGCGTAGTGCCGCATGAGCGGCTGTTGGCATTCGTGTGGGGCAGCCTGTCGCTAGAGAGCGATGTCGATCAGCTCAAAGTGCACATGCGGCACCTGCGGGAAAAGCTCGAGCGCAATCCGAGCGCGCCCGAGTATCTGCTGACCCTGCGCGGCGTCGGCTACAAGCTTACCGACCGCCCCTAGCACGGGGCGTACTCGCACACGGGATGGACGACGTGGTGCGGCGGGTACAGAATGGGGGTGGGCAAAGGAGAGGGCCATGGTCCAAATTGACAAGCAGCCCGCAGCGATTGGGGTCGAACAAAAAGAGCAGTCTGCGCGTGCGTTCTACTTGATCCTGTATCCGAAGGAGCTCGAGGACGAGGTGGTCCAGTCGCTCGAAGCGACAGGCGTGCCTGGTTATACAGAGATGCCGAAGATGATTGGTCGGGGACGTCACGTGCGCCACTTCGACAACGCGGTCTGGCCTGGCGCCACAGGAGCAATCTTCACCATCGTGACCCCCCAAGAAGCCGCCACCTCGCTCCTGCCTACCTTCGAAGCCCTGGCGGCAAGTCTGGAGACGCGCAGCAACGGTCTATATGGAATCCACATTTTCGCCCTACCTTGCGAGCAGATCATCTAGAACCGGATTGCGCCAAGCCCCAACGCGTGTTTGCTTCTCGGACGTAGGACATCATAACGAAATCATCTCGTCCGCTGGTGCCATACTCAGCCCAACATGACACGTTTTGTGGGCTGCCTTGGGCTCTTGCTGAGCCTCTTCCTCGGGCCGCCAAGCGCATTCGCCAATCCGCTGGACGTGCTCGGGGCGTACGACCCTGGCTCGACGGGATTCAACGCCATGGCCGTCGGTCTCAACAACATTGCCTACCTCGGCTCCTGGGGCGGCCCGTCCCAATGCCCGAGCCTAGGTGTCCGAGTCGTCGATGTGCACGATGCCACGGCGCCGAGTCTGATCGGCACTGCCGCCGCATACTCGGGTACGACGGCCGAGCACCTTGCGGCCGTGCACTATGCCACCAGCGCTTTCAGCGGCAGCGTCCTCTTCGCCGGCATCCAGCGTTGCTC
>JBPCIO010000252.1:0-7260 GCA_051006215.1 Chloroflexota bacterium
GCAGATGCCAACCTCAAGAGAGGCTCGCTGCTTGCGACCGCGTTCGATGCCGATTCGCACCAGCTCGCCCACGCCTTCGCGATCGATCGATTCGAATGGGTTGCTGGGCAGGATCTTTTCCCTGAGGTATTCGCCCAGGAACTTGCCTTCCGCATCATCGCGCGAGTAGCCGTACGTGGTCTGAGTCAGATCGTTGGTGCCATACGAAAAGAACTCCGCGGTCTCAGCGATCTGGCCGGCTATCAGACACGCCCGCGGCAGCTCCATGCAGGCGCCAAACTTGTACGCAACCTGGACGCCTTGGGCCTCGAACACGCCCTTGACGACACCTTCCAGGCGTCCTCGCTCCAGGGCCATCTCATTTCTGGTGCCGACCAGCGGGATCATGATCTCGGGAATCGGATCAAGGCCCTCCAGCTTGAGTTTCGCAGCCGCCTGAGCGATAGCCTTGACTTGCATCTCCACGATTTCTGGGAACAGTATGCCGAGGCGACAGCCGCGTAGGCCGAGCATTGGATTCTGCTCATGTAAACGCATGACGGCGTCGAAGACGCGCTCCTTTTCCTCGAGCTCGGGGCCGCTCTCGCCCCGGGTGCGGGCCGTCGTGACCTCGACCAGCAGTCTGTCGTGCTTGGGCAAGAACTCGTGCAGCGGCGGGTCGATCAAACGGATGACCACGGGCAGGCCGTCCATGGCCTTGAGGATCCCGTAAAAGTCGCCGGTCTGAAAGCCGCCGAGCTTCTCGAGCGCCGCCAGGTACGCTGCTCGGGCCTTGGCGTCGCCACGCTTGGCGTCGGGTGCGGCCAGAATCATGTCCTGCACAATCGGCGGACGGCCTTCCTCGCGGAACATGTGCTCGGTGCGCACTAGGCCGACTCCGGTTGCGCCGAGTGACCGTGCGCGGGCCACTTCATCGGGAGTATCGGCGTTCGCCCAAACGCCCATCGTGCGAGTCTCGTCAGCCCAGCTGAGCAGCGTGATCAGCTCGGTTTCGCGCTTGAAATCGGGCGCAATGGTCGAAATGCGCCCGGCGAATACCTCCCCAGTCGTGCCGTCCAGCGACATCCAATCGCCCTGCATCAGGGTTGTGCCGTTGGACGTCAGCTTCTGGCCGGCCACGTCGATATCGATGTCCTCGGCGCCGGCAATGCAGGGCTTGCCCATCTGACGGGCCACGACCGCGGCGTGGCTCGAGGAACCGCCCCGCGACGTCAAGATTCCAACCGCCGGCGCCATGCCGTGGAAATCGTCAGGCGACGTTTCTTTGCGAGCCAGGATCACCGCTTCGCCTTGCCCGGCCAGCTCGACGGCGCGATCCGGATCGAATACGACCTTGCCGACGGCCGCACCTGGGGAAGCAGCTAGGCCCTTGCCGATCGGCGCGCCAGCCTGGCGTCTGGCGGCCGGATCGAACTGAGGCACCAGCACCTGCTGGACGTGCATGGGCTGGATACGACGCAGCGCCTCTTCTTTATTGATCAAGCCTTCGTTGACCATAGCCACGGCTGTCACCACGGCGGCTTTGCCAGTCCGCTTGGCATTGCGAGTCTGCAGCATGTACAGCTTGCCGCGCTCGACGGTGAACTCCAGGTCCTGCACGTCGCGGTAGGTATGCTCGAGTTGGCCGGCGATCTCCTCGAACTGGCGATACACGTCTGGCCACATGCCCCGCATGCCCGAGATCTTCATCGGCGTACGGATGCCGGCCACCCCGTCTTCGCCCTGGGCGTTGGGCAGGAACTCGCCATAGATTTCCTTGGCGCCGGTCGAAGGATCTCGCGTGAAGGCCACGCCCGTACCTGAGTCCTCGCCCATGTTGCCGAAGACCATCGTCACGATGTTGACCGCCGTGCCGAGATCGTGCGGGATCTTGAACTGATTGCGGTAGTCGACTGCGCGCTTGCCCATCCAGGAGCTGAAGACGGCTTTGATGGCCAACTCGAGCTGCTGCTTGACGTCGGTTGGAAAAGGTTGGCCAGTTTCGCGCTGGACGAGCTGCTTGAGCTGCTGCGTCGCCGCGCGTAGCTGATCAGCACTCAGGTCGGTGTCCTGTTTGGTACCTGCCGCGCTCTTTGCGGCGTCGAAGATGTGGTCGAGCTTTTCAGGCAGGACGTTGAGCACGATGCGTCCGAACATCTGCACGAAGCGCCGGTACGCGTCCCAGGCGAATCGCTCGTTGCTCGTCTGGCGGCTGAGGCCCTGGACGGTTTCGTCGTTCAGCCCGAGGTTCAGGACCGTATCCATCATGCCCGGCATGGATTCACGAGCGCCGGAGCGAACGGACACCAGGAGCGGATTGCTAGCGTCTCCGAGCTTGCGCTGAGACTTTTTCTCGATGGCCTCCAGGGCGGCCAGCACCTGGTCCCAGAGACCGCTCGGAAATTGGCCGCCAGCATTCTGGAAGGCGTTGCAGGCGGCCGTGGTGATCGTGAACGCTGGTGGAACCGGCAGTCCGGCCTGGGTCATCGCCGCCAGTCCGGCGCCTTTGCCACCCAGCAGGTCGCGGTTGCCAGCTGGAGCGTCCTCGGCCATAAACACCCATTGATCTGCGCTCGCGGAGCCGTTGCGCTGGCCCGTACTGGCGCCACTTGGTTGCACATCAACAGCCATCGTCGGTTCGATCTCCCTTGCCCGGGTGGGCGAAATCTCTGGTCTAAACACCCAACTGCGCCTTGAGCCAGCCACGCAGCTCGGTAATGGCGACGCGTCCAAACCGCGCTTGGTCCATGCTGTCTCGATCGCGGATCGTGATGGTGTGGTCCTCGAGCGTCTGGAAGTCGACGGTAAAGCAAAACGGAGTACCGATCTCGTCCTGGCGCCGATACAGCTTGCCAATGTTGCTGCCCGAGTCGTACGTGATCATCCACTCTCGACGCAGATCCTCGTAGATGCCACGGGCCGTCTTCACCAGGTCCGGCTTGTTGCGGAACAGGGGCACGACGCACACCTTGTACGGCGCAAGGGTCGGATGCAGATGCAGCACCGTGCGGACGTCATGCTTATCAGCATCCAGGACTTGTTCCTCGTACGCGTCGATCAGAAACGTCAGCGCAGCCCGAGTGAGCCCAGCCGCGGGTTCGACAACAGCTGGCCGGACATGCTGCTTTTTTTCTTCGTCGAACAGCATGAGCCGTTGACCACTGGCCTGCTCGTGCTGCCACAGGTCCCAGCTTGCGTCGTCTGGGCCCTTGCTGCGATTGGCAACCCCCTCCAGCTCACCCCATCCCTCGCCAAATGGGAAGCGGTACTCGATGTCGACGGTGCGCTTCGAATAGTGGGCTAACTTCTCGGTCGGATGCTCATAGCGCCGGAGATTCTCAGGTCGAATGCCTAGCTCGATGTACCATCGCTCGCGCGCGTCGAGCCAGGTGTCGAACCACTGTTCGTCTGTACCAGGCGCCACGAAGTATTCGATTTCCATCTGCTCGAATTCGAGTGTGCGAAACACGAAATTACCTGGCGTGATCTCGTTCCGGAACGTCTTTCTCACTTGCGCGATCCCGAACGGCAGCTTTCGTCGCATCGTGGTGGCGACGTTCAGAAAGTTGACGAACATACCTTGCGCGGTTTCGGGAGGCAGATACGCGATGTTCTCGTCGTCAGGCACGGGGCCAACTTGGGTTTTGAACATCGTGTTGAATGGCCGCGGCTCGCTCAATGCTCCACCGCAATTCGGGCACGCTTTTCCTTCAATCTGGTCGGCGCGGTAACGGCTCTTGCACTCGCCCATACATTGCACGAGCGGGTCGTTGAATTCTTTGACATGGCCGGATGCAACCCACACCCGCGGCGAGGTGATCAAAGCCGCGTCGAGCAGCTCCATATCGTCGCGCAACTGAACGTTGGATCGAATCCACGCATCGCGCACATTGTTCTTGAGCAGCGTCCCGAGGGGACCGTAGTCGTACGTGTTGGCAAACCCACCGTAGATCTCAGCGCTGGCAAAGACAAAGCCTCGACGCTTGCACAGCGCGACCACTTTCTGCAGGTCGTCCAACTGCCTCGAACCCCGCTCAGCGGCCGCAGTGGTGGCCATAGTGTCCTTGAGGGTAACAAAGAGGGACTCAGCCCGGTCGAATGACCTCGGCCCCGCCCAAGTACGGTCGCAACGCCGCTGGGATCACCACTGATCCGTCGGCCTGCTGATTGTTTTCGAGGATGGCGATCAACGTCCTCGGTAGAGCCACACCCGAGCCGTTCAGCGAGTGCGGATACTCGGTCTTGCCTCCGGCTTGGCGACGAAAGCGGATGTTCGCGCGCCGGGCCTGATAATCGTTGGCGTTGGAGATCGAGGAGACCTCCAGCCACTCGCGCGAGCCCGCCGACCAGACGTTCAAATCGTACGTTTTGCTCATCGCGAACCCCAGGTCGCCGGTACACAGCGCCACGACCTGGTACGGCAACTCGAGGCGACGCAAGACCTCCTCGGCGTTGCCGACGAGCTCTTCGAGGTGCTGCATCGAGTCCTCGGGCTCCACCACGCGCACCATCTCGACCTTGTAGAACTGCTTGACGCGTTTAATGCCGCGCACGTCTCGGCCCGCCGCGGCCCGCTCTTTCCGCCAGCACGGGCTGGCAGCAGTCATTTTCAACGGCAGCGCGCCGGGCCCGATGATCTGGTTGTAGTACAGGTTGACGAGGGGAACCTCGGAGGTGGGAATGAGCCACAAATCATCCTCGGCGTCGCGATACAGGTTGTCGTAGAACTTCGGCAGCTGCCCGGAGCCGTACATGATCTCCTCCTTCACCATGTACGGGGTGTGGATCTCGGTATAGCCCTGCGCGTGGACGTGCAGGTCGAGCATGAAATTGATCATGGCGCGCTGCAACATGGCGCCCATGCCCTTCAAGACGAAAAAGCGTGCGCCAGCTAGCGCGGCGCCAGCCTGGAGGTCGAGGATGCCAAGGCGTTCGGCCAGCTCCCAGTGCGGCAGGGGCTCGAAGTCGAAGGTTGTGGGCTCGCCCCAGACGCGCAGGAGCGGATTTTCTGAATCGTCCTTGCCAGTCGGAACGCTGGCGTCTGGCAAGTTGGGCACCCACGCCAGCGCTCTCTTGCGCGTGGCCTCGACTTCTTTGAGCGCTTGCTCGTGGCTGGCGAGGACGTCGCCAAGCCGCCGCTCCGCGTCCACATCAGCCTCCGATGGACGGCCACGTCGCGCGGCAGCGCGCTGTTTCCGCTCAGCCCGCAACGTCTCCACCTCGGTCGTGATGCGGCGCCACTCTTCGTCGGCTGCCACCGCGGCATCGAACGCGCGCACGGCCTCCTCGTCCCGCCGCGCCAGGATTGCGCGCGTACGGTCGGGTTCGCGTCTCAGTACATCAGGATTCAACATCGGCATTCCGCTCCTCGCAGTAGTAGTCTCGGGGCCGCCTTGGCCGGCGGAAATGAAGGACTCCCGCCAGCCGTCGCTCCGTAGAGGTACGCGACGGCTGGCTACGAACTACTGCTGGTGGCTTGGGGTCGCAACTGGGGGAACAGGATCACGTCGCGAATGGTGTGCTGATCCGTCAACAGCATGACCACCCGGTCGATACCCAGCCCTAACCCGCCAGTCGGCGGCATGCCATGCTCCAGCGCGGTCAGAAAGTCCTGATCGAACGGCTGGGCCTCGGGATCGCCGGCTTCGCGCGCGCTGACCTGGTCCATGAATCGATCGCGCTGCACGCGCGGATCGTTCAGCTCAGAAAACGCGTTGGCGAGCTCGACCCCGCCGGCAAACGCTTCGAAGCGCTCGACTTCGTCAGGATTGTTCGGCTTGCCCTTGGCGAGCGTCGAGCCAGGAAAAGCGGTCGGATAATCGGTCAGAAACGTCGGCTGAACAAGTTTGGGCTCGACGAAGGCCGTGAGCAGCTCGTCCAGAATTTTTCCGCGATTCCAGTCCGGCTGAGTGTGCAGACCAGCTTCGGTGGCTGCCCGGCGCAGCGCTTCCGTGTCCGGGTAGTCCATATAGTCGACACCCGAGAACTCGGCGATTGCCGCCCTCAGCGGCAAACGTCGCCAGGGTGGGTTGAAGTCGATCTCGTGCTCAGCCCAGCGCACCTTGGTCTTGCCGACGGCGGCCCTGGCGGCCGTAGCCACCATGTCCTCTGTCAGACGCATGATGTCCTTATAGTCGACGTAGGCCTGGTAGAGCTCCAGCATCGTGAATTCGGGACTGTGCTTGAACGACACGCCCTCGTTGCGAAAGTTTCGGCCAATCTCGTAGACACGCTCGATGCCGCCGATGACGCAGCGTTTGAGATACAGCTCGAGCGCGATGCGCAGGTACAGCCGGGCGTCCATCGCGTGTGAGTCGGTCGCGAAAGGCCGCGCCGAACCGCCGCCGGGAATCGGCTGCAGAATGGGCGTCTCGACCTCGACGAATCGGCGCACATTCAGATACTGGCGGATGGCGGTGATGAAGCGGCTGCGGGTCAAAAAGACCTGACGCGCCTCGACGTTGGACATTAAGTCCAGGTAGCGCTGACGATAGCGGGTTTCGATATCCACCAACCCGTGCCACTTCTCGGGCGGGTTCCTCAGGCTCTTGGTGAGGAGCGTCAGTTGCCGGACGTCGAGACTCACCTCGCCCGTCTTACTCCTGGCGACGTTGCCGCAGGCGCCCACGAAATCGCCGGGATCGAGGCTTTCGTAGACGACGCGGGTAGGTTCATCGAAGTCGCGCGGGTGAAGGATGAGCTGAACCTGACCTGAGTCGTCCTGCAGGAAGACAAAGGCCAGGTTCTTTCCTAGGCTCTTGAACACGCCTACGCGTCCCTCGACGCACACTTGTTTGCCTTCGAGCTCCTCGAAATTGGCATGTACTTCGGTCGCGTGATGGGTGCGCGGGAAAGTGGTTGGATAGGCTCGCACGCCGGCCTCCTCGAGGCGCGCCAGTTTTTCCAACCGCGCCTGGCGGATACGATCGCTGCCTTCGAGAGTATGCACCTGTTGGCTAGGGCCGGGCGGCTCGAGCATGCCCTTAACGCTAACAGTTGGTCCGTATCACACGCGGGGCTCAGCGGGCGAAGCATCGATTTAGCTGATCTCGAGAATCTTGAGGGTGAACGCGCCGGCGGGGGCCACCACGGTGACCTCGTCACCCACCCGCTTGCCGAGGAGCGCCCTGCCAATTGGCGATACATTTGAGATCAGCCGTCGTCGCGGGTCGGCCTCGTGCGAACCGACAAGGTAGTAGGTCTCCTGCTCACCCTCGTCGTCGAGGACTTTGACATGCGCGCCCAGGCGCACGAAATCTGCCCGTGTGGTCGGTTCCTCGA
>JBPCIO010000253.1:0-4086 GCA_051006215.1 Chloroflexota bacterium
GCTGATGTGGAGCGTCGCCAACGCGCTGCCGACCTCTCGTTTCAGGCACGCGGCATCACGTTCGCCGTCAATCAGGGTCTCGAAGGCATAGAGAAGATCATGCCTTTCGATCTCGTACCCCGTATTGTCACCGCGGCTGAGTGGCGCAAGATCGAACGCGGTCTTGAACAGCGCGTGCGTGCGCTCAACCTATTCCTGCACGATGTCTACCAGACCGGCACCATCCTGCGGCAGGGCGTCGTACCGGCCGACCTGGTGCTGGGGTCGCGCGGGTACCGCCGCGAAGTGCGTGGCATGACCGTTCCGCTAGGTGTGTATACCCACGTGGTGGGCAGCGACCTGGTGCGCGATGGCTCGGGCGAGTTCTACGTGCTGGAAGACAATTTGCGCACGCCATCTGGTGTCTCCTACGTGGTCGAGAATCGCCGGGTCCTCAAACGTGTCTGGTCCGAGATTTTTCGCGGCTACGATGTGCGGCCGGTGGAAGGCTACGCCCAGGATCTGCTGGATGTGCTTCGGGCAGTCGCGCCAGGCGATTCGGAGGATGAGCCGACCGTGGTGCTGCTCACGCCGGGGGTTTACAACTCCGCGTATTTTGAACACGCCTTCCTGGCCAAAGGCATGGGAGTGCAGATGGTCGAAGGCTCGGATCTGTTTGTCGATGACGGACTGGTGTACATGCGCACAACGCGTGGCCCGCAGCGAGTCCACGTCATCTATCGCCGCATCGACGATGATTACCTGGACCCGCTAGCGTTTCGGTCGGACTCGACGCTCGGCGTGCCGGGCCTGCTGGCCAGCTACCGGATGGGTCGGGTGACGCTCGCCAACGCGCCGGGTGCGGGCATCGCCGATGATAAAGCCATCTACGCCTATGTCCCGAGCATCATCCGCTACTATCTGGACGAGGAGCCCATCCTACCGACTATCCGTACCTACCTGCCGACAGAGCCAGACGACCTGAAGTACATCCTTGAACACATCGGCGAATTGGTCGTCAAGTCGGTCAACGAGAGCGGCGGATACGGCATGTTGATCGGACCGCACTCCACTCAATCCGAGCGGGACGACTACAGCCAACGCGTACGGGCCGATCCGCGTGGCTACATTGCCCAACCAACTCTCGCGCTGTCGCGGCACCCGTGCTGGGTGGACGATCACTTCGAGGGACGCCATGTCGACCTGCGGCCGTTCCTGCTCTTCGGAAGCGATATCAAAGTCAGTCCGGGTGGACTGACACGCGTGGCGATGCGCCGGGGCTCGCTCGTCGTCAACTCATCCCAAGGCGGGGGAGGCAAAGACACGTGGGTGCTGGCGGATGGTTCGGGCGGGTAGCTAGCGGTGCCGCTCCTGTGCCGAGTCGCCGAGCACATGTTCTGGTTGAACCGCTACGTGGAGCGCGCGATGGCCACGATTCGCGTCGTCGACGTGACTGCTCACCTGGAGCTGGATGCAGGAGACGCCGAACACCACGAGGCCGACTTCTGGACTCCGTTGCTGGGTCCGGCGCTCGACACAGTCCACCTTCAGGATGCTCCACTCCCGCGCCCTCACGACGTTCGCTACTATCTGGCGTTCGACGCTGATAACCCGAGCTCGCTGGTGTCCTGCGTACGGCACGCCCGTGCGGCGGCCCGAGAAGTACGCGAAAGTATCTCCAGCGAGATGTGGGAGCAGATCAATACGACCTATCTGATGCTGGCGGAGCCGGCCCGCCTGCGGGACCTGGAGGACGATCTGCACGCCTTTTACAAGCGTGTTCGGGATAGCTTGCTGCTGATTCAGGGCCTGGCGGATGCGACGATTGCGCACGACGAGGAGTGGCAATTCCTCTCGCTTGGCATGTACCTGGAGCGTGCCGACAACGTCTCGCGCTTATTGCGTTTGCAAAGCCATCTTCTGACGACCTCCGCGCAGATCGCGGGTGACGACACGGTTCGCTGGCTGGCGGTGCTGCGATCGGCCGGCTCGTCCGAGGCGTACTCGCGCTACTATTCGCTGCGGGTCGAGCCGACCCGCGTGTTGGAGTTTCTGCTGCTCAATCCGACGTTTCCGCAGTCCGTGCGGTTCAGCCTGGTCGCAGCCTGGAACTCGCTCGAGTCGATCTCACGTGCGACTGCAGACAGCGCTGGTCCGCCGGTGCGGGCGCTGGGCCTGCTGCAAGCCAGGCTCGAGCACGCGTCGGTAGACGAAGTCATCGAGTTCGGGCTGGAGGAATTCCTGAGCGGCATCCAGCGCGACATCGCCCGCGTCTCCGAGCGGATCACGCGCGCCTTCTTCCACTACGGCACGCAGGCCGGCCGGCCAATGGCCGTCGCCCGGGCTGCTCAGATCATGGCGCGACAGCAATAATGCGCATCGCCGTGCAGCACGTCACCCGCCTGGAGTTCGAAGACGAAGTCAGCGAAACCGTCATGGACACGCACCTTGGCCCGCGAGACGACGCCGATCAGCGCGTGGCGCGGTTCTCGCTGCGCATCGAGCCGGCCGGACACGTGCGGCGCTACGAAGACGGTTTCGGCAACGCTGCCCACCTGCTTACCAATATGCGAGCGCACACGTTCTTACAAGTGAACGCGGAGAGCGAGGTCCACACGTTTATGACGGACCCGTTTCAGCTCGCATCCCACCCCCCACGGCCGCTGGATGCCATCCAGCTTGCGGACTGCCTGGATCCCTCGCCGATGGTGCCACGTCTCGGGGTGCTGGATGACCTGGCCGCTCCCTTTCGCTCAGACAACGCCGACCCGTTCGAGGCGGTGCGACAGATGACAGAGCTGATCTACCGTCGGTTCAAGTACCAAGCCGGCGTGACCGACGTCACCACCTCGATTGAACAGGTTGTCGTTGGCGGCCAGGGCGTGTGCCAGGACTTCGCACACCTGTTGCTCGGCCTGTGTCGCTCCATCGGCATCCCAGCCAGGTATGCAAGCGGCTACATTGTCGAACGCCAGAACTCCGGCGCGGATGCGCCGAGCCGGGGCATCGGGGCATCCCACGCCTGGGTTGAGGCGTTTACGCCCAGCCACGGCTGGCGCGGCTTTGACCCGACGAATAACCTCGTCGCCAACGAGAACTACGTCAAAATCGCTATCGGCCGCGATTACAGCGACGTCCCCCCAACCCGAGGCACCTACCACGGTGGCGCCACCGAGAGCATGAGTGTGGCCGTCACCACCCGCGCACTCGACTGATGGCTCGCCGCAGCCTGTATGTATGGCTTGGGCTGCTGTTGGTGGCGGGCAGCACGCCCGCGAATGCTGTCGAGGGAGCGCCGGGCAGCGCTGTGGATACGCGCGAGCGCTTCTTTGGCGCGGTCCAGTCCATCTACAACCCCGACCGCGCCGAGCAGGCGGGGGTGCAGTGGGAGCGCCTGATCTTTCCCTGGTCGCTCATGCAAAAGAGTGGACCGAGCTCCTGGGCGGATGGCTACTTCACCGATCAACAGATAAGCCAGGAGGCGGCTCGCGGTATCCAGCTGGTCGGACTGGCCATTTACACACCCCAGTGGGCGACCAGCACCCCTAAGACACCTAAACCGACGAACGTTCCAGCCAATCTCTTTTTCCCCTTCGACGACCCGCAGAACTACTGGGGCCAGTGCATGTTCAAGTTGGCCCAACGCTATACCGGCAAGATCAACACCTGGATCATCTGGAACGAGCCCGACCTGTACTCCGATTCGCTCGCCTACACCTGGGACGGCACCATCACCGACCTGTATCAACTGGTCAAGGTCGCCTCGCAAGCGGTGAAGAAGGCGAATCCAGACGCAAAGATCGTTCTGCCGGGACTCACCTACTGGTGGGACAAGGAGAGCGGCCGACCCCTGTACCTGGCGCGCTTCCTCGAGGCAGCGTCTCACGATCCGACTGCGGCTGCCCAAGGCGACTACTTCGATATCGTCGATCTTCACCAGTACTCGAACCCACTGAACGCGTACGTCGCCACGCGCGTGCACCAGCGCGTCCTGGCCACGTACGGACTCACCCGGCCGATCTGGATAGGCGAGGCGAACGTCGCTCCCTGGGATGATCCGACCGGCCCGATCGGACCCGCCTTCCACGCCACCATGGATCAACAGGC
>JBPCIO010000254.1:0-30895 GCA_051006215.1 Chloroflexota bacterium
CGCCGGGCTACCTTGCGCGCAAGCTCAAGATCGGCATGCAGAAAGCCAACCGCATTCACCAGACCCTGGTCGCCGACGAAGCCGCCGCGTACGCCTCCCCGCCCCGCGCCGACGAGTAGAACAAAGGCGTATAGTCCTTAGGCCGCGTGGGGCGCACGCCACATAGAAGCAATTGATACCTGCATATGCTGTTCGGTCAGGTTCAGGCGTTCATTGAGGTCGCTCGGACGAGCAACGTCAGTCGTGCCGCCGAGGCGCTATACGTGACCCAGCCTGCGCTCACCGCGCGTATCCAGGCGCTCGAAAAAGAGGTAGGCGAAGCTCTGTTCGTGCGAACTGGGCGGGGCGTGCGACTCACCGATGCGGGCAGAGTATTTTTGCCGTGCGCCGAGCGTGTCGTGCAGGCCATCGAGGATGGTCGCCAGGCATTGTCCGACCTGCGTTCGGCAAGCGCCGGCCGACTGGCACTGGGCGCCGCCCCGGCCGTGAGCACGTATGTGTTGCCGCCCGTATTGAAGCGTTTTGCCAGCCTTCACCCACGGGTCGATGTGGCTGTCCGAACGGGCCACTCAGAAGAGATCCTGGCTATGGTGCTCAACGACGACGTGCAGGTTGGTCTTGTGCGCACCCTGCGCCACCCGGACATCTACGCTTTGCCGTTGTACGAGGATGAGCTAGTGCTGGTGTGCAACCCGCAGCATCGCTTCGCTCGGCGGGGATCGGTTGAGTTGATGGAGGTCGGCCGCGAGCGGCTGGTCATGTTCGACCGCACCTCGAGCTACTTTGAGCTGACCCAGTCGCTGTTCCTGCGCGGAGGTGTCGTGGCGCACACGGTGATGGAGCTTGACAATATCGAAGCCGCGAAAAAGATGGTCGAAGAGGGGCTCGGGGTGGCCCTGCTGCCACGCGTGTCGGTGGCGCGGGAGGTCAGCACTGGGTTGCTGGCCTTGATCGAAGTCATCGACGCTCCGCCGATCAGGCGCAGCGTGGATGCGATCAGGCGAAAGGACGCCGGCTCACCAGGTGGTGTGGTGCACGCCTTTCTGCAGGAGCTGGAGGCCACCCTCCGCTCTCGCGAACGCCGCTCCGCCCAACTCGTGGTCTAGCGAGCTCAGACTTTTTCGATGGTGGCCGTCAGGCCGAAGGTTTGCAGCCGCTCGCGATAGAGCTCGGCGAGCTCGAGCGGGCAAGTGGTGACAATGGCTTTGCCGCGGTTGTGCGCTTCCAGCATGATTTTGGTAGCCCGCGTGGTCCCCAGTTTGGGCACGCTCTTGATGAGAGCTCGGACGACATGCAGCATGTCGTTGTGATCGTCGTTGTGCAAGATGACGGACCACGGCGGGAGGACGGCAGGTTTGTGCTCAACATGGCTGCCGATACCGGGCCGAGTTTCAGTCGTGGTCATGTCTGGTAGTCCACTCTAGGTGCCTGCGTGTGCCAGCTAATGCTACCGTTCAGCGACCGTGGCCGACCTGACTCACCTGCTGGCTGTGGCGTTCGGACCGCCGACGATGGCCGAAGCCATCACCGGGTTGGCGCGCATTCGACAGCAGGCCGACTGTGTCGAATTGCGTCTGGACCTGTTCGAGGAGCCATTCGAGCTGGACGTTCTCCTGAGCGAACGCGGCGACCTGCCCGTTGTGGTCACGTTGCGGCCACCGGATCAAGGTGGTAAATCGCCGCTACCGCCTGACGCGCGGTTCGCGGTACTGCTGCGTGCGGCGCGGCTTGGCGCGAACTATGTCGATTTGGAGTGGGACGCGGCGACTCCGCGCGCCATGGATGCGCTACGCTCAGCCGGCGCGCGGGTGGTTGTCTCACGGCATGACTTCTCGGCAATGCCGGCAGAGCTGGCCGATGGCTGGTGGCCAGAGCTGGCGGCGCGCGGGGCGGACGTGGTCAAAGTGGTGGGCACCGCTAGCGACGTGCGCGACTGCCTGCCAATCCTTCGTGTCTTGAGCAGCGACCGGCCGAACGTGCCGAGGATTGCCATCGCCATGGACGAACCCGGTCTGTTGACGCGTGTGCTGGCGCTACGCGCCGAGCAGTGCTTTCTGACCTACGCGACGTTGGGCGACGGAAGTGCCGCCACCGCGCCCGGACAACTTAGCGTGCGTGAGATGCGTGAGACCTACCACGTGGAGCGTCTAGGACCTGACACGCGCATCTTCGGACTGCTCGGCGCGCACGCCGAGGGGCAACGTCTGTCTGAATACAACACCTGGTTTGCGCAGGACAACGTTGACGCGGTGAGCGTGCCGTTCAAGGCTGACGTCGATGCTGCAGGCATCGTTTTGGCTTTCCGCGAGCTGCCCGTCAGCGGCTGGCACATCCACGGCGCCGATCTCCAGGCGGGCGTCGTGCCGGTATTGGACGACCTCGCGCCAAGTGCCGCCAAACGCCGGACGGCCAACGGCGTGGTGCGGCGCAAGGACGGCGGCCTGGTAGGTCACTGGGTGGAGTCGCCGCGCGAGCAGTACGCGGTGTGGCGCACCGAGGACTGAGGAAGACTACACTCCGCGCGTGAGCATCGACCTGACGGTGCAGCAGCAACTCGATCGGCTGGGCGTCCCGTACGAGATCTTCCCGTGCGACCCTGCCCTGGCCGACACGGCCAATTTCTGCGCGGCCTATGGATTCAAGCCCGAGGATTCCGCAAACACCATTCTGGTGATCGGGAAGTCCGAGCCGCCGGTGTATGCCGCCTGCGTGGTGCTGGCCCATACCCGTCTGGACGTCAACCGGATCGTTCGGCAGCGCCTCGGCACGCGCAAGGCCTCATTCGCGCCAGCCGAGGAAACGCGAGCGATCACCGGCATGGAGATTGGGGGCGTCACGGTCTTCGGCCTGCCTTCAGAGCTGCCCATCTGGGTGGACTCGCGGGTGGTCAGCCGCGAACGCATCGTGCTGGGGGGTGGCAGCCGTTCGACCAAGGTGATCGCGCCACCTGCGATTCTGCTGAAACTGCCAGGGGCTGAGGTCGTGGAGGGACTGGCAACCGAGCCATCCCCAGGGTGATCCCCTCGCCTGACTGGCTGGCCTAGCCGGCGATGCCGAGGTCTTCCAGCCACTCCTGCGAGGTGGCGGCGCGGCGCCACGGCTTCGGCGGACGACCACGACGCGGGCGCTCGTCGAGCTCCTCATCGACGTCAGCGTAGGTCGAGAACGTTTCGAGCTCATCCATGATGACTCCGCCACCGCACGTCGAACACCGAAAGTGCTCACCGCCGACGATGCGGACCGCCGGCACGCTGGTGTCGGCTGGACGGAAGGCGGCGAATTGCGGTGGCGGACCAACCCGTGAGCGTCGAGCATCATCACCCGCCGGCAACGGACCCACCAGGCGCCCCGAGACGCGCCCGCACATCATGCAGCGCAGGTCAGCCTGCACCCAGTCTTTGCGTCCAGCCATGACCATCTTTGACGTCCTTTCGGAGCCCCGAGCCAGATTTCAACCCGACCAAGGCACCCGGCCTCCTTGGATATGTACGTACGCAAACGCCGTCCGGTTCCACGCACCGTGTCACAACTGCGCGGGCGCGTGTGTCGCTGGTGCCAGGCCGCGATTTCCGCCAGTCGGTACGCGTTAGCGCCTGCGAGCCGGAGCTGCTGCCGCTGCCGTGCCAGCAGTGTCGTAGCCTCAGCGTGACAAGACGGCTGAGTTTGGCGCGCTCCGCGCTTACTCCGACCTATCGCTGGTGGAGGACCATCGCCCACGTAGTGGTGGAATTGGCGGTCGAACTGGCAGGCAGACGGGACTTGGGGTCGACAACACTGAAAGTTCTCTGGACACTCCAAACCCGCTCAAGCCCGCTCGCTCGCGCGTCACGACGCGGTGGAGTGGCGCTGTGCCCGGGTGGCTGCGTCGGCGTACCCTGAACAGGGGCAGGCTCGGATTGGATATGACCACATACTTGCTGCGCCGATTGGTGGCGATGATTCCCGTGGTGATCATCGTGTCGCTGTTTACGTTTGGTTTGATCATGGTGTTGCCGGGCGACCCGGCCGCGATGATGCTCGGGGATCAGGCGGCGAGCAATGATCGGACCGCGTACAACGCCGTACGCGCCCAGTTGGGACTCGACCGCCCACTGCCGGTCCAGTACATCGACTGGGCAGCCCACGCCTTGCGCGGCGACTTCGGACTGTCATTGCGTGATCGCCTGCCCATCGGCGAGGCCATCGTCAAGCGCGTTGCGCCGACGCTGGAGCTGGCGGCGTTGGGAATCCTCATCGCCGTCCTGGTTGCCCTGCCAGTGGGGATCCTGTCGGCGCTGCGACCGGGCTCGGTCGTCGACATGCTGGCCACGGTTCTGGCCCTCAGCGGCGTGGCCGTGCCTCACTTCTTTCTAGGCATCCTGTTGATCGAGCTGTTCGCGGTGAGTCTGCGCCTGCTGCCGCCGTCTGGCTATATCCCGCCAGCCGAGGATCTCGGGGCGAATCTGCGCCTGATGCTGATGCCGGCGCTGACGCTGAGCACAGGCATCACCGCCGTGTTGATGCGCCACATGCGCTCGGCATTGCTCGAAGTCATGGAGCAGGAGTATGTGATCACCGCCCGAGCCAAGGGCTTGCGCACGAGCGCAGTGGTCATCCGCCACGCTTTGCGCAACGCGCTTCTGCCGGTGGTCACCATTCTCGGCCTGGAGATGGGCTCGGTCATCGGCGGCGTGGTCGTGCTCGAGACGATTTTCTCGATTCCCGGGATGGGCCGCCTGATCGTGGACTCGATCCTGTTCCGAGACTACCCGACCGTCCAGGCTTTGATCCTGTTACTGGCGATAACGGTTCTGGTGGCGAACTTGCTTGCGGATCTGACATACGGGGTGCTGGACCCGCGGGTCAGCCACGGCGCCAGGGCGCGGTCCTGAGATTGTCTAGCCCGAAAGGGCAACCAGGGCGGCGTTGACGATGTGGCCCGCGTCGATGCCGGCATAGTTGTACAGCTCGGCTCGTCCTCCGGATTGGCCGAAGCGATCCATGCCCAGTGGAACGGTTCGCTGACCGAAGACGGCGCCCAGGAAGGAAAGCGCATGGCTGGCCCCGTCGAGCACGGTTACGAGTGGAGCGGCGCGTTCGTCCGGGTGCACGAGACCGCCTTCGAGGTGACCCACGCTGGCTGGCACTGAGGCAGACCGGATGCCTGCCAGACGAGAAGACTGCCAGGCAGCGTACAGCCGATCGGCGCTGGTGATATTCAGCACGGTCGCGGCGACGCCTTCCGCGGCAAGCTCGGCGGCGGCAATGAGCACCTCCGGCAGAATCGCACCGGCGGCCGCGAGCACCACCCCTGGTCCGCCGCTGAGGGATGGATCCGGCTCGTGTGCGCGGTAGCCCCCGAGTAGCACCTGGCGCCGCAACTCAGCTTCGCCCAGCCGGGCCAGAACTGCCTCGAATGGCGCCTGGTCCACCGCTCGAGTGCTCAGCCGAAGGTACGTGCTCACGCCGGCCTCGCGGTCCAGGCACTGGCGCAAGCCTTCGAGCAGGCACCACTCGGTCTCTCGGGCGTAGCACGGCTCGTACATTTGCAGGTTCGGAAGCTCCAGGCCAATCGACGCCGTGATGGCGCTCTGATGCGCGCCGCCTTCCGGACTGAGCGTGACGCCGGCTGGGGTTCCAGCGAAGACGAACTTGCTGGCTGAGTACACGCCGTAGATCAGCGCATCGAGCCCGCGACACACGAACGGGTCGTACACCGTCCCAACCGGCAGCAGCAGCTCACCGTTCAGCTCGTGGCTCAAGCCAAGTTGTCCGAGCAGCATGAACAGGTTCATCTCGCTGATGCCAAGCTCGATGTGCTGTCCACTAGGCCCCGGCTCCCACCGCAGCAATCTTGGCACGGCAGTGGCCGGAGCTTGCCACGGATTTTCGGCCCACACTCCAGTGCGATTGACCCAACCCCCCAGATTGGTCGAGATCGTGACGTCGGGGCTGGCGGTGACGATCCGTTCGGCCAGCGGGCCACCCCGGCGCGCCAGGTCGACCAGCGTGTTGCCGAAAACCTCCTGTGTGGAGATGCTGGCGGGGGCACGCTGCAGTAGCGATTCCGGAACGTCCGATGCTCGCACCGGCAGCGCCGCTGCTGGTGGACGGGCCCCGTGCGGAAACAACCTGGCGGCCGATTCGCAACACAACCGAGCCTCGGGCGTGTCGGGTTCGAAACATGCCCAGTCGTCGCCAGCTGGCACGTTCAGCTGGCAGCGAAGGGCGTCGATCTGTTCTTCTGACAGCAATGCCGAGTGGTTGAGAGGGTCGCCCGCAAACGGTAGGCCCCAGCCTTTCATGGTGTACGCGAACAGTACGGTCGGTCGACCACCGGACGCGTCCGACGCCTGGAAGGCTCTGGCGAGCTCCAGCAGGTCGTGACCCCCGAGGTCGTCAAGTAACGCGGGTAAATCGACGTCGCTGAGCTCGCTCAAGCAGCTTGAAAGCAGGCTGCGTTGGGCTGTTGGAGCGCCACAGACGACGCGCTCGCGGGCCTCGCCGCCGGGCAGCCGAACCAGGTCCTGGTACTCCTCGTTGGGCATGCTGTCGATGCGCAGGCGCAACGCCTCGCCACCCGGACGACGGAAAGCGGCCTGCAGACGGCGTCCGTATTTGGCTTCGAGCACCTGCCAGCCGATGCCCTGGAAAAGTGCTTCCATCTCCTGAACTTTGATGCCGGGGATGACACGGTCAAGGCTTTGTCGGTTCAAATCGACGATCCACAGTACGTTGTCGAGGCGCGTGCCGCGTATGGTCTCATCACTGATCGCCTCCCAGATGTTGCCTTCGTCCAGCTCGGCGTCGCCGATCAGGGCGACGAAGCGTCGGGTCGGGTGCGCCTGGTCGGCGCGGAAATGGGTGGCGGCGTAGCGGTCGGCCAGAGCTGCAAACAGGGGCGCAGCCGCGCCTAAACCCACCGAACCGGTGGAGAAATCAACCGGATCGGGGTCCTTGGTGCGACTCGGATAGGCCTGCAGACCACCGAAGTCGCGGAGGCTCGTCAAATACCGCCGCTCGAGATTGCCGAGCAGGTACTGGATGACGTGGTACACCGGGCTGGCGTGGGGTTTGATGCTCACGCGGTCACCGGCCCGCAGCCAGCCGCCAAAGTACAGCGCGGTGAGAATCGACACCACCGAGGCGCTGCTGGCCTGGTGGCCGCCGACCTTGGTCTGGTCAGGGTTGGCGCGGATGTGGTTGGCCTCGTGAATCATGCGCGTGGCGAGCCACAGGACCCGTTCCTGAATACCCTCGAGGGCGTCCACGCTAGCTGGCATCGTTTGCAGCGTAGCGCACTCACAGCTCACGTCTTCACGCCCGGCGTGCATCGTTCTAAGAGGCGGCGCCGCGCTTTCGGGCTTTCAGGCGATCTTCGGAGTGGAGGATGCGTTTGCGCAAGCGGAAGGCTACTGGCGTGACTTCTACGAGCTCGTCAGTCTCGATGAAGTCCAGAGCTTGTTCAAGGCTGAGTTTGATGGCTGGAGTCAGTCTCACCGAGATGTCCGAGGTCGAGGAGCGAATATTGGTCTGCTTCTTTTCTCGGGTGACGTTGACGGCCATGTCTTCGGGTCTCGAGTTGAGCCCGACCAGCATGCCTTCGTAGACCTGCGCCTGGGGCTCGATAAACGTTTGCGCTCGCTCCTGAGCATTTCCCAGGGCAAACGTGGTTGCCGTACCCGTTTCGCTGGCGACCAGCACGCCGTTGCGGTTGACGCCGATCGGCCCCTGCCACGGTTCGTAGCCGATCAGGCGGCTCGACATCACGCTGTGCCCGCGAGTTGCGGTCAGCAACAGGCTCCGCAAACCGATGAGCCCACGGGTGGGCACCCGGAATTCCATTCTCAGGCCGCCATGGCCGTCATGAGACATGTGCTCGAGTTTGCCGAGTCGCTTGCCGAGCAGCTCTGAAATGGCGCCGACGTACTCTTCGATCGTGTCCACCACCATGTGTTCGACCGGTTCGTGGGTGCGTCCGTCCACTTCCCTGGTAATGACCTCGGGTCGCGAGACGGCGAACTCGTAACCCTCGCGTCGCAGCGTTTCGACCAGGATCGCCAGGTGCAGCTCGCCCCGACCTGAGACCAGGAACTCGTCGGCCGTTTCGCTGTCCTCGACCCGCAGGCTCACGTTGGTTTCCAGCTCTCGCCATAACCTCGCGCGTAGCTGGCGCGACGTGCTGGAAAGCTTGGCCTCTCGACCCGCGAACGGGGACGTGTTCACGCCGAACGTCATGCGCACCGTCGGCTCTTCGATCGCCTGGGCAGGCAGCGCCTCGGGCGCGGTGGGGTCCGCGAGCGTGTCGCTGATGGCGACGTCTGCAATGCCGGTCAACGCCACGATATCGCCAACCTGAGCGAGCTCCACCACTACCCGAGTCAGTGCCTGGTAGGTGTACACCGCCACAATCTTGAAAGGTCCCGTCTGCTGGCCGGTCCGACTCAGCCGGACGATGCTGTCACCGGGCCGCACGCTGCCGCGGCGGATGCGTCCGATGGCAAAGCGACCCTGGTGACTGTCGTAGTCCAACGTGCTGACCTGCACCTGCAACGGGGCTGTGGCATCCCCAGTCGGCGCTGGCACGTGCTCGAGGATGGTGTCGAACAGCGGCTGCAGATCGTCGGCGAGGCTGTGGGGGCTGGTGCCGGCGCGGCCCTCGCGAGCGATGGCGTACAGGACCGGAAACTCGAGCTGCGCCGAATCAGTGGCCAGATCCAGGAACAGATCCGAAGTCGCCTCAAGTACCCACTCCGGGCGTGCATCCTTGCGGTCCACCTTGTTGATGACGACGATCGGACGCAGACCCAGCTCGAACGCCTTTTGCAGCACGAAGCGTGTTTGCGGCATGGGGCCTTCCGCCGCGTCCACGATCAGCAGAGCCCCATCGGCCATCCCCAGCACGCGCTCGACTTCGCCCCCGAAATCGGCGTGGCCTGGCGTATCGATGATGTTGAGCCGAACGTCGGCATCCGAACGATGGTCCCGGTAAGGGACACCGGTCAGCTTCGAGAGGATGGTGATGCCTCGTTCCCGCTCCAGCGGGTTACCGGTCATGCTGTCCAGGGTGAACTCAGGCTCGCCCTGGCGGGTCCGGGCTAGCCCGGCATGGCGCAGCATCTGGTCGACCAGGCTCGTCTTGCCGTGGTCGACGTGGGCAATGACCGCCACGTTGCGGATGTCGGAGCGAGCGGAGGGCACGCGGGTGTTATAGCCGACGCGCGTTCGGGAGGAGCCGACTGGCGTGTTCAGACCCGATTGCGACTACGCCTCACGGCTAGGGGATGCTCCCGCTGATTGGGTCTTGCAGCAACAGCGCGATGACCAGTGCGATCAGGATTGCCCCGAACACCGCGCATGAGATCAGCCATTCCCACCGCCGACCAACAGAGCCCATGGCGACTAGGCCTACCCGCACGATCCGGGCCAGACGGTGGTTGGTCAGTTCGCGCGGGGCGGCGACAGATCGCTGATGCGGACCCAATGGGGTTCTCCGCCGCTCAACGATTGAACTTCGGCCACGCCTCGCCCCAGCGACCACACGACCACCAGGCCGCTCGATTTCAGGGACGCCATGGCGCCGATTTCCAGCCATGTCGGCCCCGCCCCATAGCGTTCTCGCAGGTCGGCATCGGCGATTTCGCTCAGCCGCCGTCGACGTGCCGGCGTCGCCTGTGAGGTCGTGCGCCGCGCGGTTGATACCCGCAACATCCGATCCGCTGCCCGCGCACCGTCGACACTGCGGCCCTCGAGGAGGGCCAGGCCACCGACCTTATCAAGAGCGCTGTTACCCTGCGAGCAGCCTGGCAACTGCATGCAGCTCGGGCAACCGTCACTGCACGGACAGTCGCGCAACAAAACCACCGCTCCGGCCAGCAGCGTTTCGAGCACGTGATACGCCTTCTCGACCAGCCCGATCCCGCCCTCGGCGAAGTCGTACACGTAGACGCGTTGCGCATCAGTGCTCGAGCCGATGTCGCGCCGGTCACACAACAGCGCCAATGGCAGGGCGTTGACCAGGCCGTGTTCCAAAGCGTGCAGCGAGGCTTGATCCGGCTCGAGCGCGACCGGAACATCCAGCCACATTCCTATCGTGTCGAGCACGCTGTCCATCGGCTGTTCGAGCTGAAAGGTCGTGGACTGGCCGCGGCGCGTTTCGCGGTAGCCGGCGACGGTCTCACATACGCGGAGGGGTCCGACGGTCACCCCAAGCTGAGCCGTCCCGACCGGCACCGACCGCGAGGCCAGCGGCTCGTCACGCGGGGCGACCTGAACCTCGACCAGCGGGCTCGTGCGGGTGTCCACCGATTCGTCAGTCAACCGCACCACCCGCGTCGTCTCGTCGATCCCCAGCACACGGTAGCCGCGGCCGTTGTGCAGATACACCGCACCAGGGAAACACTCACGCTGCAGGTACGGCGGCTCGACCGTGCCAAGCCGCGCCCTCTGCGCTTGCAGCGTGTACGGGTCACGCGAGGTGCCCCGAAGTGACACGTCGGAGTGCGGACCTCGGCCTTTGCCGCCTGGGCCAGCTCGCCAGGGCGGCCCATCGCTGAGCTCGCCGGCTTCAGCAAGCCGCTCGACCAGTCGCTGGGCATTGGTCGGAAACAGGGCCAGGTCATCGACCTGGAGCGGTCGTTCCGACGCGGCGCACACCAGGTGCCCGAGCTGGATGGCCGCGTTGCTGGGGTCGACAGCGGCCTGCTCCATGGCTCGGCCGAAGAACCCTTCCGGGTGTTGAATGTGGTACTGGTCCAGGGCGTCGTCGCCGGCGATCAGTACGACCACCGCCTCGCGGTCGGCTCGACGTCCAACCCGACCAGCCTGCTGCCAGAAGCTCATGTTGCTGCCGGGGTAGCCGGCGATCACGGCGACGTCCAGCGCGCCGACGTCAATCCCGAGCTCGAGCGCATTCGTCGAAACCACCCCGCGCAGGTGGCCACTGCGCAGCCCAGCCTCGATGTGTGCGCGTTCTTCGGCGTGATACCCGGACTTGTACGCGCTGACGCGGCCGGCGAGATCCGCCCCGACCAGGCGCCGCACGTCGAGTAGCATCCGCTCGACCGACACCCGCGCGCGGCCGAACAGGATACCGCTATAGCCGGCACGCAACGCTTCGGCAAACACCGCGGCGGCCTCGGCGAATACGCTCTCGTGCTCGTTGGCGCCGACGTCGCCACGCAAGGGGGGGCGCCAGAACAGAAACCGGCGTGGACCAGCACCCGCAGCGTCACCGCGCACTTCTACAAAAGGAAGTCCGACGACCTGCTCCGCAAGGTCGACTGGATTGGCGATGGTCGCCGACGCTCCGACAAACGTCGGCTGCGCTCCATACGCCGCGGCCAGCCGCCTCAGCCGCCGTAAGACCAGCGAGACGTGAGCGCCGAACACGCCGCGATAGGAATGCAGCTCGTCGACGACGACCACGCTCAGGTTCGACAGCAGCAGACGCCAGCGGCGGTGGTCAGGCAACAGGCTGTGATGCAGAATGTCGGGGTTGGCCAGCAAGATGGCGGGTGGATCAGCGGCCAGCTCGACGCGCTCGTCGCGGGGTGTGTCACCTGTCAGCACTGCGACCCGTGGCCGGGTTTCACCGCCGGTTGGCAACGCGCCCACCAGCGCTTGAAGCGCCCGAAGCTGGTCGCCGATCAACGCTTTGGTCGGGTACAGGTACAGGGCGCGTGCTCCCCGCGTGGACATGATGCGCTCGAGCGTTGGGATCGCGAACGCCAGACTTTTGCCACTGGCCGTCGGACTGGCTAGCACGACGTTCTTGCCAGCCCGGAGCGCTTGTACCGTAGCCACCTGGTGCGCGTACAGCTGCGTGATTCCCTGCCCGAGCAGAGCTCTCGCCAAGGGCGGCGGCAAGTGGGGACGCAGGACCCCGAGACTGGCTGGCTGCGCCGGCAGCGCGCGCTCGTGGACAAGCACCTCAGACGGCTCGTCGGCCCGTGCCGCGAGTGTTTCGCGCAAGCGCTGCACTAGCGAATCAGCTGACCCCGCCCGGGTGCTCATGCTGGTCGAGAGGGTACCCTCAACGCGAGACGTGACAGCCAGTTTTTCGCTCAAACGTTCGGGGCGCCACGCCGCCGTGGATGCGCCTTCCTGGACGCGCACGCTCCTGGACGCTTTTCGGGCAGAGAACGTGCGCAACCTGGTGTTTCTGCCGGACACCGTGATGGGCCGCTTGCTGGCTTTGGCCGAAGAGGACCCATTCTTCAGCCTGGTGGGCGTGCATCGTGAAGAAGAAGCGGTCGGCATCCTGACCGGCCTGTTTCTGGGTGGACAGCGCGGCGCCATGCTGGTGCAGAGCTCGGGACTCGGGAATGCCCTGAATGCGCTTGGATCGCTGGCGATGGCGTATCGGATCCCATTTCCAGTGCTGGTCAGCTTGCGCGGCGAACTGGGCGAGTTCAACCCTGCCCAGCTGCACATGGGCCGCGCGGTACCAGGGTGTCTGGATGCGCTCACGATCCGGCATGTGACGCTGCGCTCAGAGACGGACCTGGGCACCATCCTCAGCGGTGCGCTGAAGACGTGCTTTACCGCGGAGGAGCCGCTCGGCCTGCTGCTCTCGGCGCAATTGACGGGCTGGAAATCCGAAAAGTGATGCAGCGGTTGGAAGCAACGGGTATTGCGGTCGAGCTGGCCGGTGAGTCGCCGATCGTGGGCGGAGTCGGAAACAGCTCATTCGACCTGATCCCGTTCGATCGGCCAGCCAACTTCTACATGTGGAATTCGATGGGCATGGCTTCGTCGATCGGGCTGGGCCTGGCCCTGGCGCGCCCGGACCTGCGGGTTGTCGTGCTCGACGGCGACGGGTCGATCCTGATGAACCTGAGCTCACTGGCAACCGAGCGGGCGGCCGGGATCACCAACCTGGTGCATGTCATCTGGGACAACGCGGGCTGGGAGATCACCGGCGGTCAGCCGGCTGGTTCCGCGTTCGGGATAGACCTGGAGACAGTCGCGCGTGGCTGTGGTTTTAGTAAGACCGCCAGCGTCGACGACGTGCGCGCGTTCCGAAGCGTCTTCGCTCGAGCAATGGCGGACACGGAAGCCTGGGCTATCGTGGGCAAAGTCGCCCCTGGTGATTCACCATATCGACCGAGCAAGAACTGCGTCTGGCTGCGGGACCGCTTCCGTTCGGCGCTAGCGCTATCTAGCGGTGACAACTCCGCGCAGTAGTCGGTGGCTGCCAGTGGTTCAGGCGCGAGAGGGCTGGCGTAGGTTGTCTGAGGTGGCCCCTGGCAGTCGCACAAACTCCACCAGCAAGGTGTGCATGGTCTTCGCAAGAACAGGCTCGTCAGTGCGACCGACGTGCACCGGCGACGTCTGGATCATGGTGCTGCGCGGTGCGACCAGCCAGTAAAACCGTTCGGGCGGTGGTAACGCTGCGATTGGCCCGCCCTCTGGCCACCCAGCACCGATAGCCAGAAGGGCGCCCAGGTGGCGTTCGAGCGCGGCGATATCGATGTCCGGCGCCAGGCTCAGCACTCGCCGCGTATCCAGCTCGACGCTGGCCAGGCAGAGCTCCTGTTCACGGGCGAGGACGATCACGCCCACGTTGAGGAACTCGCCGCGCTCGACGCGTGGCACGACCCGAACGATCGCATAGCTATACCACACGATGGGTCAGCCTCGGCCCCAACGGTTTGGCGCCACGTTGCTGAGCCCGCACAGCCTCCTCGAAGAGCCACGGCCGCGGCCCGTTCAGGCGCTCGACGAGATACGTCAGGTACGCGTCGCGCTGTTCGCCAGGGGTGGCGAACTCTTCATCGGGCATCAGCCATTCCTCGGGCACGCTTTCGACGATCTGGGCGATCAGGCCAGCGTCCAGCCGCTCGCGCAGCCGCGCATCCGCGGCCTGGAGATCGCCAGCGAACGGCAGCAGCACATGCTCGGCGATCTGTGGGAACGGCGAATGGATACGCTGCCGCCAGCCTGCCCAGCGGTGGTGCATGAACAATGCTGCGCCGTGGTCGATCAACCACACACGCTGCTCGGACACGAGCAAATTCGTGTTGCGGGGTGTGCGGTCGACATTGGTCAGGTACGCGTCGAGCCACACGATGTCCGCCGCGAGCTCCAGCGTGAGGAGTGGGCCGTCAACTGCAGGATCGAAGGCCAGGGCGCCAGGCAAGTATTCGAGCCCGAAATTCGGACCGACGCTGCCACGCAGCAGGTCCTGGATTTCGGGGTCAGGCTCGCTGCGGCCAAAGCCTTCGTCGAGGTCGACCACGGCAGGTCTGGGTATAGGCAACCCGATCGCAAGGCCAAGCAGCGCTACGAGCGCTTCGGCGATCAGCGCACGGGGTCCCTGGCCCGCGCCACGGAACTTGACCACGAATGTGCCTCGCCCATCGACATCCACCACGCCGGGCAGCGAACCACCCTCGCGCATCGGCACGAGGTACCGCGTCCCTCGAAAGCGCGGCAGGGCTGGAGCGTCCATCAGCATGGCAACGTTGTCGTTACGCGATCCCCGAGCTACCTAAAGTATGGCCGACCCACCCTGCCGCTGGCGCGGCCCGGCGTGGGCGAGGGGGTGCACAAATCGGCGGCGCGCGCCGATACTTTGTGTAGCCGCCATGATTGATCTGAAGGGCACGCTGCAGAGCATCCAGCTGGAGCCGCTCGTGGGCTTCCTCCGCCAACTCCGAAAAACGGGGTCGCTGTCGATCTCGGCTCGGTCCTTCAACGGTAGCGTGTTCCTGGAGGGTGGCCGTGTAGTGGGCGCCGTGTTCGGTTCCGAGCGCGGGCTGGCGGCGTTCGAAGCGATCGTGCTGGCACTCGGGGATGGTGACTTCGAGTTCGCCGAGAACGCACCTGAACGAGAGCTCAACTTCATGGTTGAGCCCGACGTCCTTGACGGGCACCTGCGACGGCTCGCCAGTGAGCGACTCGAGTTCAGCGGCAGGTTGCCTTCGCTCGCCGTCGTGCCAAGCGTGGACCTGGCGGGCTCGGATACCGAGCAACTGGCGATCGACCGTGGCTCGCTGCGGCTGTTGTTCGACATGGACGGTCGGCGGTCTGTTCTGGAGCTGGCTCGCGGGCGTGGGTTGATGGCGACTGCCCGACGGGTCGCAGCTCTCGCCGAACTAGGCGTGGTGCGCGTCACGCCGGCTGGCGATGGTGTGGCAGTCGAGCGGTCGCTCAAAGCGCCGCCGGAGCGGTCTGGATAAGCCAAGTTGAATGACGCAAGCTCTGGCGGCGCCCTGAGCGGCAGCGCCACGGACGGCGCGCTGTTGCGCGAGGTACTGCCATTTCTCACCGGGCTGGGGCGGACAGGCCGATTGGTGGGGGGCGGCGTGGGCGAAGCGCCACTCGAGGTCTGGATGGAGGACGGACGGGTCGCGGATGCGGCCTGGGGAGCCGCGCGTGGGCTCGCGGCGTTAGAGCTGAGCGCGGTGTTCCTGGCCCGGATGAGCTTCGTGTTTTCGGAGGGTGCGCGGTGCGAACGGCCGGTGCTGGCCATGACCGCGCAGGACCTGACGGCGTTCTTTGACGAGGCTGCGCAGAAAGGCCCGGAGCCGAGGCGGTCGATGCCGTCGCTGGCGGCGGTGCCGGTACGAGCTGGTAGTGGCGCGGTTATCGAGCCGCTGGCGCCGCCAGCGACCCACGGGACCCGTTCGCTCCAGCGGCCGCGCGCATGGATAGGCTTTGTCGCGCTCGCTGTTGTTGGAACGGTGGCCGTCGCGGCGTTGGGCATGTTGCGTCCCGGACCGCCCCCTGACGTGAGCGCCGCTCCGCCCGAAAGCACGGTCGCGCGCGCACCAACTCAGGCGGAGGTCGCGCCGCTGGCCGCGGCGCCTCCGCCGAAGCTAGCCGATCCCACGCTGGCGCCGTCGGCGCCCTCGCCGACTGTGTTCGGGTCGGCCGAGCCCGCGCCAGGACTTGCCGTGGCCGGGCCCTCACCCTCCCCGGCAGCTCGGTTGCTCCTGGACGAGCACTTCGCCGCTGGAGCGCCGGGCTGGCCAAACGACCCGAGCTCTTCTGCGTGGGCCGACGCGCAGGGATACCACCTTAGGCCTCGCACCGCTGGCCGTTTCGTGGCGGTCGCCGCGCCGGTGGGCCAAGACCTGAGCAATGTCGTCGTGGCGGGTACGTTCCGCAAAACGGGCGGCCCCGACGGTGGCGGGTACGGCCTGGTGCTGCGCGATGAAGGCGCGAGTCTGGACGGCCTCAGTCAAGCCGGGCGCTACTACGTCTTCGAGGTCACCGACCGCGGCGAAGTTGGGGTGTGGCGGCGCGACGAGGACCACTGGCTGGATCTGCTGCCGTGGACGATGGCCGCGGCGGTGCATGCCGGCACTGCCGAGAATCGGCTGGAAGTGCGCGCCGTTGGTGCATTGTTCACGTTCGTCGTCAACGATATGCAGGTTGTGCAGGCCTCGGACGCCGCCCTCCCGACGGGCGCCGTCGGCGTCTTTGTCGGCGGCGATGGCAATCAGGTCCTGCTCGAGCGCTTCACGACTGAGTCGATCAAGACATGAAATCGCATGCTTACCTTGCCAGGCCGAGCCAGCGGCCGCGGCGAGAAATGGATTCGGCCATTTTGCGGGTGGCTTCGTCGATCATGTCGCCCTCGTAGCGGACCGCGCCGCGGCCTTCGCCCTGGACGGCCTGGCGGTACGCGGCCAGAATGCCCTCGGCGCGGGCGAAGGTAGCCGGATCGGGTGTATACACACGGTTGACCGTCGCGATCTGGCCAGGGTGAATGACCCATTTGCCATCGAACCCCAGCGCGGCCGTTCGGCGTGCCGAGCGCTCCAGACCGTCGAGGTCGGCGAATGCTGCATACGGGCCGTCGATCGCCAGCAAACCGTTCACGCGTGCGGCGACCAGCACCCGCATCAAGGCGTAGTGCCAGATATCGGCGGTGTAGTCACTTTCGAGGGTGCCGATGGTGAGCTGGCCCAGACCCAGATTAGCCGAGAGGTCGCCGGGCCCAAAGATCAGTGCCTGGAGGCGGGCCGAGGATCGGGCGATCTCGTCGACGTGCTGGAGGCCCGCCGCCGACTCGATCAGCACCTCGATCCCGATCCGTCCAGACGGCCAACCCTGGGCCAGCTCGATCTGGCCGAGTAGACGATCCAGGAACAACACGTCGGCGGCCGCTTCGACCTTCGGCAAGATCACCGTGTCGATGCGGTCGCCAACGGCCTCGACCACCTCGACCACGTCGCGATAGCACCACTGGGTATCCACGCTATTGACTCGCACGGCCAACGCCCGCGCACCGAAGTCGAGGCTCTTCAGCGAGTCGACCGCGATTGAGCGCGCACCCACCTTTTCGGAAGGCGCGGTCGCGTCTTCGAGGTCGAAAAGCACCTGGTCGGCATCCAGCGTCGCTGCCCTGGCCTGCATGCGTGCGCTGCTGGCGGGCACCGACAGGCACGAACGCCGTGGTTTGAGTGTTCGGTCAGCCGCCAACACGAGACTTCCTCTCGAAGGTTATCGCCAAGCAATCGTATCTGCGATGATTCTTCGCGCGTGACCACCTCGATGCAGCAGCCACTCCTGATCGTCGACGGCGACAACCTGGCACATCGTGCCTACCACTCCATGCCCAAGTCGATGAAGGCAGCCGACGGACGACCGATCAATGCGATTGTGGGCTGGACCAACATGCTCGTCTTGCTGTGGGAAAAGGAGCAGCCGCGCTCGATCTACGTGGCCTGGGACACGCTCGGCGTGGATACCTATCGCCACACGCTGTGGCCGACGTACCAGGGCGGACGCGTCTTCGACCACGCCATCGTGAAGCAGCTCGACGTGCTGCCAGGCCTGTCGGCGGCCTTTGGTTTTGGTGTCGGCAAGCGCGCCGGGTACGAAGCCGATGACTTCATGGCCGGCGCAGCTATTGCCGAGACGAAGCGCGGCGGCCGGAGCCTGCTGCTGACGACTGACCGAGACGCGTATCAGTTGGTCTCAGACAGCGTGATGGTGCTTGCGCCCAAGGCCGGCGTGCGTGATCTGATGCGTATTGGCCCAGAGCAGGTCGTAGAGCGCATGGGTGTGCTGCCCGAGCAGGTGCCAGACTTCAAGGCGCTGGCCGGCGACGCCTCGGACGGCATTCCCGGCGCCAGAGGCATCGGTCCCAAGGCCGCTTCGGCGCTGCTGCTGAAGTACGGCACGCTCGAGGCCATCCTGGATGCGCGTACCAATACCATCCCGCCCAGCCTGGCCGATCAACTGCGCATCTTCAAGCGTGTCGTCAGCATGCAAACAGACGTCGACGTCGAGCTGCCCGAGAGCCGGCCTCCGAACTGGGCAGCAGGCGCAGCCGAGGTACGCCGACTCGGCGCCGAAAACCTGTCCGAGCGCATCGCCGCCCGCGTTCACGTGTAGCGACCGCCCGGGCCAAGCGTTGACTCCCGTGCCATCAGCCCGACGGGCAGCGAGACAGGCTCAACTGACTCGCCGGCTATGAGCCGGCGGGCCATATGAATAGCCACCGTCCCTAGTTCGTACGCAGGCTGGGCAATTGTCGACAGACTCGGCCGCAGCTGGGCTGCGAGGGCGATGTCATCGAAGCCGACCACTGCCAGCTCGCGCGGCACGTGCAAGTGCCGGTCGGCTGCCACAGCCAGAGCAGCGACAGCCAGGCGATCTGTCGCGGCGAAGATTGCATCAGGCTTGCGACCCTGGTTGCCAAAGCGTGCTTTCAGGCGCTGGTAGCCGTCCCGAGGCGTGCCATCTGAGGTGATCACGTCGGCCGTCAGATCCGCTGCCTGCATTGCCTCGCGATAGCCGGCCGCGCGGTCGGCCATGGTGGTCTGCGAACCGGGCCCGGCCACGTGGAGCACGCGTGTTCTTCCGATGTCGAGCAGGTGCCACGTCGCCTGCAGCGCACCGGCGCGGTTGTCGATGTGCACGTACGGCCACCGGACGGCCGCGGTGGGCCGACCGATCAGCACCATGGGGAGCTTGCAGTCGTTCAGCGCCAGCAGCTCGTCTGGATTGAGGCTCGTACCGCCAGACAGGACGATAGCGTCGACCCGACGGGCTTGCATGAGCAGCACGTACTCGAGCATGCGGTGGGCGTCGCCGAAAGTGTTGCAGATGAGCACGGCCAGCTCGGCCCCGCGGGCGCCGTCCTCGACCCCAGCCGCAATCTGGGGGTAGTGCGGATCGGCGAGGTCCGGCACGAGCAGGCCAATTAGTCCGGATCGACGACTGGCCAGGCCTCGCGCCATGGGGGACGGCAAGAAGTTCAGCTCGCGGGCGGCTGCTCGGACGCGTGCGGCGGTCTCAGCGCGGACGGGGTGGGGCAACGCGCCTGGCGACAGGACGCGTGAGACGGTGGCGATGGACACACCGGCAGCTCGGGCCACGTCGGCGATGGTCGGCACGGGCGGATGATAGAAGCCAGCCCGCCGAGCCCGTCTGGTGCAATAGGGTAAACGCTTTCCGGAAAGCGTTTACCGTGGTACGCTGTGGCATGCCGCTGTCCCCCACCCGTACCGTGCGCGTCGCCCTCGTCGGCGTCGGCAACTGCGCTTCCGCCCTCGTCCAGGGCGTCCACAAGTACCGCCACGCCTCGCCTGACGAGTTCGTGCCCGGCCTGATGCACGTCGACCTGGGCGGCTATCACGTCCGCGACATCCAGTTCGCCGCCGCCTTCGACGTCGATGCGCGGAAGGTCGGCCAGGATCTGTCGCAGGCCATCTTCGCCGAGCCCAACAATACCGTTCGTTTTGCCGAAGTGCCGCCTGCGGGTGTGACCGTCAGCCGCGGTCCGACGCTCGACGGCGTCGGCCAGTACCTTTCGGATGTCGTCGACCAGGCGCCCGAGCCACCCGTCGACGTGGCCGCGGTGCTGCGACAGACCCACGCCGATGTCCTGGTCAACTACCTGCCTGTTGGCAGCGAACAGGCCACTCGCTTCTACATGGAGCAGGCCCTTGAAGCTGGCTGCGCGGTGGTCAACTGCATCCCGGTGTTCATCGCCCGCGAGGCTGCTTGGCGCCGTCGATTCGAAGAGCACGGCCTGCCGATCATCGGCGACGACATCAAGAGTCAGGTTGGCGCGACGATCGTGCATCGCGTCCTCGCCCGCTTGTTCGGGGATCGAGGTGTGCGCCTCGAACGCACGAGCCAGCTGAACGTGGGTGGCAACACCGACTTTCTCAATATGCTCGAGCGGAGTCGGCTGGAATCGAAGAAGATCTCCAAGACAACCAGCGTCACCAGCCAGATCGAAGAGGAGCTGGAGCCCCAGAATATCCACGTCGGGCCGAGTGACTACGTGCCGTGGCTGACGGATCGCAAGTGGGCCCATATCCGCCTGGAGGGGCGCGCCTTTGGCGACGTCCCGCTGAATCTCGAGCTGAAACTGGAGGTCTGGGACTCGCCCAACAGCGCCGGCGTCGTCATCGATGCGGTCCGCTGCGCGCGTCTGGGGTTAGATCGCGGCCTGAGCGGGGCCCTTGAAGCACCGAGCGCTTACTTCATGAAGAGTCCCCCCGTGCAGCATCGCGACGAGGACGCACGCCACATGCTCGAGGCCTTCATCGCCGAACCCGGGCCTACCGCCCGGCCGGACCCCGAATCTGGACCCGCGCGCGCCGCTGCTCTCGTGGCCGACTAGGCTAGGGCGCCAGGCGAGGCGCGCGCTGCGTCGGCCTGCGCTGCTAGCGCGTAGCTCATGCGCTCGAGGCGCTCGGCAAACTGCTGGGGTGTTTCCTCTGGCGCCGGCTCTTGCGGCCCCCCAAACGCGATAGCCAGCGTCCGACGCTTGAGCGCCACCGGAACACCGCCCACGACGGGGCCCTTGAAATCGTCGATGAACGGCGGCATAGCCTCCTCCGTCCCGGCCAGGCCGAACGGCACGACGGGAGCACCGAGCGCTTCGGCCACGTGGGCTACTCCGGTCTTGAAGCGCACGCCTGGCGGGTCGCCACGTTCGTCGGCGGGTCGGGCGTGGGTACCTTGAGGAAAGATCAGTACCGCGTTGCCACCACGGGCGAGGCTCGCCAGGCGTCGCAGGCTGGCCTCACGCTGCCCGAGCCGATCGAGTGGGTAGAGACCATAAGCGGCCGCCACATAGCGTGCCAGCGGCGACCGCCAGCCAGTCCCCTCTGCCATGGCTGCGATGACGAGTCGGCGTGCGAACCGCCGCGCCGGTGTCTTGCTCAATCCGACCTGCACCAGCGGCATGTCGGCAAACGAGCGGTGGTTGCCGGCGAAGACGGTCCCGGACGGTAGGTTGCGCAGGTGATCGCCGCCCAGCACGATCGTTCGCGGGATGGCAATCCGATACAGCAGGTCAAAAGGCGCGGCGAGTGCCGGGCGCACCAGCCAGCCGTACGCATACAACCAGCGGGGTATCGGCAGGGGTTGGGCGCTGTCCAGGTCGGCGGCTGTGCGGTCCTCCGCCAGTGGCGCCGCCGCGGCGGCTGCGCGCAGGTCGGCGACCGTCATTTCCGTGGACAGCGCGCTCTCCGCCAGCGCACGTCCGGTTTGTTCTTCGATGTGAGCCACTAACTCGGCGAGGCCCAGGCTGTCGAGCCCAAGCTGGCCGAGAGTCTGCTCGTCGTCGACCGTAGCGACGTGCGCGACACTGACGAGCGCTTGTGCAAGCGGGTCACCTTCGACGGGCGGCGAACCGACACTCCCTTGCGCCTGCTCATCCGGCAGCGGCAGCAGGTGGCGTCGCACCTTCAGCGTCGACGTGCGTGGAAAATCGGGATCTGGCCACCACGACGCGCTCGAAACACGCTGGTGGCTGGCTAGGCGGGTATTTACGGCAGCCAGCAGAGCATTGGGATCGGTGGCGCGATCGGCAGGCCGTGCTGGCAACACATACGCGTGCAGTCGAGCGCCGCCACCTGGGGTGGGTACCGCCAGAACGGCCGCGTCCTGGACAGTGGGCGCGGAACGAAGGGCGTCCTCGACATCTTGGGGCCAGACGTTCATCCCGTTGGGCAGCACTATCAGGTCGCGCGCACGCCCCTGGAGTGTGATATTGCCGCGGTCGTCGATGCTGGCGAGGTCTCCCGTAGCGTACCAACCCTCGGGCGAAAGCACCGCAGCAGTCCGCTCGGGATCGTGCCAGTACCCGCGCATGACGTTAGGACCGCGTACCTGGAGCTCGTGCTCGCCCGAAAGACGCACCTGGATGCCGTCGAGAGGGCGGCCAACACTGCCTGGCGGCGTCAGGCGGGGCTCGCCGCAGGCGATGACGGGTGAGCACTCGCTGGTACCGTAGCCCTGCACCACGTCCACACCCAGGCGTTGCCAGACGCGTTGGGTTTCCAGTGGCAGTGCCGCGCCCCCGGCCGCGAGCAGCCGCAGGCAGCCACCGATCTGGCGGTGAACCATAAAGAACAACCTTCGCCGCAACGCCATGGGCGAGCGATCCGCCAGTTTGACAAGATTTCGATAGACGCGCGCCGGCAGACGCGCTTGAAGCCGCTGCTCGAGCGCGTTGCCCATGAGGCTGAGTAACTGGGGGACGGCCATCATATGGGTCACGCGCTGCTCGGCCAGCACGCGCACGACGTCTGACCCGCGGCGGCTGGGAATGTAGTGGACGGCTGCGCCGCGCAGCATGGGATAGAGCAGCCCGCAGGTGAGCTCGAACAGGTGGGACAGGGGCAAGATGCTGCCCAGGCGGCAGTGTTCGTCGAGCGGAATGCGGTCATCGAAGGCTTCGATCTGCGAGCACAGGTTCTGGTGCGTGATCATGCAGCCCTTAGGCTGGCCGGTCGTGCCGGAGGTGAAAAAGATCGCGGCCAGTTCTTCGGCGGGGGTCTGCCAGGTGCGTGACTCCGGCGAGGTCCGAGGCTTGGGCTGCCACCACTCCATCACGTTTGCAGGCGCCCAGGCCGGTCGATCCTGGAACCCGACAATGACGCAGCGCGGCTCGATGGCGGCCAGGATGGCTCTGGCCGCCTGGGGGTTCGTGTCACGGTCGAACGGAACCGCGATCGCACCGAGCTTCCAGACCGCGAACAGGTAAATCGGGGTGCGCAAGCCAGACGGCGTCCAGAGCACGACACGATCGCCGCATCCCACACCCCGCTCAGCTAGGTCGGCGGCGACCCCGTCGACCTGCGCAAGCAGTTGACGGCTATCCAGCGTCCGCCAGCGCAGGCCCTCCTCGGCGCCCAGCGCGACCGACATTGGAAAGCGCTCGGCCCGCAGCTGGACGATCTGGTACAGGTGAGATAGCACGGGCGGAGTGAATCTTGTTGAAAGAGTAAACGAGTTTCGTTCTGTCGTCGTGGGTTGCCGCGGATGCGTCAATCAGCACTACGCGTTCGTGCCGATACGTTTAGCGTCGAGGGGGAGGTGTCGGGGTCGGGGCGCGGGCGGGCGCGCGAGTGGGTGGGGGGATCGCGCTTGTGGCAGTCGGGACGGCTGGTCGGAGCACGAGCGTCGGCGTGGGCGGCGGTTGGGTCGGAGCGATCTGCGGGGCAATGGTCGTCGTCGCGACGGGCGGGAGCGTTGCCAGCGGCAGCGGGGTATTCACGGGTGTGGGCTGAGCCACTTCCGGGCCGACCGACGGCGCGGGCACACTGGTTGGCTCCAGCGTCGGCGTAGGCAGGACCGGTCTGGGCTGGCGCCAGACCGGCGGAACGGCTCTGGCAGGCGGGCGAGGAATGGTCGGTCGACCTGGCGCCTCAGGTTCTCCTCCGAAGTACAGGTATGCGGCTTGCGCGACTCGCGCCACGGCCGTAGCCGCCGTAGTCTCGTCGGTCGTTTCTGAGATCAGCACCGCGACCGCCACCGTGCTGGAGGGTCCATAGAGAATCCCGACGTCGTTGACCGTGCCCGGCAGGTTGCCTGTCTTGTGCGCGACCTCGACGTCACCCGGGAGGAAGCGCGGCAGCCGATCATTGACTCGCTGTCGCAGCAGCAAGTGCAGCATGTCAGCGCTGGCGGCGGGGGAGACCGCCTGGCCGTACGCCACCTGCTCGAGCAAACGCAGCATGTCCGCTGCTGAGGTGGTCATCCGTTCCAGGCTGTAGTGCGTGGAGTCCAGACCGAGCGCCGCAATATCGGCATTGACGCGGCTACTGCCGACCCGGCTGCCAAGCATGATCGCGGAGGCGTTGTCGCTGATGGTCACCATGCGCTCGAGGGCTTCGGCTACGGTGAGCGTCTCGCCAACCCCAAGCTCCAGCGTGCCAGCGTCATAGGACCGTGCCTCATCGGTGATGGTTAGCTCCTCGCTCATCCTCAGTCCGGCTTGGAATACCGAATACAGCACCGGCAATTTGTACAAAGAGGCAGCCGGCATCTCACGATCGGCCTCCAGGACAGCCCCGCGACCGCTCCCAAGGTCTTTGACGGCAACGCTCACTCGACCGTCTACCCCACTCAGCGCCTGGTCCAGCCGGTCGGCGAGGATGGCGTCCGTAACCAGACCGGTGCTAGCCGTGTCCCATCGGCGTAGCGTTGGGCCAGTCGTCGGTGTGGTGTTCGCGCCCGCGGGCGTGGCCGCGGGTAGGGCCGGCCTGCCCGTGTCAAGCACGGATTCAGGACCGTTTGCACCCGACACATCGGCTAGCCGCGGTCGGCTGCCGGCGTTCGAAGGACCAGAGCTCGTCGAGTGTGCAAGCTCTTGAATGAGCGCGGCTGGTTCACCAAACCAGGCCGGGTGAACAACCCAGACGCATCCACCCGCCACGAGCGCCAGGACGGCTATGAGCGCCGCCGAAGATCGCCCGGGGCCTCTCCGACCGCTCGATCGGTACGGGCTCGCGCGCCGCTGCACGCCGCGGCTGGCGTATGGGCGGCGAGCAGGCATGCGGCGCTGGGCGGCAGTATAGCCGCCCAGCAGTGGGCTTACCGACCCAACGTGGCGCGACGCCGCATGATCCAGCCGCCGACCACCAGGAACAAACCACCGGCGATGCCCGCTTCTGCTGCCAGCGGGCTTGCCGCAGCATCACCCGTTCGCGGCAGGGCCGAAGGCACTTGCGCTGCGCCGCCGGCAGCCGCACCCGCGACCGTCAACGTGCCTACCATGCCCTGTTCACGGTGGTTGCCGACGGGACACCAGACGTCGTAGGTACCGGGCACGAGACTCACCGAGCCAGAGAAGCTCTGGCCGCCATCCACCGGGCCGTCGGGCTTCACGTCAACTGAGATGCCGTTGCCTTCGATGTGTACGTTGTGCGGGAATCTGCCCGTGTTCTGCATGGCAAATGTGTCGCGTCCGGCAGGCACGACCATGCGGTCTGGAGTGAACGTGAACTCGGCCATCACGACCGTGGTGGTGCTCTGAGCGTACACCGCGGCCGCGCCGCCTCCGATTGTCAGCAGCCCTGCCGCGACAAGCATCAATCCCAGCCGTCCCATTTTCAGACTCACGACGTCCCCTCTCAACGCAGTATCTCGGGGCCTTCGCCCTGAAGGCCCTGCTTCTAGTACGCACAGCTCCCAGGCGCGGTTTGCGACCAGGTGTGTTGCGCTGGTCGGGCACTATGGCTGGGGCAGGCGGTACCTTTACCAAGATATGCGACAGGGCATGTTTTTCGCAGCGCCCCTGCGCTGGTGTGCATGACCTGTGAGGCTCGCGCGCGGCTCGCGCAACCCCGCGCCGCCTACGATGAGAGTACAAGTCAGGAGTAAATGACATGGGTGTGGCTACAGAACCCCGGATTGACGCTCGTTACGGCGACCTCGAGCGCCACTTCGTGGCGTGGGAAAAGATCAAGGACTGCATCGATCAGAACATCGACGTGTTCGAGAACTACCGCCAGAGCGGTCACCCCGGCGGCTCGCGCTCCAAAGTGCACATGCTCGTCGCGCTGACGCTGGGTGGCTTTATGCGCTGGGACATCCGTCACCCCGAGAAGCGCTTTGGGGATAAGTTCATCCTGGTCGCCGGCCACACCGTTCCCGTCATCTACTCGATGCTCGCCGTCTACAACACCGCCCTGCAGGCGAAGTACGCCCGTACCAAGGACCCGCGGTACCTGGTTCCAGAAGCCGAGGAGCGACAGCTAACCTGGCGCGATCTGCTGGGCTTCCGGCGCAACAAAGGGCTGGCCGGACATGCCGAGATGGAAGGCAAGACCCTGTTCTTGAAGTTCAACACTGGCCCGTCCGGCCACGGCTCGCCTCCGGCGGCCGGTGAGGCGATGGCGCTGAAGCGGGCAGGTGCTGAAGGCGTCAAGGTCTTCGCCGTCGAGGGCGAAGGTGGTCTCACAGCTGGCGCCAGCCACGAGACGAAAAACTCGGCCTTTGGCCTTGGCCTGGACAACCTGCACTACCTGATCGACTGGAACGACTGGGGCATCGACGAGGTGCCCGCCAGTCGGATCGTCAACGGTACTCCCGAGAGCTGGTTCGAGCCGTACGGCTTCCAGGTCCACGGCACCGAGCAGGGCAGCGACTTCGCCAGCGTGACCCGCGCGTTCCTCGAGACGATGCACACGCCAAACCCGGATCAACGACCCAACATCACGTGGTTCAAGACGATCAAGGGCCGCGGCTACATCGTCACTGGCTATAAGTCGCACGGCGTCCCGCACAAGATCAACTCGGAGCCATTCTGGCAGCTGCGGCACGAGTTCAGCGACAAGTACGGCACACAGTGGGCCGGGCTGGACAAGCCCGCGCCCAGCGATGCAGGCGAGCTCCGCACTCAGTTCGAGGCCAACCTGAAGGCGATTGCCGACACCATCACCAACGACGATGAGCTGGTCGACTATCTCGCCGATCGCCTGGTCGAGCTCGGTGACTCCGTCCCGGAAGAGATCCCCGCGTTTCGATTGGACACGCGCCGCAACCCGTGGAACGACGCACGGCTGTGGGACTACAAGAACTACCCCAAGGAGCTGTTCGTCGAGCCCGGCACCAACGCCCCGAATCGCGCCGCGCTGGCAAAGTGGGGTGCCTGGGCCAACGCGTTCGGGAGGACCCACTACGATCGTCCGCTCTTTCTGGCGATGTCCGCCGACCTGGCCGAGTCGACGAATATCTCCGGCTTCGCCGCCAAGTTCGGCGACGTGCAGGGCTGGGGGCGCTACGACCGCGAGCACAATCGCGAGGGCGCGCTGCTGTCGCAAGAGATCACCGAATTCACCAACTCGGGGGTGGCAGCCGGAATAGCGTGTGTGAACCTCTCGCCTAAGCCGCTGCAGGAATTTGACGGCTTTTACTCGGCGCATTCAACGTACGCGTCGTTCAGCTACTTGAAGTACGGACTGATGCGCCTGTTCAGCCAGATTGCGCAGGACTCGAACATCAAAGTTGGCAAAGTGCTGTGGGTAGCCGGCCATTCCGGGCCCGAGACGGCCGAGGACTCGCGCACGCATTTCGGCATCTACGAGACCGGCGTGATGGAGCTGTTTCCCGAGGGGCACGTCATCAACATCATTCCCTGGGAGCACAACGAGGTGCCCGTCCTCATTGCCGCGGCTATGGCCACCAACTCGCACATCGTGGCGCTGCATCTGACACGCCCGCCCATCCAGGTGCCCGATCGCGCTGCGCTCGGCATGGCCTCCCACTTCGAAGCAGCGCGGGGCGCCTACCTGCTCCGCGACTACAAGGCTGGCCAGCCGAAGATGGGCACCATCATCGTCCAGGGCACAATGTCGACCTACAACACGGTACGACTGCTGCCCAAACTCGACGAGCTCGGCTTGAACGTGAAGCTCGTAGCGGTAGTCAGTCCGGAGCTTTTCCGGCTTCAGCCAAAGTCGTACCAGGAGTCGATCCTAGCGCCGGGGGATCGGGTCGACATGACCTACATCACCAACGGCTCGCGTCGCCTGATGCGTGACTGGATTACGCATAGCCTGGCTGACGAGTACGCAATGTCGTCTGACTGGGACAACCGCTGGCGCACCGGTGGCACGGTGGACGAGGTGCTCGAGGAAGCTCACCTGTCGCAAGACTGGCTATTGCGTGGCATTCAGCGCTTTGTCGGGGAGCGCGATCAACGGCTCGAATCCCTCGGCGCGCAGCTGGCCGCGGCCAAGGGACAGTAGCGCATGCCGAGTTCGCCTGAGCCGGGGGAAAGGGCAGGCGCATCAGAAGGTGCGCCGCCCTCTCTCACAGTCAGAGGCGGTCCCGAGTGGTCTCCGTTCAGCGGGCGTCAGATCGAGCTTCGTCACGGCCTGCAGCGTGCTGTCGTGGTCGAGGTGGGAGGTGGGCTGCGCGAGTACGAGGTCGACGGCCAGCCGATTCTGGACGGCTATCCGACTGACACGGTGGCCGAAGGCGGGTGCGGATTGCCGCTCCTACCGTGGCCGAATCGACTCGCAGACGGGCAGTACACGTTCCTGGGTCAAGAGCTTCGGTTGCCGATTGACGATGTGGTGCGCCAGAACGCCATGCATGGGTTGAGCCGCTCGCTCAACTGGCGCGTGGCTGATTGGGCAACGGATCGAGTCCGCATGGAGGTGGTCATCTATCCGCGCATGGGTTACCCGTTCACCTTGGAATTGGGCATCGAGTACGCCCTCGGGGCTGACGGCCTCACCGTCCGTACGACCGCTCACAACGCCGGCGTGGGCGCGCTCCCCTTTGGGGCTGGTTGGCATCCGTATGTGACGGTCGGCACGACGCTGGTCGATACGGCAATCCTGGATCTTCCAGCGCGTTCGAGGCTCGAGCTGGACCCCGAGCGCAGACTGCCGACCGGCGCTGTACTGCCCGTCGACCGTGCCTCGGCCGAGTACGATTTTCGAACACCGCGGTCTATCGGCCCGATTGTTCTGGACGAGTGTTTCACCGAGCTGCATCGCGGGCAGGATGGGCTTGCGCGCGTGGCGCTGTCGGATCCACGCACCCGCCGCGGGGCGTCGATGTGGATGGACGCCAACTATCGCTACGTGCAGGTCTTTTAGGGTGACACGCTGCCGCTGGCACGCCGCCGGCAGAGCCTGGCGATCGAACCGATGACCTGTCCGCCAAACGCATTTCGGACTGGCACGGACCTAATCGTGCTGCAAGCTGGTGAGACGTGTTCGCTGGCCTGGGGACTCGCACCGACTGCCTGAGGAACGCCGAACCGTTGGCTTTGACAAAGTATTAACGTCTGTCTAAGTCAGGGCCAATCTGCGCTAGCTAGCCTTTCATCCATACACATGCCGACTCCCCGCCTACACCGAGGTATTGTCGCGCTGAGCGCATCGGCGATCGCGGCTGTGTACATGGCTGGGTACATGCGCACCCAGTCCGCCGACGCCAGCATTGGCGCTGCGGCGGATACTCCGAGCGCGGCCCTGGCGGTTTCGGCCCCGCCAACTCTCGAGCCGCCACGCGCGGCGCCAACCGCTCCCCGGCCACCGGCGCCTGTCGCGGGGTCAGCGGCAGCCACTGCAGCGCCGGGTCGAGCGCGGCCTGCGCCGACGATCCAACCAGCGCCCGCCGCCCCGCCCGCGGCAGCCCAGGCTGCCTACAAGGATGGCACGTATACCGGACAGGGGTCCAGCCGCCGTGGCGGTGTGGCAGTCAACGTCGTGGTCCAGGGCGGCCGAATCGCCTCGGTGACGATCACACAATCTACCCTGCAGTACCCGTTACGTGACATCGCGGGCTTGCCCGCTCAGGTTGTCCAGCGCCAGAGCGCCCAGGTCGATACGGTCAGTCGAGCGACGTATAGCTCACAGGCGTTCCGTGGAGCGGTGACTCAGGCACTGTCGAAGGCAGGCTAGATACTGGCGTGGTGGCCGGGCTGCGAACCAAGCACGAGTTTGCCACATTGTCCATGGACACGTGGGTCAATGTTCAGCTCATCTCAGACCAAGCCCGGGAGGTGGCCGAGCCGGCCGTCCAACGCGCGCTTGGCTGGTTCGAGACGGTCGAGCGCATCTGTACCCGCTTCGATCCAACCAGTGAAGTCATGCAGCTACTGCGCCAGGTCGGCCGCCCGGTCCGGGTGAGCACGCTGCTGTTCGAGGTGGCCGCCTTCGCCCTGGGCCTGGCGGAGCAGACAGACGGTGCGTTCGATCCCACGGTTGGCGGCGCGCTCGAACAACTCGGTTTCAACATCAACTATCGCACCGGCGCGACCGTCCATTCCGAGGTGGCTCCGAACGCGAGCTATGTCGACGTGCGGCTTGACCGTCGCGCACGCACCATCCTGCTGCGGCGGCCGGTGGTGCTCGACCTCAACGCCGTAGCCAAGGGTCTGGCAATCGATCTGGCGGTCCAGGAGTTGCGCGAGTATCCCGACCTGTGCATGGAAGCCGGTGGCGACCTGTATGTGCGTGGGCGAAACGCGGCCGGGGAGCACTGGCACGTGGGCATCCAGCATCCGCGCGCGCGGGGTCTGTTAGCGCGCACGCTGTGGGTAACCGATGTCGCCGTGTGCACCTCGGGTGACTACGAACGCCGCTTGCCGGGCCCGAGCGCGGCGGCGCACATCCTGGACGCCCGCACGCGCAGCTCAGTGACGGACCTGGCGAGCGTAACGGTCGTGGCCCCGACCGCCATGGCAGCCGACGGGCTGTCGACTGCGGCCATGGCGCTGGGCCGCGAGCGCGGGCTCCAATTTCTCGAGGATCAGAGCGTCGGCGGCCTGCTCATGTCACCCGACGGAACGTTCGTCACCACCAGCACCGGCCTGGGAGTGGAGCAGTGAACTGCCAATCCGGCCGCAACCGTATGCCGGCGCAAGGCGGCACGGCTTGGGCCAACTCGGCTGGAGCTGGCAAGGGCCCGATAGACGAGTCCGCTGCGCCGGGCTCCGCCTCCTCCGCTGGCCAACCAGCGCTGAAGGAGGACGCGTGAACAGCTTGGTGCGCTCGGTTCGCACGCCCAAAGGCCAGCTGTTGGTCATTTTTGCGATCATGCTGGCTGTCGTGGGGCCGGCCGCGGGTGGCACGGCGCTCGCACCCAATTTGCTCGCGGCGGTCGTCCCCGCCTGCCTGATCGACGGCGTTTGGATGACGGTCCAGTCACGACGTTGGCGGGCTCCAACGAGCGCGTTGTTGTCGGC
>JBPCIO010000255.1:0-3619 GCA_051006215.1 Chloroflexota bacterium
CGCTCACCTGGTTCGAGAAATTCTTAGCCACACAAACTTCCTTTCTGAACTGTCGGCCGCGGCCGCGTGTCCTGGGTGCCATCTTGCGAGGCACCCCCGTCGTCACCGCACCCCACTCAGCGGATGATGCGGGTGCTCCTCCGCTCTGTTGCCGTGGGATGCCGAGTTCCCATGTACCCGCCTAGCGCGCTGGCAGCGAGCGCTACGAGCGAACCCCCCAAGGTGGCCCAGGCAGTGTTCCTGGCTCCCTCTGCTACCCGCGCGACATCAATTGGTTGGACGCTCTGGGCCGCTGCCTGAGCCTGGCCCGCGGCGCCTTGAGCGGCCTGGGCGGCACCCGGGTTGCTGGCCAGCGCACCAGACAGGTTGCCGAGCGAGCCCAGAACCGTGCCCAGACCTTGCCCGGCCAGCCACAGGATCAAGGGCACCGCCAGCATGAACACGAGTGCCCCGTTGAGCGCGCCCCAGCTGCGGTTGAAGATAGCTGCGGTTCGGCCGGCGACATACCCCCCGAGTAGAAACGCCACAATGCCAGACACGGCAGCCCAGATGGCCGAATTTCGCCCTGCGTCCGCCGGCGGGCCACCCTGAGCGGCGGCGGTCCCCGCGTTTACGGTGGTCAGTCCAACCGCCAGGCCGACCAAGCTCAGCAGCAGGAGCGTTGTAAAGGCCGTGAGTAGGCCGGCGATGATTGGACCCCAGTGGACTCGGTCGTGCCGAAGATCGAATCCGTCGGGGACCTCGCGTTCGCGGACTTCTTCTACTACTTGTGACGCCGCAGCGCCGTTGGCCGGTGTCTGCATGACATCAGATTGTGGAGCACGCGGTCGCCCGTCTCGGGCGCGCACTTGCTCTTGTGACATGGATTATCCTTCTAGTGTTGATACGCAAGACACCGCGACGGTGTCATGCAGGTTGGATGCATTTTTTGGGTGCTCGGATGTGGTTGCAGGGACCTCCGCGGTCAGATAGTCACTGCTTGAGCGGTCAACGTCGGCTCTGGTCGGTCCGTACATCCCCCTCCGCATCGACATCGACGACTTCCTTGCGGACGGTGCCCGTGACCTGCTGTGTCCCCACGACCTTTTGCTTACCCAGGCCGACCTCTTCGTACACGACGGAGCGCTTGTCGACAGACACCTGCTCCCCCGAGACGGCAACGGTCAGGGTCTCACTCTGATCCCCGATCTGACCGTCGGCTGGGCTTCGGTCGACGGCATGGCGCTCGATCGTGACTTCTTCGTGTGTGACCGGCACGTCTAGCGTCTGTTGCGAGCTAGTCACTTCGGTGCCCACACGCACCCGACCGGCCTCGACCGATGTCTTGCGCGCGCTGAGCTCTTCCTCGCGCAATTCGACTGTTGCCCCGGAGTCCTGCCGTTTCGCTGCGACGTCATGGTGCGCGGTGTGCTTACCGAGCAGGTGTTGCTCGCCGGGTGTCGTGTCTTCGTTGCTTGGGTCGTTCTTCGGCATTGTTTACGTCCTTGTTGGTTGAAATGGGAGCTGCATGTATCGCGACGTGGCGTGTCCCGTGCCGCCACGCCGGCATCAATCATCTCGATTGCGGTTCTGAGGCGTGACTCGGGGCTGGCGTGGCGCGGCGACGAACGTCTGAGCCGTGATGGAGCGAGCGCCGTTGGCGGCAGGTCCCGACGTTGGCGTCGCAGGCTGCTGCGCTTGGTGCTTGGCGGCCTCTGTCGCCTGAGCCATCTTCGGAGCTGCCTGCTGGCCGCGGTCGTACCAGCCGCGGACGATCTGGGCGGCAGTCTCGCGACCACCGAGCCCGAACGCCAGGCCGAGCGCCAGCGCAAGCGCGCCCACGATGGCCATGAACAGGGTATTGACCAGCGTGGCGGCGACGCCGATCTGGTTGACGGCAATCACAATGGCAAACGCCCACACCGCTACCCGCGCGACGGTGGCCAGCAGGTCCGGATCGCCGAGGCCAGACGCGGCTGTTGCACCTCGCACGAGGTTGGCCAGTGCGCCGGCTGCCAGTCCGCCGATGACCAGCACGACCAGGGCGACGACGAGATTCGGCAGCCACAACAGGAGTTGCTGCAGAACCTGAGACACGGCTGGCAGACCGAGGGCATCGAAGGCGGTGACCAGGACAATCAGCCGCACGAACCATTTGGCCACGTTGGCCAGAAACCCGGCGGCATCGTTGTGAATGCCCATCTTCTGGACGAAACCAGTGAGCCCGGCGCGGTTGGCCAGATCGTTGAACTTGACGGCGCGCAGGACCGCGGCGATGGCGGTAGCGATTGCAGAAGCGATCAGCCAGCCGATGAGCAGAATGACCACAAAGCCGATGATTTTCGGAATGCCGCTGAGGAGCAAGGCGAGCGCGGCGGCTACCGAGGTCATAATCGCGGTACCCCAGTCGGTGACGACGGGCGTGGTTGGCATAGACAGGTCTCCAGACCGAGTCAAATCTTCGCGTCACGCGCCGGGTGAGGACCGGATGCGGGAGCGAGCAGGCAAAGGCACAATGCGTGCCATGCTGCTAGCACTAACCACACAGTTCTGATGATGTATGACCTGGGCCCGCGCGCTCGACAGGTGTATGACGTAGTGCTCCCCCAGAGACAAGTACGCGGAGCGCAAACGCACGGCCGGTTGGTGCGTCATGGTGCATAGGGGTGACGACCATGAGCTCCACAGACTGGTTATCCACCAGAGGGCCGGGCGCTTCGTCGGGGACTGTTGGGCTCGCGGGTGGGACCTCCTCGGGTACCACGGGCTCGGACGAGACAGGATGCAGTCGGACGGTGTGACCGTATACCTCAGCGATCCGATCGCCGGGGATGAATCGGTTCGCGCCCTCCAGGCCAGCCCCGTCGACCTGGACGAACCCGCCCGTCGCAGGTCGCGGCTCAGCACGTCAGGGATGGAAGTGAGCGGCTCTCTCACCCGGAGCGCGCGCTTCGCTCGGCGAGCGCTGGCTGCACTACATGGACCGGCCAGGTGCGCATCGGTAAGGATGTTGTCAGTGAGCAGAAGACGCTGGAGGTGCCGGTCACGCGCGAAGATTATGGGCGTCCTGGTGCGGCAGGAGGTGGGACTGGCTACCACCGAGATGACGCACAAGGTTACCCGCATGGCGCGGAATGTTGCGGTCGTGGCAGTGGGCGGCCTGGTCACCTGCGCGGGCGTGCTGGCTATTCTGGCAGCGATCATCATCGCCCTCGCCGCTGCTGGTCTCGCGTGGTGGCTGGCTGCCCTCGTGGTCGGCCTGGTGGTGACTATCGTCGGAGGCGTACTGGTCCAACGTGGCCTGGATGCGCTCAAGCGTGCGGACCTTACCCCCACCCAGACCGTGCAGACGCTCAAGGAGGACGCCCAATGGGCCAAAGAGCAGATGAGCTAGAACGACGAGTGCGCGAAACAAGCGGTGTGAGCCGCGACCCCGACGAGCAGGACGAGGATCTCGACGAGAACACGGCGGCGGCTCGGGAGGAGATCGAGCTCACGCGGGCCGACATGACGAGCACCATCGATGCGATCCAGGACAAGCTGGACCCCGAAGTCCTGACCGGGCAAGCTAAAGATACGGCGCATGATGTGGCCGATCACGCCATTCGGGAGGCGGAGGAAGCGGCCCGTGAGATCACAG
>JBPCIO010000256.1:0-12012 GCA_051006215.1 Chloroflexota bacterium
CAGTCGGGGTAGTGGCTGGCGCCGCCAGGCCCCGGCGAACGAAGTCACTCCAGTACGCCACCAGCGCATGCGTCTTGCCGGGTGCCTCGACGATGCCCACCTCGCGCACGATGCCTGACTGGCGCCATGCTTCGGCCGCGTCGGTGGCGTCGGTGCCGGTGCCTTCCAGCACCAGCGCCACGTCTGCCTGCTGTAGCCCATCGTCGATGGCAAGCGCAGTCCCGAATAACGGCAGCCACACTCGGATCTCCAGTACACCTAGGGCCAGCCCGAGCAAGACCACCGCTGCCGCACCCACCCGTGCAATGGCTGGCGAGTTTTTCATGCGCGCATGTGAAGACTCGCCTTCAGGGCATCAACCCTCAGCACAATAGGGACAAGTCCCCGCCGAAGTAGGGAGCCTGGCTGTCACCATCAACGCGATCATTCGCGTAGCCTCGCTCAGAAAGATTCGTCCAGCGTATGACCACTCTTGTGCCCAGCGTCGGCGCACACCAGCCCCAGCCGCCCGCGCGGACCGTGCGCCAGTACATCCGCTACGCCTTTTATAAGGCCAACAGGAGTTGGCTGCGGCTAGCGCCAGCCGAGCGCGACGCCGCGCGGACGGACCTGCTCGGCGGGCTGGAACCGTTCGCCCAACGCCTGCCCGTGCTGCGCGCGTACAGCACGCTCGGCACGCGTGCCGACGCGGACCTGCTGCTTTGGACGGTGTCTGAGCGCCTGGAAGATTTCCAGGAGCTCCAGTCCACGCTGCTGCGCTCGGCCATGGGCGCTCACCTCGAGACTACCTTCTCGTACCTGGCGATGACCAAGCGGTCCCAGTACGTTGACCGCCACGAGCATGCGGATGGCCAGGGTGAAGGCCGAAGGACGCGTATCCGCCCAACGGGACGCAAGTACCTGTTTGTGGACCCAATGGTCAAGAAGCGGCCCTGGTACCGACTGTCGCTTGAGGAGCGACAGCGGGCCATGGACGACCACATTCGAGTAGGCCACGAGTTTCCCAGGGTGAAGATCAACACCAGCTACTCGTTCGGCCTCGACGACCAGGAATTCGTGGTCGCTTTCGAGACGGATTACCCGGCCGATTTCCTGGACCTGGTGGAAAAACTGCGGGGCGGTGAGGCGAGCGCGTACACCGAGCGCGAGACCCCGATTTTCACGTGCGTCGCCGGCAGCGTGGCCGAAGTTCTGGAGCTGTTAGGGTGACGGTTGCCAGCCGCGCGCTGACTGGAGCGGAGCGCCTTCTGGCTGCCTGTCGGCGGCAGCCATCCGATGCGACGCCGGTCTGGTTCATGCGCCAGGCGGGCCGCAGCCTGGACAACTACCGCAAACTGCGCGAACAGTATCCGATCCTGACCCTGGCCAAGACTCCCGAGCTCTCGGCCCAGATCACGCTCATGCCAGTCAAAGAACTTGGCGTGGATGGGGCGGTGCTGTTCGCCGACATCATGTTGCCGTTGGAGCCGATGGGCGTCTCGCTGGAGATTCAGCCTGACCTTGGTCCAGTCATTCATTCGCCCATTCGCGACCTGGCCGCCGTCGAGCGTCTGCGACCGCTGGACCCGCACGCGGGCGTGCCGTTCGTACTCGAGACCATTCGGCACCTGAAGCACGAGCTGTCTGACGGGCGTGCAGCCGTCATCGGCTTCTGCGGTGCGCCGTACACGCTGGCTTGCTATCTGATCGAGGGCCGACCGTCGCGAGACTACGCGCGCGCCAAGTCGCTCATGCTGCGCGAACCAGGTGTCTGGTCAGCGCTCATGGATCGCCTGACTGACGGGATGATCCGCTATCTCCAGGCGCAAGTCACCGCCGGCGCCGACGTCATTCAGGTCTTCGACAGTTGGGTCGGGGCGTTGGCGCCAGCGGACTACGAGCGCTCGGTGCTGCCCTGGATGCGGCGCATCTTCGACGCTCTCCGCCCACTTGGAGTACCGACCATCCACTTCGGCACGGGCAACGCTGCGCTCCTGGAAGCCATGGCCTCGGCTGGCAGCGACGTGATGAGTGTCGACTGGCGGGTTCGGCTCGAGGTGGCCTGGCAGCGCATCGGCTTCGATCGGGGCATCCAGGGCAATCTTGACCCGGTCCGCCCGGTGGCCGGCTGGGAAGTCGCGCGAGCTGGTATGCGTGAAGTGCTCGCGGGCGCCACCGGACGGCCCGGGCACATCTTCAACCTGGGCCACGGAGTCATGCCTGAAACGGATCCAGACGTGCTCAGACGCCTGGTGGATGCGGTTCACGCCGAGACGGCCGTGTAATGCGCACCGGCGTCGTGCTGATGACGTATGGGTCGCCCCGCGACCTCGACGACGTGGCGGCCTACATTACCCGCGTTCGGGGTGGTCGAGAGCCGGGCCCGGACCTGCTCGACGAGTTCCGGCGGCGCTACACCGCTATTGGCATGTCGCCGCTGATCGAGATTGCGCAACACCAGGCCGCCGCCCTGGAAGAGGATCTCGGCTGCGATTTCGTCGTCGGCGCGGGCATGCGCTTTTCCGCTCCGAGCATCGCCGCAACGGTCGACGATCTCGCCAGCCGTGGCGCCGAGCGCCTGGTGGGGGTCATCCTCTCGCCCCAGTACTCGCCAACGCTCATGGGCGGGTACGACCGGGCACTGCAGGCCGCGGCTGGTGCGCTTCCAGCTCGAACGGTCGGCGCGTGGCACCTGAACCCCGCCTTTGTCTGCGTGTTAGGAAGTCGCATCCAAGCGGCGTTGGCGGAGTATCCGGATCACACGCGGGAGCGCGTACACGTGCTGTTGACGGCGCACAGCCTGCCCAAACGGGTTGTCGACCAGGAGCCCGACTACGTCGAACAACTTCTGTCCACGGCGCGCGCGGTGGCTGCGGCAGCCGGTCTCCCACACTCTCGCTGGTCATTCGTGTATCAGAGTGCCGGCCATACACCCGAAGAGTGGCTGAAACCAGACATGCTGGACGTGTTGCCGGTGCTGGCCGCGGCAGGCCATCGGGAGGTGGTGGTTGCGCCGGTCCAGTTTCTGGCCGACCACCTCGAGACGCTGTACGACGTGGACGTCGCCGGCCGTGAGCAGGCCATGGCCGCTGGTTTCGAGACGTTCATTCGCATCGAGGCACCCAACGCCGCGGCGGACTTCGTTTCGGCTTTGAAGGATGTCGTTCACGCTGAAATTGCAGCCTGGGAAGCGGCCGCGCGAGGAGCAGCGTGGCTGCGGGTCTGACCAGCGTTCGCATCGGCACCCGCTCGAGCCCGCTGGCCCGCGCCCAAACCACCTGGGTAACCAATGCCTTGCGCGAAGCGTATGCGTCGCTCGACATTGAAGTGGTGGTGATTTCGACAAGTGGTGACCGCAGCCAGGCGACCAACGTGCCCGACCCTGACTGGGGCTCGGGGGTGTTCGTGAAGGAGCTCGAGATAGCGCTGTTGCATGAGGAGATCGACCTGGCCGTACACAGCTTGAAGGACTTGCCACCGGTGCAAGTGGCTGACCTCACCCTGGTTGCCATTCCCGTTCGCGATGACCCGACCGACGTACTGGTCACCCTTGATGGACGAGGCCTGGGTGATCTCGGACCCGGAGCGCGAGTTGGCACCAGCAGCGCGCGGCGGGCAGCCTTCCTTCGGGCGCCCCGGCCTGACCTGCAGTTTGTGGCAATCCGCGGCAATGTCGAGACGCGCCTGAGAAAATTGGGCGAAGGTCAGTACGACGCGATCGTCCTGGCACGGGCGGGCTTACGGCGATTGGACCTGGAGGTCGCCTGCGTGGTGCTCGAGCCGGAGCTGGTGCCGCCTGCACCCGGACAGGGGGCCCTGGCGATCCAGGCCCGCGCAGGAGACCGTGCCGTGGCTGAGCTGGCCGAGCCGCTGCACGATCCGGCCACGGCCTCGGCCGTGCGCGCGGAGCGGCGGTTGATGATCGATCTCAACGGTGGCTGCGGGCTGCCTTTCGGCGCGCTGGGGACACCCCGGCCCGACGGTGAGCTGCACCTGCTCGGTGGCCTGACGCGTGAGCCCGGGGAACTGCGCATCGCGGACGCGGTGGGTCGCCTCGACGCGCCCGAGGACCTGGCCGATCGACTGGCCGAGCGGCTCCGGGCGCCCGCAAATGGCGAGCAGCGACGGGCGGCGTTGGCGTGAAGTCCGGGCTGGGTGTGGTGTTGAATACCCGGCCGCGCAATCAGGCGGCCGAGCTCAGCCGGCTGCTGCGGCTGGCTGGGTTCGAGGTCGTCGAAGCTCCGGCCATCGAGGTGGTGCCGGCCTGGGATCCTGTCCAATTGCAGGTTGTTCGCGTCGGCCTGGCCGACCGCGTCTACGACTGGGTCGTACTGGCCAGCCAGAACGCCGGGTGGTTGCTGCGTGACGAGCTCAGGCGGGGCCGGGCGCGGGTGGTGTGCGGCGCTGCTAGCGCTCGCGCCCTCCTTCTGCCAGCGGAGTTCACGTTGGACCGATTCAGCGCATCCGCGGTACTCGAATTGTTGAGAGCGCTGGTACAGCCTGGTCAACACATCCTGGTGCCCACGGCCGAAGAAGGAGACACGGAGTTGATCGACGGACTCCAAGCCCTGGGCGCACGCGTCCTCGCGCCGGTCGCGTACCGCACCCTGGCCGTTGCGCCGGCGACGCTTGCATCCGCCGCGGCTCGGTTGGTCAGTGGCGAGGTGGACGTAGTCACCGCCTGCAGCCCTTCCGCCATTACTTCGCTTGTAGCCGCGGTCGGGCCTGAATCAATCTCGGCCAGCGAGCTCATCTGCATCGGGGAAACCACGGCCGAGGCTGCCCGCAGGGCGGCCTTGAGAGTGGACGCTGTCGCCGACATGACGACAATGGCAGCGCTCGTCGAAGCAGTTGTCGCGGCGACCGCCAGCTGCCGCGTCGCTCTAGAACCAGTCTGAGCTGATCATGCCTCCACAAACACATGGTCAGCCAACGCTGCGGGCTCAGTTCCCGAACGCCCGGCCGCGGCGTCTGCGGCGCACCCAAACCCTGCGCAGGCTCGTGCGTGAGACGCGATTGTCGGTGGACAGTCTGATTTACCCCGTTTTCGTGGTGCCTGGCGCCGACGTCAAGGAAGAGATCGCATCGATGCCAGGCGTATTTCACCAGTCGGTGGATCGCGTGGTGGACGACGCGCGGGTGGTGGCGGACGTCGGTATTCCCGGCATGCTCCTGTTCGGTCTGCCAAGCAGCAAGGACTGGGCAGGTTCCGAGGCGTGGGCGACAGACGGCGTCGTCCAGCAAGCCCTGCGCGCGATTCGGCGGGCGGTTCCAGGGTTGGTGCTGATTGCCGACACCTGCCTGTGCGAGTACACCAGCCACGGCCACTGCGGGCTGCCAGGACCCGCCCACCAGCCAGGCTTTATCGACAATGATCGTTCGCTCGAACTGCTGAGCAGGGCGGCAGTGGCGCAGGCCGAGGCGGGCGCGGACATCGTCGCGCCCTCAGACATGCTGGACGGGCGCGTGCGCGCCGTTCGAGCGGCACTCGACGAACGAGGTTTGGTCGACACCGCCATTCTGTCGTACGCGGCCAAGTACGCGAGCGCCGTCTACGGGCCGTTCCGAGAAGCGGCAGACTCAGCGCCGCAGTTCGGGGACCGACGTGGCTACCAGATGGATCCCGCGAACGGTCGCGAAGCGGTTCGCGAAGTTGGCCTCGACCTGAGCGAAGGGGCGGACATGGTGATGGTCAAACCGGCTGTGCCATATCTGGATGTCGTACATGCCGTAAAAACCTTGTATCCGGACGTGCCGCTGGCTGCGTACCACGTCAGCGGCGAGTACGCCATGCTCAAGGCGGCGGTTGCCAGGGGCTGGCTGGACGAGCGACGGGCGGTCCTCGAGACGCTGACGTCGATCGCCCGTGCCGGCGCTGACATGACTATCACGTACTACGCCAAAGACGTCGCGGGCTGGCTGAGAGATGACACGATCGCGGCTCAGGTCCCGAGCCGCAGCCCGAGCGCCGCGACAGGTGAGTAGCTAGCGGAATTCGGCACCTGCACCGCGTGCGAGTGGCACGCACCGACCGGCTGTATGGCAGCCGCGGCCACTCGCGGGCTTGAGCGCGGGTGCTGAATAATAGGCGCGTGACTGACGCTGGCGGCAACGAAGTAACGGTCTACACCACGCCCACCTGACCCTGGTGCGTACGAGCGAAGGAGTTCCTTCGCAAAGAAGGGGTCGCCTACGCCGAGCGCGACGTGTCCCAGGACCGCAACGCGGCCCAGGACATGGTCCGACGCACTCGCCAGATGGGTGTACCAGTGATCGCCGACGAGCAGGAAGCGATTGTTGGTTTCGACCTGCCGCGCCTGCAGCGCATGGCGGCACGCCACCGGCGCGCGCCCGGTCTCGGAGTGCGGGTCGCCGACGCCAAAGACGCGCCCGGGGCCTACGTCGCGTCCGTGCGCGAGGGCTCGCCAGGCGCGCGAGCGGGAATTCAAGCCGAAGACGTCATCGTCGAATTGTCCGGTCGACCGGTCACCTCGGCTGCCGACCTCGAACAGATCGCCGGCCGCCGCGTGCCAGGGCAACCCACCAGCATGACCATCCGGCGCGGCTTAGAGCGCAAGACGCTGATCCTGACCTAATCGAAATCCGGCCGCCCGTGCGCGCGACCCAGCCGTGGCCGCCACATGCCCGCTTCGGCTCCCTCAGCCGACATGCTTGGTGTTTGCGCGACCGTCCGCAGTTGTGTACTATTCGTGCTACACAAACTATTTAGGCTTACCGAAGAGTATCGCGAGGCGCCTGCACCATGGACGAGCGTGTTCAGCTCATGAATCGGATCCTGTATTGCTCGGGGTCCCTGTTCCAGAATTTGAATCCAAGCCGCGATCGAGCCTGGCTGAGTGTCGATCTAACTATGCCGCAGCTCAAAGCCCTGATGTGCGTGGCGCACAACAACGGCGCGCCGAGCGGCCAGATCGCCCGACGCCTGGGAGTCGGGCTGTCCACCATTACCGGCATCGTCGATCGCCTCGCCGAACAGGATCTGGTTACTCGCCAGGAGGATCCCGAAGACCGCCGCATCACCCGCGTGCGACCCACCCAGCGCGGTCGGGCCCTGGTCGAAGAGCTCATGCAATACCGCAACGAAGTGATCACCGCGCTGTTGTCGCGGTTGGACGGCAATCAGTTGCAGATTGTTGAAACGGCATTCACGTACCTGGTCGACGCCGCCGCTGAGCTGGCCAACGCGGCCAAGCCAGAGGAGGCCGTGGTATGAACCGCCTTACCTTTTTGAGTAGCGTCCTGGCCACCGGGCTGCTCGCAGCAGGATGCGGGCCGCTGGCGACGGGTGCATCGCCCACTTCGGCGCCGCCCATCTCCGTTCCCGCCGCGGCCGTCCAGCGCGGCGAAATCCAGCAGATAACTTCCTTCAGCGGCGATGTACGAGCGCGAGATCAGATCACGGTTCTGCCCAAGGCCTCAGGTCGCGTTCAGCACGTGCTGGTGGACGTCGGTTCCGCGGTCCACGCCGGCGATGTGCTGGCGGAACTGGAGCAGGACTCACCTGAAATCCAGGTCCAGCAGGCGCAGGCGAATCTTGGCGCTGCCAAGGCCAAGTTGGCCACCATCCAGGCCGGCGCCAAGCCCGACGACGTGGCCGCTGCAGAAGAAGGGGTGGCTCAGCAGCAGGCGCGGCTAGCAGCCATGGTTGCCGAGGGTCGAACCGAAGACGTGGCCGCGGCTCAAGCCGGCCTGGCCGCCCAGATTGCCAAACTCAACCTGCTGAGCAGCGGCGGCCGGCCCGAAGCCGTTGGCATCGCGCAGGCGGCCCTCGACGCTACCCAGCAGAAGCTGGCCCTGCTCCAGAACGGAGCCACAGACGACGTGCGCCAGGCGGCTGCCAGCACCGTCAATGCCGACACGGCCCAGATCGTAGCGACAGAAGCTGCCTACGCCGCGTTCGGCGGCACCTCGGCCGCCGATCTGGAAAACCTGAGGGACCAGGTTGAGGCCCTGACCGCGCAGGCCGGCGCCGCGCAGACAGCGGTCAGCTCGGCTGATGCCGCGCTCGAGAATCAAAAAGGCTCGAGCGCCGCGGACGTGCAAGCCGCGCAGACTGCCTACGATCAGGCCCAGGCGTCGCTGAATGCCGCGCAGGCGGCGAGCGCCCAGGCCAGCAACCCGACCCAGGCGTCGATCGCCCAGGCCCAGGCGCTCCTCGAGGCGGCGATGGCTCAGCAGGCTGCCGCCGAGTCCAATCAGACAGCCCTCGAGCAAAAGGTGGCCGGCGTGTGTGCGCCGCAAGTGAGCCCGATCACCGGCCAGGCCTACGTGCAGCCCAACTCCACGGCCTGCGGTGTGGCCAAGGGCTCCGCCGACGCGGCGATCCAGGCGGGCAACGCGGCCGTCGAGTCGGCGCAGGGCCAGTTGGACCTTTTGCGCCGCGGCGGAGCGCCCGCCGCCCAGGCGGCAGTTCAGGCTCAGGTCACTAGCGCTCAGGCGCTGGTCAAGGCGACCAGAGCCCGCCTGGACGCGCTGACCAATGGCGGTATCCAGGCCCAGCGTGCGCAGTTGCAGGCGCTCCGCGATCAAGCCCAGGGCCAGCTCACCGCCGCCCAGACCAATCTCGACGTCGCACGCGCGCGACTCACTGCCGCCCAGGGCGGAACCTTCGACGCCCAGCGTAAAGCAGCTCAGGCCCAAGTAGACGCTGCGCGCGAAAAGCTGAAGGCTGATCAGGCTCGTTTTGATCAAATCGTCGCCGGGCCGCAGGACGAGGAAGTCCAGGCCGCGCAAGATGCAGTTGCCCAGGCGCAGCAGCAGCTGCTGCTGGCGGCCCAGCCAGCCACGACGCAGGACATCGAGGCCCAACGGGCGCTGGTCGAGCAGGCGCGTCAGCAACTCCAGAAGGCCCAACAGCCGTTTACCGCCTACGACATCGACCAACAGCAGCACGTCGTTGCCCAGGCAGCAGCTCAGCTGCGAACGCGTGAGAGCCCATACACCGACCAGGACGTCGAGGCTGCCCAGGCAAGCGTGGATCAAGCCCAGGCTGCGCTGGAGTTGGCACGCCTGAGCGTCCGCGAGACGCAAATCATCGCGCCAGTCGACGGCATCGTCTTCGATCGCCAGGTATCACCGGGCGCACTCGTCGGCCCGACCTCGCCAATCGTCGTACTGATCCCGCCGTCGCTCGAGGTGGCCGTCAATGTCGACGAGGCGCAGCTTGGCAAGATCTCCAAGGGCCAGTCGGTCGCACTTCAGGTGCCCGCCTATCCCGGCGAGTCATTTGCAGGCACTGTCGCCACGATCGCGCCTGGAGTGGATCTGAAGACCCGCACCACCACCGTGCGGATCGAACCAAAAGACGATGACGGGCGACTCCGACCGGGTATGCTGGCTCAGGTCAACATCGTCACCGGGTCCCAGGCGAATGCATTGTTGGTGCCCCGTGAAGCCGTGCTCGGCGCCCCCACGCCGAACGGGCAGGCGACCATCGTAACCCTGGACGGGGATCGCGCGGAGCGCAAGAGCGTCCGGCTTGGACTGGTCAACGACCAGGTCGTAGAAGTGAGTAGCGGACTAACCGACGGTCAAATCGTAGCTATTGGCAACGCCAGCGGATTGAACAACGGCGATGTGGTTGCACCGCAGCTGCGGACGGCGCTCGCCCCATTGGGAGTTCAGCAATGAGCGTACAAGTAGAGGCGCCGAAGCAGCGCCAGCCTGGGCCGCCAGGCGAGCCGAGCAGCCGCCCAGGGCACATGCCTGTGCCAGTCCCCGCCGCGGATGCGGACAGGTCGGCGCCCGTCATCGCGCCTGCTGCCCCGGCCCCACGCCGGCGTCCCCGCATTCTGTCGCGACGTGTCCTGCTGCCGCTGGCAGCAGTGGTGTTGGTTGTGGCCGCCCTATTTGGCTTCAACACGTACCGCGAGGGTCAGCTGTACGTATCCACTGACAACGCGCTGCTCACCGGGCAGCCTGTACAGGTTGGATCGATGAACGCTGGCCGCGTAGAGTCGATCATGCCGAGTATTGGTAGCAGCGTGCACAAGGGCGACGTTATCGCCCAGGTGGCGCTCCCATCCCAGGTTGGCATGGGTCAAAATGGCCAGCCCAAGATGGGCTTCCTCGGCGGCGGCGACACGCGCGTGGACGTTCAGGCGCCTATCGACGGCATCGTGATCGGCGAGCCAGTCGCTATCGGCGCGACAGTTGCCGCGGGTCAGTCGATCGTGTCGCTGGTCGACCCAACGCAGTTGTGGGTGAACGCCAACATCGAGGAAACCAATATTGGCCGCCTCAAGGTTGGTCAGTCGGTGACGGTCCATGTCGACGCGCTAAACACCGACGTGCCAGGCAAGGTGGAGGCGATCACACCTGCAACAGCAAACACGTTCTCGCTCCTGCCAAGCTCGAACGCATCAGGCAACTTCACCAAGGTTATCCAGCTGATTCCAGTGCGGATCTCGGTGAATCTCGGTAACCAACCGCTGCTGCTGGGCGCCAACGTCGAAGTCAAGATTCGCGTGGCCAGCTGACACCAACCATGGCAGCTGCGAACCCAACCATCTCCGCGGTTCCGGCGCTTCCGCGGCTCGGCGCCCGCGGCCTGCTGCATGGGCTGGACTATCAGTGGCAGGTTCTGATGTGCACCGTGGTCGGCACGTTCATGGTGATGCTCGACCAGACGGTCGTCAATATTGCCTTACCCAAGATCACCACCGTTTTCGGCGTGGGGGTGCATGAGACGCAACTGGTCATCACCAGCTACATGCTGGCGCTGGCAATCATCATGCCGGCGACGGGGTTTCTGTCAGACACTTTCGGCACCAAGCGCCTGTATCTGATCACGATGGCCCTGTTCACTGGCGGCTCGCTGCTGTGCGGACTAGCGTGGAACAACACCAGTCTGGTGACCTTCCGGGTTGTGCAGGGCCTGGGTGGCGGAATGATGAGCCCGCTCGGCATGACCATGCTTTTCCAAGTAGTTCCCCCACACCGACGCAACACCATGATGGGGTTTTTCGGCTTGCCGCTGATGCTGGCGCCAGTACTCGGGCCGACACTGGGCGGCTACCTGGTTGAGTACGTGGACTGGCGCGTGATCTTCACGCTGAACGTACCAATTGGTCTCATCGGACTATTTCTGGGGTTCACGTTGCTGCGCGAGTCGCCACATATTCCAGGTCTGAAGTTCGACTTGCGCGGCTTCATCCTGTCGGCGATTGGCTTCAGCGCCATGTTGCTCGGCCTGTCCGACGTGGGCACCGACGGCTGGACCAGCGTCGGCGTGCTGACGCGTTTTGGGATAGGTGTCGTGGCCTTGTTGGCCTGGGTGTGGGTGGAGCTCACCGATGCGCACCCGCTGCTCGACCTGCGGCTGTTCAAGATTCCCATGTTCGCGCTTTCGGCAATGGTCAGCTTCGTGCTGACCGTGGGCATGTTCGGGGGCATGCTGCTGTTGCCACTGTTCATGCAGAACCTGCGCGGGCTGGGTGCAGCCGAAACCGGGCTGATCCTGGTCTTCCAGGTCCTGCCCATGACCATTCTGATGCCTGTCGTCGGCCGCCTGGTCGACAAGGTCGGCGCGCGCACGATGATCGTGATCGGGTTACCCCTACTGGCGTTGACGACGTGGCAGATGGCTGGATTGGACATGACCACCAGCGACACGACCATCAAGTTGTGGTTGCTGGCTCGCGGCGCCTCGATGGGGCTGGTGATGATGCCCTCGATGACGGCGGGGTTGAACGCCGTACCCCTGCCGCAGATGAGCCGCGCTTCTTCGATCACCAACGTGATGCGCCAGCTGTTCGGCTCGTTCGGCACGGCCATGGTCGTCACGATCTTGCAGTCGCGGCAGACGTTCCACACGGCCATCCTGTCGCAGACGGTCACGCCCGAGAACATTCCCCTCCAGCAGATGATGGCAGCGGCTCAGCAATGGGGCCTCTCGAACGGCCTGAGCGACGTGCAATCTCAGGCTATGGGCACGCTGCTGGCTGCCAAACAGGTAGGAATCGCGGCGGCTGTCATGGGCTTCGACGATGTCTTTCGGGTGACAGCAGTAGT
>JBPCIO010000257.1:0-41555 GCA_051006215.1 Chloroflexota bacterium
GGCCCAGGGCATGCCCAAACGCTCGTTTAGCGGCGCGCCTCGAAAATGCGATTGAACGGGGTTTCGGTGGCGCGGCGGAAGTGGCTCAGACCGTTGCTGGTCACGACCTCGCGCAGTGCGGCCTCGGTGGCAATGGTACCCAGAGCGGCGCCGCCCTCGGCGATGGCGTGCGGACTGCACAGCAGCACCGAGGCGCCGGAGTAAACCCGGCCGACCGGGTTCAGGTTGTCCTCGACACGTTCGCCCGCCATGGGCTCGACCAGCAGCACCGTCCCGTCCTGGAGCCAGGGTGTTGGCCGCTGGCGGATGGCGCCCTGGGGGCGCCCATGTCGTGCAGGCAGTCGAAGAAGGCGATCAGGTCGTAACCGCTCGGAGGCGCTGGGTAGCCGGCGGACGGGGCGACCTCAAATCTCACGCGGTCGTCCACCCCGGCCTCTGCTGCTGCCTGACGGGCGCGCTCGATCGACGGCGCGTGGTTGTCGAAGCCGACGTGGTGCGAGCGCGGGTAGGCGCAGGCCAGGATGATGGTCGAGGCACCGTGGCCGCAGCCGACGTCAGCGACTTCGGCCCCGCGCTCGAGCTTGGCCTGGACGCCATCCAGGGCTGGGATCCAGCTCTGAACAAGGTTCTGCTCGTAGCCGGGTCGGAAGAAGCGCTCGCAGCCGAAGAAGACGCCGGCGTCGTGTTCACCCCACAGCATTCCCTCGCCAGTCTTGAAAGCCGCAATGATGCGCGGCTCCGCTTTGATCATGGCGGTGAACAGGTGGTACGCGCCCGCGACCTGGCCGAGGGCGGCGGCGTGCTCGGGCGGCAGGCTGTAGCAGCCAGTCGACGGATCGTAATCGATGTAACCGCCTGCCGCCGGGTTGATCAGCCAGGGGCGCAAATACGGCTGCACGGTGTTTGTGCGTGCCGCAAGCTCAGCCAATGTGACCGGACCGGATTCGGACATGGCCTGGTACAGACCGAGCTTGTCGCCGATCACGACCAGCGCTGAACTGGCGAGCGTGCCCCAATCGCCGACCGCCTTGCCGACAAACGCGTTCAGCTTTGCCTCGTCGAGCGCCTGCGAGTGTTGGACCTGCGCCGTGTGGCGAGATTGTGCTTCGAGGAGTGTCATGGTCTATGCTCCGAGGGGCGCCCCACAGCAATGGGGTGACGAGTCTTCTAGGGCAGGGGCGTCCGGCGTGTGCTTGGCAGTGCTCGTCCGGGCGCTCACCGCTTGGCGGGTGGATGACGATGCGAACGCATGAACGGGGAGCAATCACCTCCTCTCGCGTGAGTCAGAGCAGTTCGGCGATGAGGCGAGCCGCTCGATCGGGCCCGCCCGTCCCGACCGGACGGTACTCGGGCGCCTGGCCCAGGCTGGCGACAATTCGTTCCGCTAACAGCTCAGGCGAGGCGTCGGCGAAGTCGACCCGCGCCCGTGAAGGTACCCCGTAGTTACCACGCCGATGCGGGACGTGGCGGTTCTGCTCGAAGTGGCGCCGTAGCGGGAAGTACAGGAAGGGGGGCCCGCTGGCGACCAGTTCCATGGTGGTGGGCAGTCCGCCCTGCACGAGCGCCAGGTCGCACGCAGCAAGGTGCTCGAATAGGTCCGGCACATAGCCGCGTAGCTCGACGCCGGCGGCGTGCGGCAGCGATTCCGGGTCCACGCGCGGGCCGGCAACGGCGAGGAGGCAGAGGGCGGGCACGCGCCGCTCGGCCGCCGGGAAGGCCTCGATGAGGCGCTCCAGCAGCCGCCGGCCGACCCCCGTTCCACCGATCGTAGCGACCACCAGCAACTGGTCGGCTGGTAGCCGGAGCCGCTCGTGGAGGGCCGCGGTCGGCGAACGCGGCCGGGTCGAAGTACTGCAGATAACCGGGAAAGACGAAGTGCTCCTCCATCCAGGCGCGGATCGGTGGCAGGCCTGGCCCAAACCTATCCGGCACCACGTCGGCCGGGTTACTTGCTACCAGCAGGTTGATCCGCACGGGATCGCGGGCCTGGGGTGTGTGGCCACAGCCGTCGATCGTCACCAACTCGGAGCCAGGGATCGCCGCGTGCAGCGCCTTTCCGTTGGCGACCGGGCTGACGGTGTCCTGAGTGCCATGCACGATGAGGGTCGGGCAGCGAACGCCTGAGCACAGTTGGCCTGCCTCGGGGAAAGGCGCCCTCCTCGATGGTCTTGATGAGGATCTCGCCCGTTGTGCCCAGGCCCCAGGTGAGGAAATCCTCGATGTGCTTGGTGCAATGCGGCTCGCAGTGGACCTGGTGAGCGAAGAATTCCAGGAAGCCGGGATAGTCCTGGCGCCAGTACGGCTCGCTGTACTTGTCCCATTTTGCGTAACAGGCACGCACCTCTCGGAAGCGGCGGAGTCGCTCCGACGGTGGCCCCAGAGTTACGGACGGGGCGATCAGGGCCAGGTAAGTGATCCGTTCGGGGTGCTCGGCGGCGAGCTTCACACCCCATCGGGCTCCCGCCGATAGGCCGATCAGGGCCGCCCGCTCAGTCCCGACAGCGTTCATGACCGCCAGCGCATCCTCGGCGATACGGGCGACCGAATAGCCGCTCGCGGGCCGGTCGGACTGGCCGTTGCCGCGGTTGTCGAAGGTGACCACCCGGAAGCCGCGACGGCTGAAGAAGGGCACCTGGGCCTTCCAGATGCGGCTGTGGACGATAGTCCAGCTCGGCAGGAAGATGAGCGTGCGCGCGGCGTTGGGCGGGCCGAAGACTTCGTAGAACACCCGGATGCCGTCGGTCGGGTTGGTGGCAACGCCGTCGGTGTGGGGATACAGCGCGCGCATGGGACTACCCCTCCCGCTTCTCCAGCCGCTCGATCAGGCGACAGATCGAGTCCAGGGTGCGCCAGAGATGGCCTTCGGATTCCGGTACGCCAACCAGGTGGCGCAGCTCCATGCCCCACCAGAACGAGGCCACGACCGAGGTCAGCTCGTCGGGACCGATGACATCAACATGCAGCCGGCTGAGGGCCTCGGCGATGACCTCGTGCAGCAAATCCTGCCAGCCGCGCATGGCGGCGCGAACGCGCTCGGCCATCTCGGCGTTCGTGTAGCCGTGGGCGGCCAGCTCGAGCAGGACGCGCACATAGCCCGACGCGAGGTCCTGGTGATAGTAGGCGACGGCCTGGCGCCACTTGTCGGCCAGGGACACATCGGGACGGTCGTACAGGCCACGCTGGCGGACGAGGAGCTCGGCATTGAGCTGCTCGAGCACCGCCAGAAGCAGGCCGTCGCGAGAGTGGAAGTGGTAGTGGATCAGAGCGAGGTTGACACCGGCCTCGGCCGCGACGGCGCGGATGGCCAGGGCCGCGACGCCATCTCGCTGAAGGACTAGGCGGGCGGCGCGTAGGATCTGGTCTTTGGTCGAGGGCCGATGCTCGACAGCAACCACGCGCGGCTCCCCTTCGCTGCTTCGTAATTGGTCGACCGTTTAGGACGACCGACTAATTAGCGCACAGAGCGGCGTGGGTGTCAAGTGCCCAATCGCGCCGGCAGAGCGACTCGGCGGCGTCGCTTCTCGCTTGCCCCGTTCGCTACACAACCAGCCGACTGTGTTACGTGCCGCGAGCGCTCGCCCAAGGCCACCCAGCCGGTGTGGACCCCTAGCCAACTCGTCACGAGTGCATTACATTCAAATCGGGGATGAACAGAGGCTGGCCTGACGCCACGCTGGTGCACGCTCCGTGGCGGCTGCGGCGCGCCGCGGCGTGCGTGCTCTTCGGTGTTGCACTGGCGGCGCTGTCAGCGGGCTGCGCGTCCAACCGGGCCGACTCCGTGCGGCAAGCTGGGGCGGGGGGCTCATCGCGGCCGGTCGTGCGGATCGGTGCAGCGCTGTCGCTGACCGGGTCCGGCTCCTTGTTCGGTGCAGCCCAGCGAAGTGGTATCCGTCTGGCCCAGGACGAAATCAACACCACTCACACGTTGGGGAATTCACGCCTGGAGGTGCTTATCGAGGACGATGGCTCGAACCGCGAGCAGGCGTCAGCGGCATTTCAGGGGTTCATCGAAAACGGCCACGTCGTCGCAATCATGGGTCCAACACTGTCCGATACCGCGTTGAGCGTGGACCCGTTGGCACAACAAGCAGGCGTGCCTGTGCTCGCCATTTCGAATTCTGCCGCGGGCCTCACCCAGATCGGCGACGCAATTTTCCGCGATTGCCTGACCGAGACCCAGCTTGCCCCGCAGATTATCAAAAAGGTTCGCTCGCGTTTGAAGATGCACAACGCGGCCCTGCTACACAGCGACACGGACCCGAATCGGACTGGTTCTCAGGCGTTCAAGAAAGCGCTCCAGGATATGGGCATTCGTATTGGAGCAGAGCAGGTCTTTACGCCTGACCAAACTGACTTCGCCTCACAGCTCGACGAGATCAGGGCGAGCCGACCGGACGCATTGTTCGTCACCGCGCCTGCGCACTCAGCAGCGTCGATTCTCATCCAGGCTCGCCAGCACGGGCTGACGAACGTACCCATCATCGGGAGTAGCTCCTTCAACTCGGACAGCGTCTTACGCAGCGCTGGCGAGGCGGCCGAAGGGCTAATTGTTGGCAGTTCCTGGAGCGCCGCCAACCTGAGCGCCCGCAACCAACACTTCATTCAGAGCTACCGCGGTCGCTATGGCGCCGATCCTGACCAGCTGGCGGCGCAGGCGTATACGGGCGTGCTGATTCTGGCGACCGCGCTCCGAGATGCCACCTCCGTCAGCGATCCTCACGCTGTGCGGGACGCTCTCGAACGCGTCCGCGAACTGGACACGCCACTCGGCCCGTTCTCTTTTGACGACGCCCGGGACGCCGTGTACACCCCCAGCGTCCAAATCGTTCGCCAGGGTCAGTTCCAGCTGTTCTAGGCTGTACCGGACGGCATTTCATGAGCCACCACGAGGCGAATCGCACGCATCTGGCTGCAGCGGCCGATCACCTGCGGGCGTTGCACGCCGGTCCCGAGGCGCTGGTGTTTCCGAACGTGTGGGACGCGGCTAGCGCGCGCGCCGTTGCGGAAGCGGGCTTCCCAGCCATCGCCACGACGAGCAGCGGCATGTCGGCTACGCTTGGGTGGGCCGACGGCGAGCACACGCCGGTCGACCAAATGTTCTCGGCTATTGCTCGCATCACGCGGTCGGTCGACGTGCCCGTAACCGCGGACATCGAGGCTGGCTACGGGCTGGACCCCGAAGAGATCGTCAACCGGCTCGTCGACGCTGGCGCAGTCGGTTGCAACCTCGAGGACACCGACCACGCGACCGGTGCGAGCTTGCTCGAGCCGACAACTCAGGCGGCACGCCTGGCGGCCGTGAAGCGCCAAGCGCGTGCCGCGGGGGTCGACATCGTGTTGAACGCGCGCGTAGATGTCTTCCTGCGCAACACTGCTGGCGATCAGACGCCGATTGAGGAAGCCATCCGACGCGGGCGACTGTACCTCGATGCGGGCGCCGACTGTGTCTTTCCCATTGGTGCGCCCGACGAGGCCGCAATCGCCGCATTGGTGGACGGCATTCCGGGTCCGATCAACGTCATCGCCGGCTTCCATGGCGCGCCGGGCATGGCACGTTTGAAGGAGCTCGGGGTGCGGCGAATCAGTTATGCAGGCCGCCTGCACCGCGCCATGTTCGTCGAGCACCAGCGTCGCCTCGCCGCCATTCGCGCAGGTGAAGAGCTCTGGACAGGGCCGCAGACATGCTGACCGATAGGCCCATCGTGGCTTTTGTGGCAACCACGCGGCCGGCCGAGGCGCGCGCCTTTTATGCCGACGTGCTGGGGCTGCGTCTGGTGCACGAGGATCAATTCGCCCTCGAGTTCGTCGGCGGGGGGACCAGCTTGCGGGTCACACGAGTCCAGCAGCTCGAGCCGGCCGTATACACGGTGCTAGGCTGGAGCGTTACCGACATCGAAGCCGCCGTGACGCAACTTGCCGGCCGGGGCGTGCTGTTCGAGCGGTTCGGTGCAGCCATGCAGCAGGACGCGCAGGGAATTTGGAAGGCGCCTGGGGGTGCCCAGGTGGCGTGGTTCAAAGATCCGGATGGCAATACGCTGTCGATAACCCAGCCCGCCTGACGGTCCGTGCACCTCGACAATGCCAAAACGCGGGTGCTGGTGGTGGACGACGACGAGCGGATCGCGGCTGCCGTCAGACGCGCGCTGGTGTACGACGGCTACGCCGTCGACGTGGCGTCGGATGGGCTGGCCGCGCTGGCGCAAATGCGGGACGCACCCCCAGATTTGGTGATCCTGGATCTCATGTTGCCCGGCCTGGACGGCCTGGAAGTGTGCCGCCGGCTGCGCGCGGATAGTACGTCAGACTTGCCTGTGCTGATGCTCACCGCACGCGATGCCACCGCCGAGCGCGTGCGTGGCATGGACGCGGGCGCAGACGACTACCCGGTCAAGCCGTTCGCCTACGAGGAGCTCCTGGCGCGCGTGCGAGCGCTCTTGCGACGGCGTGTGCCGGACACGCAAAACGACGCCATCCTGGTGTGCGCCGATCTATCCCTGGACCTCAAAAGCCACGACGTTCGGCGGGGCAGCCGGCCGGTCGACCTGACCGCGCAGGAGTTCAACCTGCTGGCCTACCTTATGCGCCATCCACGTCGGGTACTCACCCGCGACCAAATCCTCGACGCGGTCTGGGGCCTCGGCGCTGGCGCCACGAGTAACGTGGTCGACGTGTACGTCGGGTACCTTCGCCAAAAAACCGAGTCGAACGGTGAGCCGCGCTTGCTGCAGACTGTGCGTGGCGTCGGGTACCTGCTACGTCCCGACTAGCCCGTGTCATTCCGCGTCCAGATCGCGCTGTTTGGCGCCGGCCTTGTCGCCGTGACGCTGGTCATCTTCAGTCTGCTCGTCTACGGACTCGCCTCGACCGGTCTGGGTGCCACCCGGGACCGCGACCTCATTCGTCGAGCACAGCGGGTTGAAGCCTTCGTGAGCGCCGCTGACCCTGAAAGCCTGACCCCAAGCGCAGGCGCACGCAGCCTGGCGCCGGTCGATGTGGCCGACAGCCCCGACACGTTTGTCGAGCTCCTCGATGCAAACGGCGAGGCACTCTGGAGTACAGCTGTGCTCAACGGCAGCCCGCTACCCATCCCGCCCGAGCTCTTGAGCACAGCCGAGCGCCAGGGCAACGTCCTGGCAACTGTCACCATGCAGCCTGGTGAGGCCGTACGGCTCCACGTTCGACCCTGGAATCGGCCTGACCTGGGCTCCAGCGGCTACATTGTCATAGGCCAGTCGGCGCGCGGGCCCCAGAGCTCGCTCGCAGGCGTTCGCGGATTTCTGATCCTTTCTGGCGGACTCACCTTGGTGGCGGCGTTGATCGCCATCTGGCTCGTCGCCGGCCGCGCACTCCGGCCGCTGCAGCTGGTGGCCAACACAGCCGAAGACATCCGTCTGACTGGCAACCTGGGCCAGCGCCTACCGGACGCGCGCGGTTGGGACGAGCTCAACCGTCTGTCGCGCGCCTTTAACGGTATGCTCGAGCGTCTGGCAGACGCACAGGGTCGCCTGACCGGCGCGCTCGAGGCACAGCGACGTTTCGTGGCCGATGCGTCGCACGAGCTGCGTACCCCACTGACGACGATTCGCACCAACGCCGGCCTGCTGCTCGGGCGACCCGACCTGACCGCCACCGATCGCCAGGCGGCTCTGCACGACATCGATAGCGAAAGCGAGCGCATGAGCCGCCTGGTGCATGAGCTGCTCATGCTCGCCCGCGCAGACGCCGGGCAGCACCTCGAGCGGACTACGCTCGACCTCGCGAGCCTGGTTCAGGAAGTCGGGCGACAGGCGCAGCAGCTCCACCCGACGCTGCACATCTCAGTCGAGACGAACCCCGCCCACGTGAGCGCCAACGCAGACGCAATCAAGCAACTCTTGTGGATCCTGCTCGACAACGCAGCCCGTTTCTCAGGCAATGGCGGCCACATCAGGCTAGCGCTGGGTGTGCTAGCGCAGCCGGGCAAGGACGGACTAGCTGAGATCCGCGTCGTCGACGACGGGCCAGGTATCCCGCCGGCCAGCCTGGGCCAAATTTTCGATCGCTTTTATCAAGGCGATCTGGCCAGGGGGGCCAGCGGCTCAGGTCTGGGCCTCGCAATCGCGCGCTGGATCGTGGAGGAGCATCGAGGCTGCATCATGGCCCACAACGGGGTGGACCGCGGCGCAGTGTTCGTCGTCGAATTACCTGTCGCCGCTACGCTGAACCAAGACCTTCCGAAGGAGCGCTAATGGACGACCGTCTCTTCAAGTCACTTCAATGGCGCTGCATTGGCCCGCACCGGGGCGGGCGATGTGTGACCGTCGCCGGACACCCGACCGATCCCGGCACGTTCTACTTCGGCGCGTGCGCCGGAGGCGTCTGGAAAACCACCAACGCCGGCTCCCACTGGCAGAACGTCTCCGACGGCTTCTTCACGACCGCCTCAGTTGGCGGCCTGGCAGTGTCAGATTCCGATCCCAATGTCATCTACGCGGGAACCGGCGAGGCGTGCATTCGCAGCAATGTCTCGCATGGTGACGGCGTGTATCGCTCAGACGATGGCGGCCGAAGGTGGCGCAACACGGGCCTTTCCGCGACACGCCACATCAGCCGTGTCGTCGTCCACCCCACGAATCCCGAAGTGGTGTACGTAGCGGCGCTTGGACGCGCCTGGGGAACCAATCCAGAACGTGGCGTGTATCGCTCACGCGATGGCGGCGTCTCGTGGGGCCTGGTGCTGCATAAGAGCGACCGCGCCGGCGCAGCCGACCTGACCATGGACCCACGAAACCCGCGCGTGCTGTACGCCGCGCTGTGGCAGGGCCGACGCTTTCCGCATGCCGCCTCCAGCGGAGGCGAGGACTCCGGGATCTGGCGCAGCCTGGACGGTGGCGACACCTGGACCGAGCTCAGCCGCAACAAGGGTCTGCCTGAAGGCGTGCTCGGGCGCATTGGCATCACGGCCTCGCCTGCCCAACCTGGCCGAGTCTGGGCGCTGGTCGAGGCCGACGACGGGGCCATGTTCCGTTCAGACGACTACGGGGAGACGTGGCAGCGCCTGAGCGAGGATATGGAGCTGCGCCGGCGGCCCTGGTATTACATGCACGCCTATGCTGATCCACAGGATCCGAACACCGTATGGGTGCTGAACCTGAACGTCTGGCGTTCAGTGGATGCTGGCAAGACATTCGAAAGCATTGCCACGCCGCACGGCGACAACCACGGACTCTGGATCGACCCGCGCAATTCGAACCGCATGATCGAGGGCAACGACGGCGGAGCATGCATTACATTCGACGGCGGCCGCTCGTGGTCGAGCCTGCTGAATCAGCCGACGGCGCAGTTTTATCACGTGACCACCGACGACAGCGTCCCGTACCACGTGTATGGATCGCAGCAGGACAACTGGGCAATGCGCCTGCCGAGCATCGGCTTCGAGGGCGCGATCTCCTGGAAAGACTACGTCGAGCCAGGCGGTGGCGAGAGTGGCTACATCGCCATCTCGCGTAAGCCGCCGCACATGGTCTTCGGCGGCGGCATCGGCACCGGCCTGGGCCACGGACGACTGATCGCCTGGCACCCTGAGACTGGCCAGAAACGCAACATTACCGTGTGGCCCGAGGTCCTGGGCATGGGCGGCGGAGCGGATTCGCTCAAGTACCGCTTCCAATGGACCTTCCCGGTGGAGCTATCGCCGCACGACGAGGATACGCTGTACATCTGCTCCAACGTCGTCCACCGTTCGACGGACGACGGGGCCAGCTGGGAAACGATCAGTCCAGATCTGACACGCAATGATGCGAGCAAGATCGTTTCTTCCGGAGGTCCGATCACTGCTGACAACAGCGGCGCCGAAATCTACTGCACGATCTTCGCTTTCCGCGAGTCGCCGCAGCAGCGCGGCGTGTTCTGGGCAGGCTCAGACGACGGGTTGCTTCATCTTTCCCAAGACGGCGGCCAGAGCTGGGACAACGTCACTCCGCCAGACCTCCCGGAATGGGCGATGATCAACATGATCGAGCCGTCGCCACATGCGCCGGGCAGCGCCTACGTTGCGGCAACCTGCTACAAGTCCGACGACACCCACCCCTACCTATATCGGACGGACGACTTTGGCGCGACCTGGAGGCGCATAACCGACGGTATTCCGGACGATGAGTTCACACGCGTCATCCGCGCCGACCCAGCCAAACCAGGGCTACTGTACTGTGGCACGGAACGCGGCATTCTCATCTCATTTGACGACGGAGGCGGCTGGCAGCGGCTGGAATCCAATCTACCGGTCACACCTATCTGGGACCTGATTGTCAAAGGCACCGATCTCGTCGTCGCCACGCACGGGCGGTCATTCTGGATCCTCGACGACATTACGCTGCTCTACCAGCTTCAGCCAGACTTGGCCAGCCAGTCCAGCCATCTGTTCAAGCCACGCGACACCACCCGGTTTCGCCTGTACGGCCGTCTCCAGGAGAGCAAGGTTGCGGGGCATCTCAATTACAAGATGACCGGACCGGTGACCGTAGCCTGCCGGACCGTCGAAGAGCCAAACGGGTCCAAGAGTCAGCAGTTCCTCGACGCCGGCCAGAACCCACCGGAGGGCGTGATCATTCAGTACTGGCTGGGTGGGTCTACCCCGCCGCAATCGGTGAAGCTAAGCATTGTCGACGTTGAGGGCAACGAAGTCCGCTCGTTCACGAGCAAGCCGGAAAAGACGGCCGCTCGTCCCGAGACCACCCCGAGCGAGGGGGACGTTCAGCGGGCCGGAGGCGAGGAGGAGGTCAGCACAGAAGACCAGGCACCGGCGGGGGAGGGTCCTTGGGCGCCCAACGCCGCCGGTATGAATCGCTTCGTGTGGGACTACCGCTACGAAAAGCCACTGAAGCTCGAGATAAAGAGTCGCAGCGCGCGCGAAGAGGCGCTCGAAGGTGGCACCGGACCACGCGCTATTCCGGGTCAGTACCAGGTTCGGCTCACGGTCGCCGATCAGACGCTGGTGCAGAGCTTTGCGATCCTGGCCGACCCGCGCTTGCCGGTGACGCTGGACGATCTGAAGGCGCAGTTCGACCTGAAGATGGCCATCCGCGATCGCAGCTCGGAAGCCCACGCCACCATCAACCTGATCCGCCGCGTGCGGGAGCAGGTGGAGGCCTGGGAAAAACGAGCCGCGGATCAGGGTGGTGTCAAGGACTCCGCGCGAGCGCTGAAGGATCAACTCAAGGCGGTCGAGGGCGAGTTGATCAACCTCGACTTCGAAAAGCCGCGACCTGGCACCAACCGGGTGAAGGAGAAATTGGACGCGCTTAGCTCGATGATCGACGAGTCCGACCACGCGCCGACCCGCGGGGCACACGAGGTGTACGAGCAGTTGCGCGCGCAGCTCGAAGAGCAGCGCCGTGCACTGACCGAGCTACTCGAGGGGCCAGTCAAGTCGTTCGGCGAGCGTCTCACAGCGCTCAACATCCCGGCCATCATTGTCTGAGAGCAGCGGCCCTGGCACGCCTGAACACTGTTCGGTCCGCGTCCAGGGCCCCTTCAGCCCCGACGGCTGAGCAGAGCGACTCTTAGCAAATTCTTATGGAGCTTTCAAGGGTCGTTCATGCTGAGGCGCGATGCTCCAGTCATGACACACGAACGGCGAGCGCTCGCGGCGCTTTTGCTTCTGCTGCAGGCCGCTCTCGCGCTCCTGGCAGCGCTGGGACTCCTGGTCTACGCCCGCGCCGGCAATGCACTCGGATCGCTTGCCGTGCCCGAAACCGTAGCGCTCGCCGGTCCACTCGCGCTGGTGGCCCTGGCGGTTGGCCTCTGTCGTGGCTGGCGCTGGGCGACGCCTGCCATTGTGGTCTGGCAGGCGCTGACCCTGCTGGGCACGGGGTTTTCGGTACTGGCGAGTGCCGGCGGGGCCTTGAATCTGAGCTTCGGCTTGACTGGTCTAGTGCTGCCCGGCGCGATTCTGTTCCTGGCGCTGCGCGAACGTGCCGACGGGCGTGACCTGCAGCGGTGGCTGACGGCGGCTCTGCTGCTTCTGACTGGGTTCATCCACATCGCGCTCGTTCCGGAGCACCTCCGCGAGGCACCCCGGCTGGGTGTCCTGTTCGCCCTGGATGGAGCGGCCTTCGTGATCCTTGCATTGGCCAGCCTGTCGCTGCCTGCCGCCCGGCTGCGCTGGCCGACCGCCGCCCTGCTGATTGCGACCGTCCTGGCGTACCTCGGCATGATCGTCAGCCGGCGCGAGGCCGTCGAGGACCTCGCCGTGGCGACCAAGCTGATCGAGCTGACGGCGCTGGCTCTGGTGGTGTGGCCGTTCGGCAGACGTTGGGACTGGCGCTGGGCTACGTCCGTCGCAGGCGTGCTGCTGGCAGTCACGGTCTCTGGCGCGGTCGCATGGGCTGCTTCGTTCCGGTCCACACCGACTGGCCACTCGCACGACGGCAGCGTCGTTCTCGCCGCGGCACCACCCACCGACGAGCAGCGCGCTGCCGCCGCCAGGCTTGTCGACGACACGCGTGCCGGAATCCAGGCGTACACAAACGTTCAGGTGGCGCTGACCGACGGCTATCGTCCGAGCACTCCACCCCTGGCTCCGACCGTTCACTACACCAATACAGCCTATCAGCATGACGACCGCATCCTTGATCCCACGCGGCCTGAAGCGCTGGTGTACGCCAACACGCCGGGCGGACCTGTGCTGCTCGGAGCGATGTACATGCTGCCGAAAGCCAATGTCGCTCCGCCTGATGTCGGCGGCTCGCTCACGGAGTGGCACACCCACACGAACCTGTGCTTTGGTCTGCCGACCTTTCGCATCGATGGATTCCAGTCTCCATTTGGCACCTGTCCGATCGGCTCGATCAACGCGCCCACCCCGGCCATGCTGCACATCTGGACCGGAGCCAACGGCACGGGTTCGCAAGCCAGGGACGTTGTTGGATTCTGATGCTGCTTTGGCACGGGTTTGGGATCCATGGACATGGTTGGATTGGTTAGGTGCTTTGGCGCGAGTTCGTAAGCCATGGACGTTGTTGGATTGGTTAGGTGCTTTGGCCTGGAAGTCCGTGGACGTGGTTGGATTCGCACAGTGCTTTGGCACGGCGCTACGCGCCGGAGGGGCGCTGCCCCTCTACCCCGCCGGACTCACCCACAACCTGGGTACTTGCTCCGCGCGCGGAGGGGCGCAGCCCCTCCACACCTCCTCAGTGGCTTCGCCCCCGAGTAGCCCCCATCATCTCTTGTAGCTCTGCCCACCAAGCCAGCAGGTCACCCGCGAGGTGGTTTTGGCCCCGGGACAGCGGAGCGAGAGCGAGAGCGGCTTCGCCTGGCGGAGACCCGTGCGTGCGCCGAATGGGCCGGGGGTGTTGGGGCGGAGCCCCCGCAGTGGCGAGGGAACGCTATGACCAGCGTGAGTCCGGCGGGGTAGAGGGGCAGCGCCCCTTCGGCGCGTAGCGCCGTGCCGATGCACCATCAGCATCCAACAACGTCCATGGCTTGCGAACCCGTGCCAAACCACACGGCGCCGAATGGGCCGGGGGTGTTGGGGGCGGAGCCCCCGCAGTGGCGAGGGAACGCTATGACCAGCGTGAGTCCGGCGGGGTAGAGGGGCAGCGCCCCTCCGGCCCGCAGGGCCGTGCCAAATCACCATCAGAATCCAACTACGTCCGCGGAATTTCAGGCCAAAACACATAACGAATCCACGTCCCAGCTTTATTGAATTAGTGAATACCCGCCCGGTGGGCCTGGGCGTAGTGCATTGCGAGCAAGTCTTCGCCCCAGTCTCCGGTGATGTCGCGGAAGACGGAGTGGATGTGGTTGGCTTCGTTCTGGGTGTTGTCGTACTCGATGAGGAAGCTGGGCGCCTTGATGGCGTAGTAGTGGCCCTGGCCTGGTTCCTCGCTCCCGGCCCAGGCGAAGGTCATCGCCTCTAGTCCGTCAGCCTCGATCTTCCGCCAGGACGGAGCGCTCAGCTCAGCGTTGGTCCGTTCGAGGTAGTGCCGCACCAGCTTGACCAACAACTCGCGGTCATCTCCGCGCATGTGCGCAAAGGCCAGACCACGCGGGGGAGCGAAGGCATTGGCTACCCGGTACTTGTCGGTGAGGATGTCTGGAAACGCGGTCGGGCTAATGACCGCCACCTGTTTTTGTTCGCTGGGTAAGCCGCGCACCAGCGCGCGCGCCAGATCTTCTTCTTCGGGCAAGGTGCGCTGACCGGCGGTTGGGCCGTGCCGCACCTCAGCCGGATTGGCGCCGAAGAACAGTGGCGCCGAGGCAATCCGGTCGCCATCGACGAACGTGAAATGCACCCCGACATGGTGACCGCCGATGTGCCACGCCCACGGCGCGCGCCCACTTGGATCGCCCAGGACGCACACCGCGTAGTGCTCCGGGTGCCGAATGAACGGGGTAACGCGGGCATCGGCCTGCTCCTGCAGAAGCAGGGGAACCTCGAGGTCCATAATCTGGCGAACCTGGTGTGCGCCGCGCGTGCTGAGACCAATGTCAAGCAACGCCAGTGCCTTGCGCTGCTGGTCGGGCGTCATGTTGATCAAGCGCAGCCCGTTGCGCGGCGTGCTCTCAGGCGGCCGATAGTCCCAGATATACCGACGGTCGTCGCCGAATGGGAGGGTGGCGACGCGGCGCTGCGGCTCGTTGAGGGACGCGAGAAAGTCCAAAGCGGCCGATACCATGCGGCCGGCGGTCCCCGGTGCACGATCGGTAAGCGTCAGATCGAGAGTAGCGGTCATGGCAATCGGCTCCGCTCAGAATGGTACTCCCTCAATTTTGACCGACCGGCTGTGCCCGCAGGTCGAACACCTCGCGATCTAGGCTAAGGCTAGGCCAGGAAATGCCCGAACCTAGCGCTCTGGTCGCGGTGTTGCTCACCACGTGGCTGTATTGGCGGGGCGTGCGGACGCTCTGGAGGCGGGCTGGACGTGGGCATGTGCTGCACGCGCGGCAGGTGGTCTGCTTCGGTCTCGGTTTGCTGACGATCCTGGTGGCTCTCGAAACACCCCTGGATCCGCTCAGCGGGGAGCTTTTCGCTGCGCACATGGTTCAACATCTGCTCCTGCTGCTGATAGCCGGGCCCCTGTTGGTGCTCGGCGCGCCACTCGTGCCGATATTGTGGGCGCTGCCTGAGCCGTCCCGGCGAGCGCTCGGGGGGTGGTTACGTCGAGCCAACCATCTGGGGCACGTGGGAGTGACGTTCACCTTGCACAGTGTCGCCCTGTGGGTATGGCACATCCCTGCCCTGTATGACGCAGCCCTGAGCAACCGCGGTGTGCACGTAATCGAACACGCCAGCTTCCTGGGCACGGCGGTCCTGTTCTGGTGGGCGGTACTGTCCCGCGGGCGATTGGGCTACCGTGCCGGTGTGGTGTACGTGTTCGGCCTGGCGCTCGAGAGCACCATTCTGGGGGCGTTACTCGCATTCTCGCCCGTCGCCTGGTACGCCGCCCACGCCACGACAACCGTCGGCTGGGGCATGAGTCCGCTCGACGACCAGCAAGTGGCCGGCCTCATCATGTGGGTCCCTGGGGGCACCATCTACCTGGCCGCGGCCCTGGGGCTATTTGCCGCGTGGCTCAGAGACAGTGTCTAGGACCGCCAACCGGAACTTCAGAAACTCGTTGAGATCTTGCGCTCGGCGGCGGACCAGGTCAGCATGCAGCTGGTCCGGCATGATCAGAAATTGCTCAGAACGCACGGCTTCCACCACCAGATCACCCACCTGCTCGGGCTGTAATTCTTCGCCACCCTGAACGGCCTGGGCCATGAGCGTCTCCGACCGCTCCCGCTCGGGCGTCATACCTACGGAGCGGCCAGTTTCCGCCAGGTTCGTGTTTACCCCGCCTGGGCACAGCAACGAAACGCCCACGCCAAACGGGCGCGCATACAGCGCCAGCGCCTCTGTCAGGCCGACCACCGCGAACTTCGAGGCAATGTACGGCGCGCCTTCACCCGTCAGGGCCACCATTCCAGCCATCGAGCCGGTGTTCACAATATAGCCATGGCGGCGTTCGAGCATGCCTGGCAAGAATGCGCGGATACCGCGGATCACGCCGAGCACATTGATCCCCAGGCACCACTGCCAATCTGCAATTTCGAGATGCTCCAGCGCGCCGCGCAGCACGACCCCGGCGTTGTTCATCAAGAGTCCGACCGGACCGAGCTTGGCCTCGGCTTCGCTGGCCAGGCGCTCCACATCCTGGTCCCGCGAAACGTCGCAATGGACAGCCAGGACACGGCGACCCAGCGCGGTGATCTCGGCTGAGACCTGTGCCAGACGAGCGTCGTTCACGTCGGCCAGGGCGACATCCGCTCCCTCGCGAGCAAGGGCCAGCGCCGTACCCCGACCGATGCCGCTGGCGCCGCCGGTAATGACTGCCACTTCGCCGGCGAGCTTCATGCGAGTGCAGGCATGACGTGGTTCGCAATCAGCTCCAGGGCCGCATCGTCGTCCAAATCGTAGTGCCCGAGAATGGCCAGGTCCACCCCGGCCTGGGACAGGGGACGCAGCATGGCCACGATGTCGGCAGGGGTGCCCGCGACCCAGCCGATGCCGCGCGCCGCCTGGACCAGCGCGTCGGCGTCGTCCTCGGCGTGGGCCAATGGCGGCACCGCGCGTTGCAGACGTCGACCTCGAGCGCGAAGATCAGCCAGGTCGCTTCCGATCAGGCAGCCCACCGCGATCGAGCGTCGGATAGCCTTCGGATCGCGGCCCAGCTCGCTACATAACCCGTCCAGGCGTTGGCTGCGCGCCTGGTACACGTCAAGGGACGCAGTGGTCAAGTTCCACTCATCCGCGTACCGAGCCACGAGCGGCAGCGTTGAACGTAGCCCGCTGCCGCCGACGAGAAGCGGGACGTGGCGCCCGCCGAGCACGTCGCGCACCTGCTCGATGCCGTCCGCCAAGAGGCGCGCCCGCTCCGACAGCGGCGGAAAGGGTATGCCGAACCGGGTATGCTCGTCGGCGTTCCAGCCCAGCCCAAGCCCCAGCACGAAGCGGCCCAGACTGAGGTCGTCTATCGCCTCGGCCATGCGCGCCACGAGGGCTGGACGTCGAAAGGTGATCGGCGACACCAGCGGACCAAGGCGCACGCGGCGCGTCTCGGCGGCCGCCACACTCAGGGCGACCCACGGCTCCAGTCCATGGCTCTGGGGAACCCATGCGGAGGCCAGGTGGTCCGAAGCCCAGACCGATTCGAACCCCAGGCGTTCGGCAGCCATGTACGCCTTGCGCCAGCGCTTCCAATCGAGGCCCTCCTCAGTCTCGACCAGCACACCAAGATTCACGCTAGTGTGACCCAGAGCCCGAAAAAGCCGTGGAATTCTGCCCGCGCTAGCGCCGCGCCGGGTGCGTTGTAGCGCTTAGCAGAGGGCGCACTGTGAAGGCCCGGTGTTCGCCAACGGAGCCGCGCAGCAGCCGGCGGAAATATCACCCGCTTGCGAAAGGTAGCCGCCCGCGAGTCATACACCGGCCAACGTGACTGCGCCCTTGGAGGCAGATGTCACGGTGGCCATATATTTGGCGAACACGCCGTGCGTATAGTGCGGCGCGGGCGGCTGCCACCCCCGCATGCGGTCTCGAATCTCTTCTTCAGACACGTGCAGGTCCAGCCGCCGATTGGGCAGGTCGAAGGTGATGGTGTCGCCCTCACGCACCGCGGCAATCGGGCCACCGACGGCTGCTTCGGGCGCCACGTGGCCGGCCATGAAGCCGCGCGTTGCGCCACTGAACCGACCGTCGGTCAGCAGCGTGACGGAGTCGCCCAAACCCGCGCCCACGATAGCTGCCGTGACGCCGAGCATTTCGCGCATGCCAGGTCCGCCGCGCGGGCCTTCGTAGCGGATGACAACCACGTCGTTGGGCCTGATGCGCCGGTCAGTCACCGCCGCCATGGCCGCCTCTTCGCCGTCGAAGACGCGCGCAGGGCCGGTGTGACCCTGGCGCTCGTAGCCTGCGACTTTGACGACGCAGCCGTCGGGCGCCAGACTCCCACGCAGGATCACCAACCCGCCACTGACTTTGATCGGTTGATTCAGCGCTCGGACGACGTCCTGACCGGGAGCCTCCTGGGCCAGCGCGGCCTCCTCGCCGAAGGTGCGTCCGGTGACCGTCATCGTACTGGCATCCGCAAAGCCGCCCTGCAGCATGCGTTGGGCGACCAGGCGTGTCCCGCCTGCGCGATCGAGATCGACCGCAGCGTAACGACCGCCCGGTCGCAGGTCGCCGAGCAGCGGCGTGCGGCTGCTGATTCGGTCGAAGTCGTCGATGTCGAGCGGCACGCCAGCCTCATACGCCATGGCCATGAGGTGCAGCACCGCGTTGGTCGAGCCGCCGGTGGTCGCAACTCCGGCGATGGCGTTTTCGATGGCTTGCTTGGTAAAGATGTCGCGCGGGCGAACACCCCGCCGCAGCACATCCATGATCAGCTCGCCCGCCTGGCGGCCAATGTCGCCCTTGCGCGGGTCCTCGGCTGGCGCTCCAGCCGTGCCCATGGGCGAAAGGCCACAGAACTCGAGCGCGAGAGCCATGGTGTTGGCCGTAAACTGGCCGCCGCAGGCGCCTGGACCTGGGCAGGCAAAATCCTCGATGTCCTTGAGCTCTTGGTCGCTGATCTTACCCGCGGAGTGCTGGCCGACTGCCTCGTAGACGTCCTGAATCGTCAGGTCGCGATCTCCCAGACGCCCGGGCATGATTGATCCGCCATAGATCAGCAAGCCAGGCACGTTGACGCGCAGCAGCGCCATGGCGCCAGCTGGAATAGTCTTGTCGCAGCCTACGAGCGTGATCATTGCGTCAAAGAAGTAGCCCCGAGCCATGAGCTCCATCGAGTCGGCGATGAGCTCACGACTGACCAGCGAAGCCTTCATGCCCTCGGTGCCCATGGTGATGCCATCGCTGATGGCAACGGTGTTGAATTCCATGGGCGTCCCACCTGCAGCACGCACACCTTCCTTGACGCGCACCGCCAGCTTGCGAAGATTGAAGTTGCACGGCATCGTCTCGGTCCAGGTATTGGCGATGCCGATAATCGGCTTCTGCAGATCCTCGTCTGTGAAGCCGATAGCTTTGTAAAAAGACCGTGCTGGCGCACGATCGCGCCCGCTCAGCAGGATGGAACTATTGGCTTTTACGTCGTAGGGCATGCGGGCCAAATAGTACCGACTCGCCAGGGGTGCGTACCCGCTAGGCGTGGCGGCAGGAGGTGAGCCCGCACCTGTTGGCGTCCCGCCAGAGCTGGTACACCCCGATGTCGCCAAGCGCCTCGTCGAGGGAGTACACCCCCATGCGGTCCTCATCGTAGAGAGTGAAGCGGGTGTGAGTAACTGTTCCCAGCAGGCTGCGGTAGATGTCCCGAACGATAGCCGGCCGCTGCTCGTCAGGCACATCCTCGAGGTCCTGGCGGATCTCGAAACGTAGCACCTCGGCAAATGAGTGGGTGTCCAGATGGTCCTGCATGTCGCGCTCGGCAATCTGGGCCCACTTGCCCGGGTGCAAGCTCGCGCCGCGCGCGGTGAGGACCACTCCTCCGCAAATTCTGCAGGTGCCGCTCATGCTGGGGCGGACTATGCATCCTGGCTGGGCTGAAGGCAAGACCTCAGCCACCCTCGCACGCACAGATGTGTCGCCATTCGTACCGCCTACAATGCGCCGCGTGGCTAATCTGCCCGAGCGGGGGTCGTGGGCGGCGCCTTTGCCTGATCTCTCCAGGCCCGCGATCAACCATCGTATTCGCATCGGCGCCCACAGCTTTCGCGTTGCCATCTCACCTGTGCAACGCGACGTGGAGCCCGAGCCGGACACTCACCTCGTGCAAATTGTGGTCTACTACGGCGCCCGGCCACTGGCGCCGCACGATCTCGGGTTGGGTTCGGCCGACGCGTGCGCCAACGTCTGGGCGTACCTGACCAATCGGTTGAACGAAACGGTGGTGCAGTTTTATACACCACGTCCGCGCCCGGCAGGCGACCTCAACCCGCGCCTGGGCTGCTGGGGGCCACGCCCGGATCTCGTTGAAGCCGGTCTGGGTGCCACGGACTCCGGCATCGCCGTGGTGCTCGGCTTGAGCATCTGGGTGCCAGGGGCGAGCCCGCCCGTTGACGACGCCCTATTTCTGGAAGCGCTGCGCGACACGTTAGTCGAAGCGCTCTCGTACTGGGTAATCGTCGCCCAGCGCACCGCCGGTCCTCAAGATCGCCGGAATTAGCATGAGACTAATGCGAAGACGAAGAAGAAGACGAAGAAGACGAAGAAGACGAAGAAGACGATTTTATAGTCGTGGGCTGCGGCCCCCTCCCCAGGGCTACTCGCCCTGGACCTGGCGCAAAGAATGCTCGCAACACCCTCCTGAACAACCACTTTCGGGTTGCACCATCAGGCACCGTCTTCAGTTCAGTGGTAACTGACGAGCGTAGGCACGAACGCGCACTTTAGAGCGCGGTAGCGACAGTTGTGGGAGTTGTCTTCCGAATTCACCTGGACGCGAGGTCCAGGGCGAGTAGCCCTGGGGAGGGGGCCGCAGCCCACGACTATAAAATCGTCTTTATCTCGCTTATAGAATTACCCCTATCCTGAATATGCACTTAGTCCGGTGATGTCTAAGCCGACCACTAGCGTGTGGATCTCGTGCGTGCCTTCGTAGGTGTAGACGGATTCCAGGTTGACCATGTGGCGGAAGATTGGGTGTTCGAGGCTGATGCCGTTACCGCCCAGCACGCTGCGCATGCTCCTGGCGACGTCCAGCGCCATCGACACGTTGGCGCGCTTGCCCAGGCTCACCTGTGCCGGTCGCAGCCGTCCGGTGTCTTTGAGGCGCCCCAGCTGGTACGCCAGCAACTGACCCTGGCAGATGCCCTGCAGCGCATCCACCAGCTTGTGTTGCGTCAGTTGGAATCCGCCGATCGGTCGGCCAAACTGCTCGCGCAGCTTCGCGTACGGGAGCGCCGACTCGTAGCACGCCATCGCGGCGCCCACGACGCCGAAGACGATGCCGAAACGCGCCTCGTTGAGCGCCGACAACGGCCCCCGCAGGCCCTTGACGCCCGGCAGCATCGACGTCGAAGGCACGCGCACGTCCTGGAGCACCAGTTCGCTCGTAACCGACGCGCGCAGGCTCAGCTTGTGCTTGATCTCGTTGGCCTGAAACCCGGGCGTGTCGGTCTCCACGAGAAACCCGCGCACCGTGTCCTTGCCGTCTTCGGCCACCTGAGCCCAGACCAGGGCGATCTGGGCAAGGTTGCCGCTGGTAATCCACATCTTGGCCCCGTTCAGGACATAGCTATCGCCGTCGCGAACCGCACGCGTTTCCATGCCGCCTGGATCGGAGCCGTGCTCGTGCTCGGTCAACCCGAAACAACCGATGAGCTGTCCCGAGTGCAGTCCAGGCAGATAGCGCGCCTTTTGCTCGTCCGAGCCATACGCTGAGATGGGGAACATCACCAGGCTGCCCTGCACAGAAACGAAGCTGCGCAACCCCGAGTCGCCCCGCTCGAGCTCCTGGCAGATCACGCCGTAGCTGGTGTAGTCGAGGTCCGAGCCATACACCGGGATCGTGGGTCCCAGTACTCCGAGCTCGCCCAGCCGCGGGATAAGCCGGCGGGGAAACTCGCCCTTCTCGAAAGAGTCGTTGATGAGCGGCTGCGCCTCGCGCTCGACAAACTCGCGCACTACGCTCTGGATCATCAATTGCTCAGGCGAGAATTCCCAGTCGAGATAATTCAGCACGCCTCCGTTGTACCCAAGTGATGAATACTGAGTCCTGACCATGACCCACGAACCGCCCGTAGACGCAAACCGCGGTGGCGCGCGACAGCGGCGACGCGGGCTGTACGGGCCGCCGTCGCGTCTGACCCGCACGAGTCCCCTGACTGGCCGCCTGGTGTGGCATATCGGCGATTGGGGCCGTGCCAGTGAGCACATCGGTGCGCAATGGGAGCACGTCGCCGGCGCCCTGGCTCGCGATCACTTCGGCCCTGAGGACCACCTGATCGTGCTCGCCCAGACGCCAACCTTGATGGCGGAAGTGCTGCGTAGTGGATTGCCACACGCGGATGCGTTGCGGACCTGGCCTGAGGCTGGCCTCCTGATCCTAGAGCCACTCGACTTCAAGTGGTCGCTGGAGACCGCTTCAGCACGTCAGGTGAGCACGGCAACGCTCGAACACCTGCTCACCGCCGAGCTCCGCTCGCTCGACTCGGCCCTGGCTGGCGCTCGGGACGCACTCGGCCTCGCGGCGTCAGCAGCGGTCCAGCTACGCGACGGGCGGTTCGTGGCGCCGGTCCACCCAGCCAATCACGCCGCGCTCGTCGCCGAGCCTGAGCTACCGACGCTGCTGCTGCCACTCGACCCGCGCTCGTTCTTCGAGCCCTTGCCTGGCTGGGCGGCGGCACGCGCGCTCGCGCGGTTGGAGTCCTGTGACCTGGAGCGGCTAACCGGGATCGAAGCGATCGAACGCTATTACCGTCTGGGGGCGGGCGTGGATGGCGCACTGTGTCGCCTTGGCACCGGGTTGTTCGAAACTGAAGTGCAAAAAGTTGACGCGCCGGCCGTGATTGGCGAGCTGCGCCGGGCGGGCAAGGCCGGCACACTCAACGGGTTGCTGCTCTCGATCCAGAACGAGCTGGCCAGTCGTAAAGCGCTCGAGGAACGGCTTGTGCTTCTGCCGCGGAGCGCGTACCCGTTCGGCCGGCTGCGCAGCGACCTGCACAAGCTAGGTGTGCCGCGTACAGTGCTGGACAGTCGTGGGGCGCTAGGGCGCGCCTACGCTGAGGTAACGCGGGAGATAGCCAGCGCCATTCGCAGCGCCGGCCAGGAGCTAGTCGCCTCAGGCATGACCGCCGAGGAGGCCCTCGAGCGGCTCGGATCCGCCAGTCACCCGCAGCCGTGGGCCGCGATCGGCGCAGCCCAGGCGCACGTGGTCGCCGTTCGGCTCACAGCCACGCCACCCTGAGCGCACCTAGGCCAGCTGGCCGATCTGTTCCTGGACGACTGTATCGCCGAGGCGGATGGTCCCGGTCTTCACGACCCGCGCTCGCAGACCACCGCGGTTGACGAGCGGCTCCAACACCGGCTTGTGAACGAGCTGCACCAGGTGTTCGCACGGTGGGCAGTCTTTGACGCCCTCGAGCACCACTTCGCCAATCCGGAAGCGCTGACCAAGCAGCCCATCCAATTGCACGCCGCGAGTGGTCAGGTTGCGGCGGTGTTCAGCAACACTCAGCACGATCCCGTGCTCAGCGCTCAGCTGATCCAGGACTTCGGCTTCGATCAGCGTGACCTCGCGGGCGCCAGGATCAGTCGGGCGGGAGGAGTAGAAGCCCAGACCACTCGAGTACCGGTCGCCGGCCAGGCCCCTCCCGGCAACGGCCTCGACTTCGGACATGGCTTGCATGGGTGTGCCGGCGCTCACTGCAACGTGGATCGCCTCGACGTGTGCCATAACCGCCGCAGCATAGCAAAGCCGTCTTTTACCCTGTAGCCAGATGGATCACTCTTTTGTCTCGTAACGCTCGCGTGCTCATGGCAGTGCACGCTCATCCCGACGACGAGTGCCTCGGCACCGGCGGCATCCTGGCTCGCTACGCCGCGCAAGGTAACCGCACCGTGCTGGTGACTTGCACCGACGGTGCCGTCGGCGAGATCAGCGACGCTGCGCTGGCAACGCCGGCCAACCTGGCTGAAGTGCGAGCCCGTGAGCTGGACGAGTCGGTCCGCATCCTCGGTATCCAGCGCCTCGCCAAACTCGGGTACCGAGACTCAGGCATGCAGGGCACCTCCGACAATGACAACCCCGCCAGTTTCCACCAGGCCAACATGGATGAGGCAGTAGGCAAGGTCGTGCGACTGATACGCGAGGAACGCCCGGACGTCGTCGTGACGTACGACGAAAACGGTGGATACGGCCACCCCGACCACATCCGAGCGCACCAGGTGGCCGTCGCGGCGTTCGACGCCGCCAGCGACCCCACGCGTTTCCCCGAGCTGGGCGCAGCCTGGTCAGCAGGCAAGCTGTACTACGCGGTGATTCCACGCTCAGGGTTCTTACGCTTCGGCGAGTTGCTGCGCGAGGCCGGCATAGAACCACCCTTCGCCACGACGACCGAAGACGGGGGCGATGCTGTCCCGACATTCGGGGTTTCAGACGACCGAGTAACGACGACCGTCGACATCGGCGAGTACATCGACGTGAAGCGTAGCGCGCTGGCAGCGCACCAAACCCAGATGGGCCAGGAGCAGTTCTTCATGCGCCTGCCACCGGCCATCTTCAAAGAACTCTTTGGTCGCGAGAATTTTCAGCTCGTGCGTGGCCCCACACCTCCTCCAGCCGAGGACGACTTGTTCTTCGGCCTGTAACGAAGGTGAACCCGGACGGGTCTGTGCAGTGCGTCGGACGTCGACGCGGGCTATTGGATCGCAAGGCCAACGGGTGGTGGACGTGCGCTCGAGTAGAGCGCGCCCAGCAGGTCTGGGGGCGTTCTTTTTGTCTGGCGCCCGGTCCGATCTCTCGACCGGGTGGCAAGGAGAGGCAGATGACGCTAGACGACACTCAGCGGCGCGAACCGCCAGCCAGTCGGCACGGGGTCCGATACGACGCGTCAACCATCGAGCGGCACTGGCAGAGGGTTTGGACCGCACCAGGATCTACGAAGCTGACCTGACCCATCCCAAACGGCCGTTCTACAACCTGATGATGTTTCCGTATCCCTCAGCCGAGGGACTGCACGTCGGGAACTTGTACGCCTACAGCGGCGCCGACATCTACGGGCGCTTCCAGGCAATGCGGGGTCACGCGGTGTTCGAGCCGATGGGCTTCGACGCATTCGGCATCCATAGCGAGAATTTCGCCATCAAGCGTGGCGTCCATCCCAGGCTGCTCACCGCCGACAACGTCGAGCGCTTCGCGAGAGCCAACTCAAGCGTACCGGTTTCCGCGTGGACTGGAGCCACGAGGTGATTACGACTGATCCGCGCTACTACCACTGGACACAGTGGATTTCGTGCAGCTCTTCACGCTGGCCTGCCGTGCGGCGGAAAGCGGCAGTTACGTGGTGTGCTGCGGACCGCACGGTGCTGGCCGACGAGCAGGTCATAGACGGCCGCTGCGAGCGCTGCGACATGCCTGTGGAGCAGCGCGAGCTGGAGCAATGGTTCCTCCGCATCACCGCCTATGCCGAGCGTTTGCTCACCAACCTGGATAACCTCGACTGGTCCGAGCACGTCAAGACCGCCCAGCGCAAATGGATCGGGCGCTCCGATGGACTCCAATTTGGCATCCCCGTCGAAGGCATGCGGGATGTGCAGGTCGAGGTCTTTACGACGCGGCCTGAAACCGTGTTCGGAATGACATACGTCGTGCTCGCGCCCGAGCATCCGCTGGTCCAACAGGTAACACAGCCCGAGCGCTGCGTTGAGGTCCAGGCGTACTGTATGCGGACCCGCTCGAAGTCTGATCTGGACCGGCGCCAGGCGGCCCACGCGAAGAGCGGCGTTTCACCGGATCCTACGCCGTCAATCCAGCCAACGGCGAGCGGGTGCCGATCTGGATTGCAGACTACGTACTGGCCTCACACGGCACGGGCGCAATCATGGGGGTGCCAGCCCACGACACGCGCGACTGCGAGTTTGCAACCGCCTTCGGTCTGCCGATCCGCGACACGCTCGACCTGGTAGACCGGCAGCACGTCCGGCGGTGGTTCGAGGACTCCGGCATCGGGCGCCGCACGATCCAGTACCGACTGCGCGATTGGCTAGTTTCTCGTCAGCGCTACTGGGGTGCGCCAATTCCGATCATCCACTGCGAACGCTGCGGCTCCGTCGCCGTGCCTGAAGATCAGCTCCCGGTGCTTCTACCCGCCGTCCAGGATTAGATGCCGCGTGGGCCAGGTTCATCACCGCTCGGGCAGGTGCCGTCATTTGTCAGAACCGTCCGCCCGAGCTGTGGCAGCGCGGCCCGGCGGGAGACCGACGTGGCGGACAACTTCCTGGACTCGTCCTGGTATTACCTGCGCTACCCTTCGAGCGCGCTCGACGACCGGCCGTTCGATCCAGAGTTGACCGCAACCTGGCTGCCAGTCGACATGTACATCGGCGGGGAGGAACACGCCGTCTTACACCTACTCTACAGTCGGTTCGTCAGCATGGCCCTGCACGACCTCGGCCACCTGCCCTTCGAGGAGCCATTCACTAACTTTCGGGCGCACGGCCTTCTGACCAAGGACGGCGCCAAGATGAGCAAGAGTCGGGGCAACGTCGTGAACCCCGATGGCTACTTCGATCGACTTGGCGCCGACACCCTCCGGATGTATCTCGTCTTCGTCGGACCCTACGAGCAGGGTGGGCAGTTCAGCGACCTCGGCATCGCCGGCATAGGCCGCTTCCTGGGCCGTGTCTGGAACCAGTTGGTGTCGAACGTCGGTCGGCTTTCGACGGAACCACCACCACTCGAGTCCCGTCGCGTGCTGCACCGCGCGATCCATCAGGTGACGGAGGATCTCAGCAGCCTGCGATACAACACTGCCATCGCGGCGCTCATGACGTACCTGAATTCACTGCAGGAGCGCCAGGAGTGCACGAGGACGAGGTAACCGGGCTGCTGCTGATGCTCGCTCCGTTTGCGCCACACATTACGGAGGAGCTATGGCCCCACTCGGCAAGCCATTTTCTATCCACCAACAGGCGTTCCCCATCGCCGATCCAGCAGCCCTCGAGGTCGCAACGGTCGGGGTTGCCATCCAGATTGACGGCCGCGCGCGTGGGCTGGTCCAGCTTGGGCGACAAGCCAGCCAGGCTGAGGCGCTGCACGCCGCTCGAGACGTCGAGGCTGCCGCCGAGGTGTTCGACCAAACCAAGCTCAAACGCGTGGTGTATGTGCCGGGACGCATCCTCAATCTGGTCACAGACGCATGACGTGGTTCAGGGTTCGACGACGACCTTGAGCGCGTCGGTTGCAGGTTTGGCGATGTGCTCGAATGCCTCGGCTGTGCTGGTCAGCGGATAGCGGTGGCTGATGATCTGCTCGAGATCGACCAGGCCGTGCTGGACCAGCGCGATGGCGCGCGGGTAGACGTGCTTCATGCGCCGACTGAGCTTGATGGTCACGCCCCTGCGCCGCGCGGTGGCGGCGGCTAACGGGATGCGGTCGTCGGGGCAAATGCCGACGATGACCAGCGTGCCGCCCGGACGCAGAACATCTACGCCCTGCTGGGGCGTTTCGAGCGCCCCGGCGGCCTCGAAAGTGACGTCGACGCCCCGGCCACCCGTCAGGCGCCTGATCGCGGCCACCGCATCCTCGACGCCCACGTCGATGGTCACATCAGCACCCTGGGCACGCGCGGCAGCCAAACGCGTCGGATTACGATCGGTAACGAAGACTTCGACCGCGCCCGACAGCTTCGCCAGCCGAACGATGAGCAGTCCGATTGGCCCAGCGCCCAGGACAGCCACCCGGTCGGCAAGTCGGACGTGACCCAGACCCAGCGCGTGCAGGCACACGCCCAGCGTCTCCAGGACCGCTCCCACGTCTGGGGGCATGCCCTCGGGCAGCGGAATCACGTGTCGCGCGGGCCAGACGAGCCGCTCGCGTAACGCACCGTCGATGGGCGGAGTTCCCGCGAAGCGCACGCTGGGGCAGAGGTTGGGGTGGCCCTCGATACACGTCTCGCACACTCCGCAGGGAATGGCTGGGTCGATCGCCACCGGCTGGCCCTGGCCCAGGCCGTCCACACCTGGCCCGACAGCCTCGATGCTGCCGGCGAACTCGTGGCCCAGGATGAGCGGTGCGGCGGGGGTGCTCTCGCCGATGTGGCCGTCGCAGTAGTAATGCAGGTCCGAGCCGCACAAACCGACGGCCCTCACGCGCACGCGCACTTCGCCGTGGCCAGGCTCTGGCACCGGAACATCGTCGATCTGGAGCGTGCGCGGCCCGTATAGCCGGGCAGCCCGCATCTGAGAAGTCACCGCGGTCAGCATATCCGCTGGGGTGTGTCCGACCTGGCAAGCTCGCCTGAGTAGACTCAGTTTGCAGGCGACCCTACAGTATGGACGCCCACCTCGTTCGCGGGTGCAGGAGGTGTGGCATGGCGGAGCTGGTGCGCCTCGACGCAATCCAAGAACCGGACACTCGGCCAGGCGAAACTCGGCCGGCCTGGCGCGTGCTCATGGCGGCCGCGGCTGTCCACGCCTGTAACGATGCCTTCTTTTACGTGCTGTACCCGCTGCTGCCATTCATCGCAACCGACCTCGGGCTGTCGTACGCCGAGATCGGCCTGGTCAACGCCGCTTTCGCCGGAAGTAGCGCCGTGCTCCAGCTGCCGGCGGGACTCCTCGGCCAGCACTGGAGCGAGTACGTCCTGCTCGCCTGGGGCAACGGTTGGGTGGCCACGGGACTGGCGGCGATGGCTGCCGCGACGAGCTTGCCGATGTTGCTCGGAGTGGCCGTGTTGGCCGGCGTCGGCGGCAACGTCCAACATCCGTTAGCAGCCTCACTGGTCGCCCGCGCCTACGACGGTCGGAGGCGGGGACTTGCCATTGGCACGCTCAACTTTGCCGGGGACCTTGGCAAGCTGGCAGCCCCAGGCCTTGTTGTTGTGGTGGCGCCAACGCTCGGCTGGCGCGCAACCCTGGTCGGTCTCGGGCTGTTTGGCTTGGTGTTTTCGGGGGTGTTTGGCCTGGCCGGCAAGTGGGTCCGCCCCTTGGGCGCCAACGCAGCGCGGGCTACGTCAACCAGCGGTTGGCGCCGATTCGGTCTGCCGCGGAGCTTCGCGCTCCTGGCCACGGTCGGTATGCTCGACGCCACCACCCGCACGGCGGCGCTGACGTTTCTGCCGTTCGTGTTGGCCACGCGGGGCTTGGGTAGTACCGATGTCGGCGTGTTGTTCGCAGTCGTATTCGCCGGCGGCGCCCTGGGGAAACTCGCGTGTGGGCCGTTGGGTGACCATCTGGGCGGGTTTGCCGTGGTACTCGCAACCGAGACGATGACCGCCCTGGCTCTGTGCGGGCTGGCGTGGGGCCCACTTGAAACCTCACTCGGGGTGGCCGCGATTCTCGGCTTTGGCCTGAACGGGACCACATCCGTCCTATATGCGGCGGTCGCCGCATTCGTTCCGCACGGCAACCGGGGTGTCGGCTACGGCGTGTATTACACCGCCACCCAATGCGCCGCGGCTGTGGCAGCGCTGGGCTACGGGCTCCTCGCCGATCACGTGGGGCTCGGACTGACCTTCGCCGCGATGGCCGCGTTCACGCTCTCGGTCGTGCCTCTGGCCGTGCCCATCCGACGACATCTGGCGTTCGCATGAGCTCACCAGCGTTGGCCAGCGAAACAGCCATCAGTGACATCGTGCGCGACGTGCTTGGCGCTCGCACCACGGTACGAGTGAATCACTGGTATGTGCGCCGCGAGAAGCATGTCGTCGCCAGTGTCCAGACGCAGGGCCCCGCACTGCAGCTCATCGTAAAGCTGGAGGAGCCAGGCGAAAGGCCCAACCGCCACTTCGAGGTTATGGCCGCTATTACGCAGCGGGTGCGTAGCCAGACTTCTGTGCCGACCTCTGAGGTGGTGGCAGTCGATGTCAGCCGCCAGAGGTGGCCGTGGGAATACCTGATAGTGACGTACCTGCCTGGGACAACCTGGACGGAGCTCTACCCACGCCTACCGTCTGAGGCAAGGCTGGCAGCTCAACGTCAGATCGGGCAGGCAGCCGGTCAACTCCATAGACTACCGTTCACTGGCTTTGGTCAAATCGGCGGCGACGGATTGGTGATTGACCCGACGCCTACGCTGGCTGTCGCGCTTCAACGCAGAGCCCGTCAACGGCTCACCACTCCGCGCTTTCTGGAACTCATGCTGGAGTTGCTCGAATCGCGAGCGCATCTGTTCAACGGCACCTCGACTCCAACGCTTGCCACGAGGACCTCAACTCCCACAACCTGGTATTTGAACTCCGCGATGACTTGCCAGAGTTGACGGGCGTTCTGGATTTCGAGAGCGCGTGGGCCGGCACAGGCGAGTCCGACCTGGCCCGTCTCGAGTTATGGAGACTGTCCGCCGGGGCCGCCCTGCGCGAAGGCTATCTTGAGGTCGCGCCGGTGGCAGACGGGTACGAAGCCCGGAGACCGCTGCTCCAACTTCTGTGGTGTCTCGAATATGCCCAGTTCCACCAGTCCGCCGAGGATCAAGCGGTGCTGAATCGCGTGTGCGATGAGCTGAGCATCGGCCATATCCGTTGATGCGCCCGGCGTTGGGCGGTCGCTAGCATGTGTGCGATGAGCACGTTCAAAGTCGGCGTACAGCTTCACCCTCAGCACACGTCGTTCGAAGACTATCGGCGCGCCTGGCTTGCGGCGGACGAGATGGGCGTGGACATGATCCTGAACTGGGACCATTTCTTCCCGCTGTACGGCGACTCGAACGGGGACCACTTCGAGGGTTGGACCAGCCTCGCGGCGATCGCCCCGCAAACACGCCGCGCCCAGGTCGGCACACTCGTGTTGTCTATGGGCTACCGCAACCCAGCGTTGCTTTCGAACATGGCCCGAACGCTGGACCACGCGACCGGCGGCCGATTGATCCTTGGCCTCGGTGGCGGCTGGGCGCAGCGCGACTACGACGAGTACGCCTACGACTTCGGAACGGCCGCCGATCGACTGCGAAGCCTGGAACGGGGACTCGCAATCATCAAAGAGCGTTGGGAGAAGGACGTGCCGAAACCGGTCCGCGGCACAATCCCGATCCTGATCGGCGGTGGCGGCGAGAAAATGACCCTGCGCATCACCGCACGCTACGCAGACTTATGGCACGGTTTCGGCGACGCGCAGACCTGGGGCGCCAAGAATGAAGTGCTCAACGACTGGTGCCGGCAACTCGGGCGCGATCCAGCCAGCATAGCCAGGATCGCGCCCATCAACGCCGAGTCGATCGATCGTGCCGACGACTGGGTCAAGGTGGGCGCGACGCAGGTCATCTACGGCCTGGGCGCACCGTTCGATCTTAGCCCTATCCGGCACCTCCTGGAATGGCGGGATCGGGCCGCCGCAGTCAGCGCCTGAGATGTGCGTGGCGCGCCTCCCGTAGCAGCTTATTCGGCGACCTCGACAATCATCTCGATCTCCACCGGAATGCCGCCTGGCAGAGATTGCATGCCGACGGCCGAGCGCGCGTGGCGGCCCCTATCGCCGAAGATGTCGACCAGCAAGTCGGAGGCGCCGTTGACCACCTTGGGCTGCTCGTCGAAGTTGGGCGTTGAATTGACCATACCCAGCAGCTTGACGATGCGCTGGACGCGTGAAAGTTCGCCAAGCTCGTCGCGGACAACCGCCAGGAGGTTGAGCATGCAATCGCGGGCCGCCGTATAGCCTTCCTCAGTCGTGAGCTCAGCACCGAGCTTTCCCAGCCAATGCCGTCCACCCACCAGATCGGGGCCTTTACCGGATAGGTACAGCAGGTTGCCCGTTCGGACAGCACCAACGTAGTTGGCGATCGATTTTGGTGTCGGGGGAAGGGCGTGGCCCAACTGTTCCAGGCGTTCTTCTGGTGTCGTTTCGCTTCCAATATACGTTGCTCGACCAGTAGACGCCGAACGCGTCGTCTCCATACCCGCACACTGCACACATCCACCTGATAGTCTGCGTAGGCAGCCATGATCACCGCGATCGTCTTGATCCACACCGAGCGAGGCCAGACCGCGTCCGCCGCCGAGGCCCTGGCCGACCTGCCCGATGTCGCCGAGGTTTACTCTGTCAGCGGTGAGTACGACCTTGTGGCCATTGTGCGTGTCGCCAAGTACGAGCAGATGGGCGAGGTGGTTCCCGTGCGCCTGGCCGCCATCCAGGGCATCGTTCGTACCCACACACTCATGGCCTTCCAGTACTACTCGCGGCACGATCTCGAGCGCATGTGGGGGATCGGCATGGAAGCCGGAGGCGGGTCCACATGACCCCGGTGCAACCCGAACCGCCGCTCACCGGTACGCCCTTCCGAGACGACCACCCCCCAAAAGTCCGCAAACCGCCAGCGGCGCTGTTCCGCTACCTGGTCAATCCGATCATGTCGCGTCTGTTGCAAACGCGTTTCGGCGCGCGCCGTATCGGCCCGCGGCTGATGCTCATCCGCTTTAGCGGCCGCAAGTCGGGTCGGCGGATCGAAATTCCGGCTGGCTATCAGCGGGACGGAGCTGACCTGCTGATTTTTACCCACAGTCCCTGGTGGCGCAATCTGCGCGACGATGCACCAGTCCACGTGCTGGTGGAGGGCGCATGGCACTCCGCCACCGCAAACGCGAGCAACGCGCCAAGTGACGTGCTGCCCTTCTTCGCTGATCTGGTTCGGCGTGAAGGTCCAGCGGCTGCGGCGCGCTACGGCCTGCCGCTCTCTCGCGACCGGGAACCCTCCGAATCGGAGATGCGGGCAGGTATCCAGGCGCTCGGCCTGGCGCTGGTGCGCCTGCGCCAGAGCGGGACCTGACGCGAGACAGCTCGGAGCAAATTCCCCCGGCTTGGTCGACCTCAGGCGCTAATGGCCGCGAAAGGCTTCTTCCAGCCATTCGGCGACGACGGTCGGCACGACCTTGGCATCCACCACCATGCCAGGCGGGTCGCCGCTGGCCAACCAGTCGGCTACCGCCTGCAGGTCGCTCCGGGTCCTAACCGTCGCGCCCCGCAGGCCGACCGCCGGACCCAGCGCTGCGAAGTCGACGTCCGGAAAGCGGACAATCTCCAACGGGTGACCATGCGGCCCAAAATGGTGCACCTCCGCGCCGTACGCGGCGTCGTTATAGATCACGATGAGCATGTGCAGGCCTAGCCGTGCGACAGTCTCCAGGTCGGCCAGCCCCATCAAGGCGCCACCGTCGCCGAGCGCCGCCACCGTGAGCCGATCCGGCCGTGCAACCGCTGCACCGATGCCGCTCGACAGGCCGAGCCCTACAGCCTGAAAGGCCTGGGTGAACACGAACGCCCGCTCGTCAGGTACCCGCAGGTACATGGCGGGATAACCCATGAAGTGGCCGGAATCTATCGCCAGGGTCCGCTCGGCTGGCAGCACCTCGTCAAGTGCAGCCGATAGCGTGCGTGGATCAATGTGGGCCTCGTCGCCGGCGTCAGTGTACGGTTGTGACTGCCAGGCGGCGTTGCGGATGCGATCGGCGAGCACTGGACTCCGCCACCCGGAACCGGCGCACTCCCGTCGCCCGAGCTCTGCAATGAGCGCTTGCGCCGCCTCCGCGGCATCGCCGACAACCGCAATATCCACGCGGTGGTGGGCTCCAATCGCCTCAGCGTCGTGGTCGACTTGGATGATCGTGGCATCCGGGCTCAAGAGCCGCCCGTGGCGAGTGGTCCACATGTTCAGCGCGGCTCCCGAGCCGAGCACGACGTCGGCTTCGGAGATGAGGTCGGCCGCGGTGGGCGAAGCGAAGCCGCCCGCGATCCCGAGTGCCCACGGGTTGCCAGCAAACAGCCCGTTGGCCACCGCGGATGTCGCAAGCAGCGCGCCCAGCACGTCGGCCAGCCGTTCCAGGGGTTCGCGGGCCATCGCTACCCGGGCTCCACGGCCAGCGATGATCAGCGGCCGCTGGGCCCGGACTAACGCATCCGCCGCTTCGGCGATGGCGCTTAGAGACGGACGTGCTGGTCGGACTCGCGGGAGCTCGGCCGGAAGATCGATCCCGTCTGAGCATGCCGAACCCTGGACATCCAGCGGCAGCATGAGTACCACCGGCCGCCGCTCGACCTCGGCTCGCCGCAGCGCCCGCAGCGCATCCACCACCGCGGTCTGAGGAGAGTGGAGACGCTCCGCCACGGCGCCGACCGACGTTACGAGCTGATCCTGGGCGATGCGAAAATTCGATCGGATCGCCGAACCGGCTGTGTCAGCGGCAAGCAGCAGCAGCGGCGTTCGACTCTTAACCGCCTCGGTCAGCCCGGTCATGGTATTGGTCAGGCCGGGCCCTTGATGCACGCTACATAGGCCGACCCGACCGCTCACCTGAGCGTATGCCCCGGCCATGCAGATTGCTCCACCTTCGTGGCGCGCGGCGACGAATCCAACGCCGCCGGCGAGCAGGGCGTTGGTGATCGTGAAGTTGCCGCTGCCGATCACTCCGAACATGCTGTTCGGAGCGCAGCGCCGAGCCAGCGCGCGTCCGACTGCTTCGGAGACCAGCACCCGTCCTGGCTTCCTAGCTAGCGCGGAACGAGCGCCAGCACCCGGGCTGGGCTGCCCGAGCCGCGCACGATGGGCAGCGGGGCCGCGATCAGCACCGCACCCGTCGGCGGCAGCCGCGCCAGGTTAGCCAGCTGTGTCAGCCCATACTTGCCCGCCCCCAGCAAGTACTGATGGCAGGGAAACGCCGGCTCGAAGCTGTGCGCCGTTCCGGCATCGGTGCCAACCGTCTCTACTCCGAATCCAATGACGGGCGCCTCGTCCGCTAGCCACCGGGCTAGCTCGACGGAGACACCCGGCGTGTGCGGCCCGGTTGCATTGGCATTCAGGAATGCGGTCTGATCATGCGCTCGGCTGTCCCAACCCGTGCGAAACAGCAGCCACCCGCCGGCCGGCAGGGGCCCGTGTTGACGTTGCCACTCCTCGACATGGCTGACCTCGAGCAGAAAGTCCGGATTGCTCGCGCATTCCGCGCTCTTGTCGATCAGTACGGCCGGACCGATCAGTTGTCGGGCAGGAACCTGCGACACGTCCTTGCCGTCGCGGCCCGTGATCCAGTGCACCGGCGCGTCAAAGTGGGTCCCGACATGCTCGCCCGCCGAAAAGTTGTTCCAGTACCAGCCCGGCCCGCGCGCATCGTAGTTGCTGATCTCCTCCAACGCGAAGCCCTGCGTATTTGCAAACGGTGGTGGAAGCTGCAAAATCGGCGTCTGGTCGGAGAGCGGCGCAGTGAGGTCGACCACGTCGACACGCCCGTCGGCCAGCGCCGCGGTGAAGTCACTCAGGACATCCATGGGCTAGAGCCCCTTGGCCCCGTCGATTCGCTCGCGCAGCAGATCTGCATGACCGTTGTGGCGAGCGTACTCCTCGATCATGTGCACGTAGATCCACCGTACCGAGAAATCGCCCCGCCCGTCGTTCGAGGTGTTCGCAGCCACCGCCTCGAGGCTGACCCCCGCCGCGATTTTCCGACAGCGCTCGACTTCGGCCGTGAAGGCGGCGAACATGGCGGCTGGATCGGCCTCATCCACAGCATCGAAGTCGTCGTCCCGCCGTTCTTTGGTGTAGTAGACAGGCGGCGCATCTTCACCCGCGATGCGGCGGCGGAACCAATTCCGCTCCACCTCCGTCATGTGGCGCACGAGGCCGAGCAACGACAGAGTCGACGGCTCGGCAGCGCGCAACTTCAACTGCGCTTCCGTCAGCCCTGCGCACTTCATCAGCAGAGTAGCCCGATGGTAGTCCAACCAGGTATCCAGCATGGTGCGCTCATCGGCGATCAGCGGCGGGTTGACGCGCTCCAGGGGTGCGGGAGTCACACACACGAATCCTACACCGCAGGCAATCAACTAGTGAAAGTTGCGGCTAGCGGGGGTAGCCATGGCTAACTCGACTGAGGCTGCTTCGCGTTTGTCGTGTGGGTTACCAGGCACGCTGTTCCGCTCGGGGGCGCGCGGCGCGGCGGTTACTCGGTCAAGAACCGCCGTGTCGACGGAGATCTGGGCAAGCGGAGTGACTTTGCTTGCTATCAAGTTGAGCGTCCCCGAGTGCAATTGGACGGTACCCTCGATACACAGATACGGCTCGCCGCGAATGGTGCTGCGCTGAGCTTCGTACAGATCTGGCCGAACGACGACGTTGACCAGGCCCGTCTCGTCCTCCAGCAACAGGAAGACGAAGCCTTTGGCGGTACCGGGCCGCTGGCGACACACAACCATGCCGGCGGCTCGTACGCGGACACCATCGTGACTTGCACGCACCTGCTCCGCGTCGAGGACGTCGGATGGCAGATCCCGCCGCAGAAGCGCCAGTGGGTGATAGCTAGGCGAAAGGCCGAGCAATCCGTAATCGGCCACCATCCGTTCCCAGTCGGTCATATCCTTCAGTCGGACCATGTCCTGGTCCGTCGGCAACGCGAGTGACTGCTGGCGTTGCCGGGCATGGCTTTTGACCGAGCTCGGAACGAGCAGTCCAATCTGCCACAACAACTCGCGCCGCCCAAGACCGAATTCGGCCAGGGCGCCCACACTGATCAGGTGCTCGGCCGCGGTGCGCGGCATGTTCGTGCGGCGCAGCAGATCCGGCAGCGAACGGAACGGGCCGTTCACCTCCCGCTCGGCCACAATCGCTTTGGCCAGATCTTCACCAATCCCGCGCACAGTCTCAAAACCGAGCAAGATGTGCTCAGGCGTCACCGGCAGGCAGCGTGCACCACTGCTGTTGATCGACACGCGTAAGACCTGCAGCCCGTGCCGCCGGGCGTCACCGATCAGCACGTGCGGCGCGTAAAAACCCATCGGCTGATTGTTGAGCAGCGCCGCGTAGTACTCGGCCGCGTAGTAGTGCCGTAGCCAGGCGGACTGATAGGCCAAGACGGCGAACGCGTAAGCATGGCTCTTGGGAAACCCGAACTCAGAAAACGCGCACAGCTTGTCGAAGATATCGCCAGCCTGACGGGCCTTGACCCCTTTCTTGTCCGCTCCATGAATAAAGTCAGATCGAAAATGCTCCATCGCCTGTCTCGACCGCTTTCGACTCATCGAGCGGCGAAACTGGTCTGCCTGACCTGGAGAAAACCCGCCCATCTCGATGGCAACTTCGAGCACCTGGTCCTGGTACAGCACGATGCCAAGCGTGTCCTTCAACAGATCGTCCAGCAATGGATGGTCGGCGCGGGGAATGTAGTGCGGATTTTCCCGCAACAACTCTCGACGCCGGACATATGGGTTGACTGCGCCGCCGACGATGGGGCCCGGCCGCACGATGGCCACTTGGACCGCCAGATCGTCCAGGTTGCGCGGCTGGGTGCGGGTGAGCATCTGAATCTGAGCTCGGCTTTCGATCTGGAACAGGCCGACCGTGTCGCCCTGACAAATGGCGTCGTAGACAGCCGTGTCGTCATACGCGATCGTGCTCACATCGAGTTTTTCCGAACGGCACTGCCAGATCAACTCCAGACACTCTTCCACGAGTGAGAGCATTCCAAGAGCCAGAAAGTCGATCTTGATGAACCGCGCGTCGTCGCAAGAATCCTTATCCCACTGGCAGATGTAGCGTCCGTTCATCGAGGCCGACTGGACCGGCACCAGCTCGACGACCGGGCGCGACGAGATGATCATGCCGCCAACGTGCTGGCCGATGTGTCTGGGAAAGCTGTCGATTTGTTCGGACAGGTCCATCAAGTGCGCCCACATCGGCCCTTCGGCCTGGCCCTGAAACTCGGGCAGGGTCGCCAGCTCACGACGGACCGAGCTGGCGGACCCACCTTCTGAAAGCCGGGCCAACTTGTCGATGGCCGGTGCAGGCAGCCCGAGCACTTTGCCCAGGTCACGCACCGCGCTGCGCAAATGGTACGTGGCGAACGAGCACACCAGCGCAGCGTGCTCGTGCCCGTACCGCTGGTAGACCTGCAAAATGAGCTGCTCGCGGATGTCGCGCGCAAAATCGAGATCGATATCAGGAACCGCCTGCAAATCCTCGTTGAGAAACCGTCGGAAGAAGAGCCGGTTCTGGACTGGATCGACATGGCTGAGGCCGATCAGGTAGCAGATGATCGAGCTGACCGACGACCCCCGGCCGCGACCGGGGGGTAGGCCCGAGCCGCCCCGAATGCTGCCTACGCCGCGCACTCGCTGAGCAACCTCGGTAGCCTGTTCTTGCAGGTCCCGGTAGATCAGAAAGAACCCCGCCAGCTTGTGTTTTCCGACCAGTTGCAGCTCGGCTGCTACTTGTTTGCGGGCTCTGGAGCGCAGGTCGGCGTCAGTTCGATCCAGCGGGTACCGTTCCTCGAATTTGCGGGCGCAAAAGGCGGCCAGGACGTCATCGGCTGACGAATGCTGCTCACCCTCTTTGCGGGTGAAGTCGGGGAAGTCGTACCCCAGCTCGCGATGGTTGGCCAGGTTGAAGGCCTCGCAGCGCTGGGCGATTTTGTGCGTGTTGGCGATCGCCTGCGGATACGCAGCCAACAGCTCGGCGACTGCCTGAGGTGGCCGTAGAAAGAACTCGCTGTTGGGCCGCCGCAAGCGGTGCGAGTTTTCGAGCGTCGAGCGGCGTTTCACTGCCACCATCGCGTCTTGCAGTCGGTGGCGGTCGCGCTGATGGTAATGGACGTTGCCGGTGGCCACCATCGGCAGGCCCAGCCCCTCGGCGAGTTGAGCCAGGCGCGCCAGGCGGCGGGTGTCACCCTGCACCAGGTTGTGCTGCAGCTCGACGAATGTATTGTTCCAGCCGAACAGGTCGGCCAGGGCTCTGACAGCCAGCTGCGCTTGTTCGAACCGTTCGCGCTCGACCAGCTGAGCAATCTCGCTTTGACGGCAGCCGCTGAGGACGATCAAGCCATCGGTGAGGTTTTTGAAGTCGCCCGGATCCAGTGACGCTGGGCGCGGGTCCGCCGCTGGCAGGTGGGTAGCCTGGGGCTCCCATGCGCGTGTGTTGCGATGCGCAAGGGTGATCAGCCGACACAGATTGGCATAGCCCTGCTCACGTTCGGCCAGCAGGGTCAGGTGGACCGGGCCGCTGTCTGCGTGCACAAAGCCATGCGCCAGGGTCAGCTCGACGCCAGTAACGGGCTGCACCCCGACCGCCGCACACGCCTGGGCAAACTCCATCGCCCCGTACAAGCCGTCATGGTCTGTAATCGCTAGCGCTCGGTAGCCAAGCTCCACCGCCCGTAGCGCCAGCTCCTCAGGCGACGAGGCCCCATCGAGGAACGAATAGCACGTATGCAGATGCAGCTCAGCCGAGTACGAGGCGGCTTCCACATCCGAATTAGAACAAGAGTTCTACGGCTTGGGCAATGGCATGCCGGTATTATTATGTCAATCTACCGGGCCGAGGACAACCGGAATCTGAACGGGGGGTGGCGACGAACCTGAAAACGACAGGTGGAACAAGCCCTGGCTAGTGGCGGCGTACAGCTCCGAACCGTTCCCGGCCAGCGCCAGGCCAAAAACCTGCCCGATGTTGCGGCGGCCAAGGGGCGTGAACGTGCCGCCGCCGTCCTCGCTGACGACGACACCCGTAGCGCCATTTCGCTGGCCGACAAATACACGCTCCGGGCGGTTCGGGTCGAAGGCCAGACCGCCGATTATGGGCTGAGAACTGCTTGCCGCCAGTGGTGGGAGCTGGAAGACCTGGGTGAAGGATGCCGCCCCGTCGTCGCTGCGGTATACGGCGGACGGCGTGGCTGAAAACGGCTTCGTGTCGGCGAGGTAGTAGCGAGCGGGTAAGACGCCAGTGCCACCGACGAGCAGGGCTGCAAAGCCTCCCGCTGGCCGGGCGACGGTTCCGAATGTCTGGCCCCCGTCCACGCTCCGCTCGAGCGCCTGGCTGAAGCCAGGACTGGCCAGGTCGCGGCCGGCCAGGCAGGCGGTCGAGCGGAAAACGCGCCCGACCTGCGACTGGTCGGCCTGGAGCAGACTCACGTCGAACACACACTCCGGATTGTCACTTTCGAGCTGTGCGATGACGGCGAAGGTATCTCCGCCGTCCTCGCTACGGAGGAAGCGGAACTGATTGGAGCCTGGCCCGGGCACCCCTATATAGACGAGGCGCGGATCGGCCGGGCTCGCGCTCACCGCGGCGATGGGAGCCGCGAAGATCACCTGGAAGGTGGCGCCACCGTCGAGTGTGCGGGTGAGTCCGGCGTCGGAGGCCGCATACACCACGCTCGCGTCGGCAGGATCTATCGCAATGGGGCGCGGGCCTGCGTCCGCTCCTGACGGTGCTGGCAGAGGAACATCGCGGAAGGTTTGAGCCCCGTCGTCGCTGCGAAGGAGGGTGTTGGCAATAGTCTGAACCAACAGCGTGCCGTCGCCAAGGATAAAGATCCGGTTGGCGGAGGTAGTGACCGAGGTTGCCGACCAGTCAGCGGACTGGGCGTGCGCCGAAGCCGGAGTGACGACCAACATCACCGTCAGAATGAGAATCAGCGAGCGCGCGCGCAGCGGTTGGACGTCAAATGGCCCGTGCAAGCGCTTCATATACTAGCCAGCCTGCGATGTCACCAAGCTTCCTAACCCCAGGTCGCCGTCGAGCCTCATCCGTCTGCCGTGATGGTGTTCCCCGGCCGGGCCGGCGCCGACGGTCGCCCGCGCCTCCAGCTTGTCAGGGGCCGACTCCCCCGGACGCCGTACTCTGATGCGATGACCAATCGTGCCTTTCGGTTCGGCGTGGTGAGTACGCCGCAGGACGATGTGGACCGCTGGTTGAACCTGGCGCGGCGTGTGGAGGCGCTGGGTTACTCGAGCCTGCTCATGCCCGACGGGCTTCACCTGTTGTCACCGTGGGCGTCGCTGGCGGCGGCGGCAAGCGCGACGTCTGCGCTCAAAGTCGGCACGTTCGTGCTGGCGAGTCCACTTCGCCACCCGCGCGTTGCCGCCTGGGATGCGCATAGTCTGGCGGTGATGACGCGGGGCCGCCTGGAGCTCGGCATCGGCACCGGCCGTCCAGAAGTAGCCCGCCAGGCGATGGAGCTCCTCGGTATGCCAGCCGCATCACCCGCGCAGCGGCTCGCACAAGTTGAGCAGACGATTGATCACCTGCGGCAGCTCGACGGTGATCAGCACACGCCGATTATGATCGCCGCCGGCGGTCGGCAAGCTCGGGCGCTGGCCGCAGCCAGGGCCGACATTGTTGCCCTGGCTGCTGCGCCCTTGGCCAGCCGCGACGAAGTGGCGCTGCTCCACGCTGACCTTCGCCAGGCGGCGGGCAGCCGCTTTGAGTCGCTCGAGCTGTCGATGAACATTTTCGTCGTCGGTGACCAGGTGCCGCCGTGGATGGAGCGGTTCATCGGCTCCGACAGCGCCACGCTGGCAAAACATGACTCGCTCACGATGCTGCGCGGCACCCCGTCTGAGATGGCCGACGAGTTGAAGCGCCGCCGCGACACCTTCGGGGTCTCATACGTCACAGTGAACGCCGCCTTCTTGGAGCAGATGGCGTCCGTCGTCGAGCTGCTCGCGGGCCAGTAGCGACAGTCCGCATCTGAAGGATGAAGGATAGAGGATGGAGGACGGACAGCTGGGTTGACGGTCGCGCCTGAGGCGGCCGTATCACGGCAGAGTTGTGCGTTTCGGATGCTCTCGAAAAAAGCGCAGCATCTCCGTGCTGGCATCCGGACCCTGCGGATCCGTAAATGAGCCCGCCGGACTGCCGCCAGACCAGGCGTGGCCAGCGCCGTGCACGCGCCAGTGCTCGGCCACGACTTGAGCCCCGGCGTCCCGGTACACCGTGCGCGTAAACGCATGCCCACCAGGTACCTGGCCCTGAGTCACCAAAACCCGCGGGTCGCGCCCACTGGCGGATAGCCGCAGCGCCTGGGTGAGCACGTGCTCAACATTGTGGGGGTGTACGGTCGCGTCCCAGTCCCCCTGGAAAAAGACTAGCGGGGAACCCCTTCCTCGGCCCCCCCCCTTGTTGGTG
>JBPCIO010000258.1:0-18937 GCA_051006215.1 Chloroflexota bacterium
GTGCGAGACCGTGCGGTGTACGGAAGTGAATATGCAAGTCGTCAACCTGGATCAGCGGGGTGGATTGCTCGCCTGCCAGCGTGGGCTGAGAGCTGGAGATGGTCTGCATATACCGTCAGGCCGCCCCACGCAAGCGCGGGTTGTAGAACTCTTCCAGGCCTTGGTTGATGAGCACCACGCCAAAGAAGAGCAGTACCAGGAGTGTGACCGGCGCCGCCAGGATCGCCCCCTTGCCGAGGCTGAGGACACCCCATTGCTGTGCGAAATTGATTAGCAGGCCCAGGTCCATCGTGTTGCTGCCGCCCGGACCGAGGCCGATCACCTCCAGGCCGACCAATGCGAACGCTGCCCCGAGTGCGGACGAGGCGAACCCGATGCCGATGAATGGCAGCATGTTGGGCAGGATGTCTCCAACAATGATCTCGCGATCCGTCATGTTCGTCATCTTCGCCAGTTCAATGTACGGACGCTCGCGCAGGCTCAATACCTGAGCCCGGATCACTCGCGCCGCGTAAGGCCAACTGAAGACAGCCAGAATCATCGCTATTTGGGGTACGGACACCTGTTGCACGTAAGCCGCGAGGATGATGATCAACGGCAGGGTGGGGATGACGAGAAACATGTCCGTCAGGGTGCGTAGTGTTGCATCGGTGCGACTGCCTTTGTAGCCGGCAGTGAAACCAACAGCGATGCCGATGACCGTCGCCAGCAGTCCTGCGATGCCCGCCACGATCAGAGAATTCGGTAGCCCCACAAGCACGAGCGCGAGGACGTCCCGCCCGAAACGGTCTGTCCCCAGCAGATGTTCCTGACTCGGGTTCAGGAAGATGGCGAACGAGCCCGTCGCGAGTGGGTCTGTGTTGCCGATCACGAGGTGAACGAGGAGCCGATGCACCAGGCCGAGCACGATCAGCGCGGCGGTGATAACCACCCCGACGCGGAACTTCATGCTGCTCCTCCAGACGCGCGCAAACCCCATTGCGTCCTCCCCATGATTTGGGCGGCTAGCGGATGTACTTCACCCGCGGATCGAACAGTGGTAGACAGAGATCGATGACGAGGTTCAGGGTGAGTACCAGGAAGATGAGCAAGAACACGATGCCTTGCGCGGTGTTCACATCCTTTACCAGGATCGCGTCGACGAGCAGATTGCCTACGCCCGGGTAGCGGAAGAGCCGCTCCACCAGCACGTTGCCATTGATAACCGCCCCAAGCGTGATCCCGAGGGCGGTTATTTGCGGCAGCCAGGAATTACGCAGGACGTAACGAAACACGATAGTAAGCGCCGGTAACCCCTTCGCTGTGGCGAACGTCAGGTAGTCTTCGCCGAGCAGGTTCACCACCAGAACACGCGTCGTGATGAGCCAGTTGCAGGCGCCGACAAGGGCCGTGGCTGCCACCGGTATGGCCGCGTGCTGGACGACGCTGAGTACAAACGCCGCGTCCCAGTCGATCGTGAGACTCGCATCGTATGCGGAGTTCGCCGGCAGAAGTGCGTGCTGATAGGCCAGGACGAAGACGAACAGCAGGGCCACGAAATAGGCCGGCACGTGCGAGAGCAGCAGGGCGAAATTCGTCAGCGCACCCGACACCCGCGAGCGGCGCGCCCACCCGACGAACGTACCCGCACACACGCCCACCGTCCAGGCCAGCAGCGTGGCCGTACCGAGCAGACCGAGCGTCCACGGCAAGGCTCGGAGGATAAGGGCGGCTGCGGGCACGGGATAGCTGACGATCGATGGACCGAAATCCCCATGAATGAGCACGCGGTTGAGGTAGTGGACGTACTGATCAAAAAGGTTTCCGTCCAAGCCGAAGACGGTGCGGTAGTAGGCGACAATCGCCTCCGAGCCTCCTTGCCCGCCGTACTGACCCTGCTGCTCCAGTTGCGCGACGATCGAACCAATCGGGTCGCCGGGAATGAGGCGGAAGAAGAAGAAAGAAGCGGTGAACGCGCCCCACAACGTCACCGCATACAGGCCGATGCGTCGGAGCACGTAGGCGAGGGTCGCGTTCAGCCGCCCGCGCCGAAGACCGGGCTCAGCGGCCGCTGTCTCGAAGACATCGACAGCGACCGACTCTACGATGTCGGATTGGGCCTGAATCGCCACGCTGCCTCCTAGACCGTGGGTGGCTGGGGACGGGGTTGGCGAAGCACGTAATGCCTACTGACCCGTCGGTTTGAGGTTGCCGACGACGAACATGAACTGCGCCCACCAGTTGGCAGAGATGTTGTAGCGGTTGTCCTGCGTGGGCCAGCCGGTCCAGTAGGTGGTATTGAAAAGGAATGGATAGATTGTCTGGATGACCGGCATCGCCGGCAAGTTCTTGAGAAACGCCTCCAAGCCCTGATCGAAAAGCGCCTTGTTCTTCACATCGTCCGGATTGACACCATCCAACTTCGTGGCAATGTCGTTGAGCTCAGGTATGCGTGTGCGGGTTGGGTTCGAATTACCGGACGCCACCCGCTCTCCGATCGGCTTGTACAGCGGGGTCTCAAACTGGCTATACAGCTGATTCGGGTCAAGCGCCGAACCGCACAGCCAGTGTGAGGTCATATCGTACATACCGGTGTAGTAGGCGTCGTTGAAGGGCGAGCCGGGCAGGCTGCGGACCTGAATATCGATACCCACCTGCTTGGCATTCACCGCCAGCGACTGCGCGATCTGATATTCAGGATCGCCCACCGGTACCGGTGTGATGAGGTTGATCGAAAGCGGCTTACCGTTCAATTGGCGGGAGTCGCCTTGCTGTGTTGCGCCGATACGATCGAGCAGTTGCGCTGCTTTCTGCGGGTCGTAGGCCAGATCGAACCTCTTCTGGACATCGTCATTCTTCCACTTGTCGTTGGCTGCCCATCCGGCCCACGGGTACTTGGCGGGGGCCGAGGTCGGCTGCCAGATCGACTGCGCAATCGTGTCGCGGTTGAGCAGGTACGACATCGCCTGGCGGCCTTCTGCGGTCGCGAACAATCCGGTCGGCGAATCCTGGTTCATCCACATGCCGCGCGGACACGGGTCCTGGAACTGTAACTGCAGCAGGTTCGTGTAGCCGTTGGACTTGATCGCCTCCTGATTGGGGAACTGGAGCGATGGGATATCGGTGTTGCCACGCATGAACTCTTGCATCGAGGCATCGGCTGGAAGAAGTTGCCGCCAGATGAGATTTTGTGGCGCTGGATCGAAGTTCGCCTTGTTCCAGTAGTTTGGGTTCTTCTTCCAGACGAACATGAACTGCTGCGGGATGACCCTATCGAGAACATACGGTCCGGTATAGACCGGTGGGTTGTTGTGGAACGTATTCGGGTCCTGTTGCTCCCAGATATGCTTCGGGGCCACTTTGATGACGTCCTGGGTGATGCCGGCAATGAAGTTGTAGTGAAAGCGTGAGTTTGGCTGCTTGAGTCTGATGACGACCGTTGCTGGATCGGATGCCGTCGCGCCCTCCACGAATGTCGTGACCTGCGCCGCTCCCACGAAGTTCGTATGTTCTTTCAGCATCGCAAATGTGAACAGGACGTCATCCGCTGTGTAGGGATGACCGTCGCTCCATTTCGCCTGCTGGTTGAGCGAAAGGGTCAGTTGAGAGAAGTCAGGATTGTACTCGTACTTTGTTGCGAGCCATGGAATAATCTTACCCTGCTCGAAGTTTGCATAGAACATGCACTCGCGGCAGACTTGGGTGATGCCATATGCCGCTTGCTCGCCGTTGGGAATGTACGGGTTGAAACTGTCGAAGATATCTGTCTTGGATTGCTCGAAGATCACGGTTTGGTTGCGCGGCGTCGGGATATTCGCGGAGCTCGCCTGACCGCTCGAGGTGCCCGGTGCGGCAGTCGGCGCGGAGGTGGCGCCAGCCCCCGCTTGAGACGTCGCTTGGGTCGGAGCGCCGGATGGGTAATCGTTGCCGCCGCCACACGCCTGGAGGAGCGGCATTGCGATGACTGTGGCACTCAGGCCAGCCAGAGTAGATAACGCTTGCCGGCGACTCATGCTGAGCGACGATGGCGTTGGCATCAGGATTCCCCCTTGGTTGGGTACTCACACCTGTCCCGTGGGGGGGTGTGGGTTATGAGCCCTCTCGATCGCTTATGGAACTTGCCGCGGTCGATCGGCAGACATAGGCTGCACATCGCGTCCGCTCCGATCAGGTCAAGACTTGCGCTCACCCAGCCCTCCCAACGCGCGACCCCCACGCGATGGACGTGGAGGCTAGCATCGGCCTGAGAGGGTGTCAACAAGGCCAAGGAAACGCAGCGTTACTGTGTCTTGACACACCCCAGGGGTCGGGCGTAGCGTGCGCGGCGACCTGCAAAGGGAGGGATGGAGTGGTTGAGCGCCAGCTCGGTGTCGGCGTCATTGGCTGTGGCAACATCGCCAACAAGCAGCACCTGCCGAACTATGCTCGCAACCCGCGCGCGCGAATCGTCGCCGTGGCGGACGTCGACCCAGAACGAGCCCGTGCAACTGCCGAACGATGGTCTGTCGACGCGTACTACGTGGACTATCGCGACCTGCTCTCCCGAGCGGACGTCGAGGCTGTAAGCGTGACCACCTGGCCCGGGGCACACGTCGAGCCAGTCATCGCCGCCGCCAACGCCGGCAAGCACATCATGTGTGAGAAGCCGCTCGCGCCAACGCTCGAAGACGCCGACGCCATGGTCGCAGCGGCCGAACGGGCCGGCGTCAAGTTCAGCGTCGGCTATCAGACCCGCTTCAGCAACGGCTGGTTGACGGTAAAGAAGCTGCTCGACGAAGGCGTGATCGGCCGCCTCCAGTCGATCAATGTGGTGAGCTGTGCGCCATCGGCTCACTACACGCCGTGGTTCCTGCGCAAAGCGGAGGCCGGCGGTGGTGTGCTGATGGATTGGGGCAGCTACACCGCGTACATGATCAACTGGCTAATGGGGCCCGTCGAGAGCGTCTATGGCGCCTGCGCCCGGTTCCGCGAGGACTCGTACGCCGGTGGGGTGCTGGTGCCTGAAGCCGACGTCGAGGACACCGTTGCCGCGACGCTGCGGTTTCGCAGTGGCGCCCTGGGTACCTGGTACACCACCTGGGCAGCGGTCGCGCGCCACGGCTACACGTCGATTGACGGCTCGCATGGCTCAATCCTGATGCGAGGTGGCCCGGGCGAGGGGCCAAGTGTCTTCACCTCGCGCTTCGACGAGCCGGAGTACCTGCGTGGCTGGCGCCAGATCCAGATCAGCGAACTGGCACTGCCGGAGCTGCACTACCGCAAGCTCGCCCACCTGGTCGACTCGGTGCTCGATGACACACCGCTGGAGTTGACCGGCACGGACGGACGCGACGCTATCGAACTGGTGATGGCCGTCTATCGGTCGGCTGAGGCGGGGCTGCCGGTCAGCTTGCCGCTTGAACGGCGGCCCGCGTTGACGCCATCCCCCGCGCCAGAGGCGGCAGTCGAGTTAGCTGTTTCATGACCAGAATTCGGCTGGGACTCGTCGATGCCTCGCATCTCCACTTTCGGGGGTTGATCAAAGCCGCGCTCGACTGCCCGACGGCTCAGGTCGTCGGCATGTCGATCGAGGATGCGGAGCAGCGCGCTTTTTATTCGGCCACGTATCCCGACGTTCCCGCCTTCCAGACCGCCGAGGAGCTGTACGATCGCGGCCAGCCCGAGGCGATCATCACTTGCGCCGACAACAAGAACGCGGCAGCGGTGGTTGCGGCGGCGGCGGCCCGCGGCGTGCACGTGATGAAGGAAAAACCGATGGCGGCGACGCTCGCCCTGGCGGACGAGATCTCCACGACTGCGGCGCGAGCCGGTGTGCGGCTGATGGTCAATTGGGCGACCAACTGGTCGCCCGCCTACCACCACGCCAAAAGGTTGGTGGACGACGGGCGCATTGGCCATGTCTGGCAGGTGCACCACCGCGCCGGCCATGGTGGTCCACCGCCCGACTTCGCCAGTCTGGGGCCTGTCGCACGCGTCGGCTGGGGCTGGCTGATCGACCGCGCGCGCAACGGTGGCGGAGCGTACGTGGACTTCTGTTCCTACGGTGCTGTTCTCAGCCGCTGGTTCATGGGCCAGCCGAGCAAGGTCCTGGCGTTGGGCGGCCGGTATGCCAAGGATTTCTTCACCGTTGACGACAACGCCATCCTCGTGCTCGGCTATCCGCGCGGCCACTCCGTCTGCGAGGGGACCTGGACCCAGCCGGCCGTGCCCAGCCGCATTCCAACCATGGTGTATGGCCAGGCTGGTGCGATCGCGGTCACTGGGCAGAGCGAATTGCAAGTTGCCGTATCGAACGCCTCTGGGGAGCGCGTTGCTACAAACACCGACGTCGTCGCCTGCCCAGCGTTGCCCGAGCACTATCGTTCTGCCCCGGACTACTTCTGCCACTGTCTGCTGCACGATGAGCCCTTCGAAGGCATCGTCCGGCCGGACCTGTCGCGTGACGCCCAGGAGATCTTGCAAGCCGGCATCGAGTCGATGATCACGGGTCGCGAAGTAGGGCTCCCGCTGGGTCCGTATTTGGCGTAATCCGCAGTATGGGGAAACGACTGCTGACAGCTGATCTCGTATATCCTGGCCCGCGTGCGCATCTTGGTTGGGCGCTTCCCGCCGTCGAGACCCGACGGCACCCGACGAGTGAACACCGCGCTGGGGTGCAGGCTCCGTAGGCGTGCCCCCGGTGGGGAACCAGTTCGGATTTTCAGCCTGCACCATGCGTACAGTTGCGTCGCATGAGCCACTCGTCAGGCGAGCCGTCGCTGCGGCCACAGCCGACACGAACCGAGGGACGGCTGACCGAGGTGCTGGAACGAGTGGAGAGCTTGCTGACGTCAGTAGTCGCGGTGTTGCTTGTTGCCTTCGTCGGAATTGCGCTGCTGGCGGTGCTCGCGGAGGTGCGCGGCCCGCTGCTGGACGATCACGATTTCACCGCTGCCACGTTGAAAGGCATCGATGCGTCGTTCCTGGCGATCATCCTGCTCGAGCTTCTGCATACGACTCTGAGCCGCGGGCCCATCAGTCAGCAACTGCAGGAGTTCCTGGTCATCGGGATCACAGCCTCCATTCGGCACGGTCTCGCGCTTGCTGCCACGCGCGGGGATCCCCGAGATATCGTCATCGATTTAGCCATCAACGCCGGCGGAGCACTGGTCCTGCTGGTGGGCCTGTGGCTGGTACGACACCAGCTGCGAGCGGACCAGCGTGAGATGCGACACCGGGAAGCCGCTCACGCGGACGACTCGTCCGCCACAGGCGAGAATAGCGGGCAGACCTCAAGCATCCCGCCACGTTCGGCAAGCGAGGCGCATTCCTCGGGTTGACCTTGCGTGCATCTGAGGCCAACGCCGAGGGTGGCCTGCGCCGACGCTTCCGTACCCGCATGCCGATGCCAGCGACGGTCGCGCCACCAAAGCCCAGGGCACCGACCTCGACCGATGTGCGGCCGAGCTGGCGCCGCGGAATTGCCGGGTCCACGAGCGACGTCATGCAGCGCCGCTACCGATACCCAGGCGGTCGCAGATGGTGTCTAACTCGCGCGTGGTGATCTCGTCGAGCCGGTCGGACGGCGCGCGCACGTGCGCATGTCTGATCACTCCCCGGCGCCGCAGCAGCTCTTTGTGGATCGTATGACCCAGCCGCAAACCAGCTGTCGACAATCGCGCCAGTGGCGCAATCTCGCGCTCATGGATCTCGATGGCCTGGCGTTCGTCGCCCGCCTGCCACGCGTTCCAGATCTCGACGAAGGCGTGCGGCTGGCTCGGCCAGGGCATCGTGCCAATCCCACGCCGCCGCAGCTCCTCCAGCAGGTAGGTTCCCCCGGCGCCGCCGAAGATGCTGACCAGTCCGCCGCTCGCCGCGACGGCGGCCTGGACCTGCGTTGGTTGGGGCGGGCTCTCGACCTTGGGCGTAGCGCACGCGCTCGGACTCTTCGGCGATCTGGCGGATCAAGCCCGCAGGCACCGGCGTAGTCAGCGTGTCCTGGATGAACACCGGAATGTGGATTGCGTCCGAGACGGCTTTGAAGTACGAGCGCGCTTCTGTTGCCGAGACGGGTGATGGGGGCAGACACATAACCGCCGCCGCACCAAGGTCCTCCGCCTGCCGGCTGTACAACACCGCCGTCAGATTCGCCTGCGCACCGGTATTCACCACGACTGGCACTCGTCCCCGCGCCTGCTCGACGACGACAGAGATGACCCGGCTACGCTCGGCCTCGGTTAGCTTCAGAATTTCGGTGCCGAGGGCGATGCCCAGGCCATGCACCCCCGCGCCAATATTGAAGTCGACGAGATTGCGCAGACTGTCCGCGTCGACCCGGTCGTCATCCTCGAACGGCGTCACGAGGATTGGGAAGATGCCCAGCATGGTGTCTAGCGCGCGACCAGCGAAGGCTGCTGATCGAGAGACACAACGTTGTCCTGAATATAGTCCCAGACAATGTCGTAGCCGAGTCCAGGTGCTTGGGGCAGTGTGATATACCCGTCGGACTCGATGCGGTCACATATCCGGTGTAGGTACGGATGCGGCGCGTCATAGTCGACGCCCGGCGCCAGGAGGCCTTTTTCGTAGTATCGCTCGTGTCTTCGCTGGTGGCGCCGAGCACCTGCAGGTTACCGAAACCGGCCATGTGGATTTCGCACCGCAACCTGTACGCCTCGCACACGATGGCCGTCTTACGCCCCCCGGTAATGCCGCCCCGATTCACATCGATGCGGCTCATGTCGGATGCTCCGCGTAAAATCCACTCCGCCCGGGTGAACACGCCGCCGGCGGCAATTTCGGGCGACAGAATCGGAATTGTCAGCTCACGTGCCAGGCGCACGTAGCTTTCCACGCGATACTCCGGCATCGGGTGCTCGTACCAGGCGAAGTCCAGTTGTCGAGGACACGACCCACTTTCAGCGCTTCCACGAGCGAGTGGTAGGTGCCCCACGGGTCGTACATCAGGACGTAATCAGGACCAACCGCCTCGCGGACCAATCGACACGTTTCGATATCGGCGGCGACGTTGGATGGACGGCCCGGCGTAGGCTGACGCGTGGCCGGGTCCCAGAAATAGTGCGGATGGATCTTGTAGGCCAGATAACCCTCCGCCCTGCACGCCAGCGCGTGATCGGCGTAGTCCCGCGGCGAGCCGATATTTGGGTAGGTGCTGGCGTACGCTTTGACCCTGTCGCGCGCGCCGCCGAGTAATTTGTACGCCGGCAAGTCCACCGCCCGGCCGGCCAGGTCCCATAACACCAGGTCGACCACACTGGCCACGTTCTCGGGGATGTTAGCCACCCATAACCACTTCCAGATCAGCTCGCGATCCAGTGGATCCTGTCCGAGCAGCAGCGACCGTAAGCGGCCCAGGAGCAGCTTCTGGTCGTCAGCGCTAAGACCCTCCTGGTCACCGTGTGAACCGCCGCCCAGGTAGTAGCCGGTGACGCCCATGTCAGTTTCGACACTGGTGAGTGTCTGTACCAGCTCCTGGTGCGGCTGTGGCGTTCCCGCTCTTAATCGGTCCGCATACGTCCTGAACGAGACGATCTTGAGGTCAGTGATCTTTACCCTGGTGTACTCCTACGCATCGTCGCGCGCGCCAGCCGTTAGGCCGCAGACGCATTGTTTTACATCAGCATCAGCAAGAGAAGCATGCGGTGTCCGCGACTTGCCGAACGTGCCGTTATCATGGCCGCGCCTACCGCCCGCACCAAAGGTGTTGCGTGTCGTCCTACCCAGGTGCTCGGTCGTCAAGCGGGCGTTGGCCTGACTCTGTCAAAATTGACGCTTGAGCAGAGACTGTGAGCGGTTGCGTACCACGAGCCACGAGCGCATGTATGTACGCAGCCACAAGCCGGCTGATGGACCGGAGGTTGACCCTGAGATCGTGTTCAGACAGCCTCTAGCACGAAATGTGCGTGGCGCGGCCGTCGCACCCCTCTTCGGAGCTGCGCCTGCGCCATCCCCTGTGCTTATGTTCCTGATCGACTCGCCTCTGTCGGATTGGACGAACATGCCCAAGACTCGTGCAGGCTGAGCGCATTCGGCCGAGGTGGCCGGGCGCGGGCTGGTTCGCTCTCCCCACCCGCTCCCTGAGCACCATCCAGCTCCCATTGGAGCGCATCGGATGGGTGCCTCCAATCGCCCTCCTGTTTGCGTTGGCTGCCCGACTCCCGTACTTCGTTGGCAGTGACTTCCCGCTGAACGACGGCGGCTTGTTCGCGGTGATGGCGCAGGACCTCTTCGCCAACCACTTCGCGCTGCCTGCCTTCACCTCCTACAACTCCGACAGCATACCGTTCGCCTACCCTCCAGGTGCGTTCTACGCGGTCGCCGCGCTGCACGCACTGATGGGATTCGACGTGATCGCGGTCGAACGCTGGCTGCCTCTGTTCGCGGACCTGGCGAGCGTCGTTGCGGTGACCGCCCTAGCGCGCGCCACACTGCGCGGGGCCTGGGCTGTTGCCCTTGCGCCGATCATATTTGCGCTGCTGCCGCGCAGCTACGAGTGGATGATCATGGGCGGCGGCGTCACCCGCGCGCTGGGTTACGTGCTTGCTCTTGCCTGCATTGTGCAGGCCGTCCACGTGGCGCGCTCGCCGAGCACCTGGCGTACGGTCGTGTGTGCCCTGCTGGCGGCGCTCGCCCTGATCACTCATCTGGAAGAAGGGCTGTTTGCGTTGTACAGCCTGGCGCTGGTGCTGGCCTGCTATGGGCGCAACTTGCGCTCGTTGGCGGTGTGTGCCGCCGTGGGTGCCGGTGCAGCCGTCTTGAGCGCGCCGTGGTGGGTCAGCGTCATGCTTCAGCACGGGTTCGCGCCCTTTCAATCCGCAAGCATGACGAGCGGCTGGTCAACGCCTGGAACCGTTTTGGCCGCGCTCGGCGAGTTCGTTGTTCCGCCGAGTCTGCCGCTCGGCCTGGTGGGCGGCCTCGGGCTGTTTGGTGGCACGGTGTGCCTGCTGCGCGGTGAGGTCTTCCTGCCGCTCTGGTTGCCGATGATCTTCCTCCTGACGCCGCGCAGTGCTCCATCGCAAGGCGTTGTGCCACTGGCCCTGTTAGCAAGCGTGGCGCTGGCCGACCTGATCGTGCCGCCTCTCGCGACCATGGCGCGTGGCACGCACGCGTGGGCGCCTCTAGGCCGATTGGTTGCGCGCGGGTCCCGTGAGTGGGTGCGCACACCCGGTGCGCGGCTCGTCGTCGCCAGCCTGGGTCTACTCGTCGTCCTCGCTGGCGTGTACCGGGTCTGGCCGCGAATGTCGTTGGACCGGTACTCGCTCACGAGCCTTGGGCCCGGCGAACGGCAGGCCATGGCGTGGCTTGCCAGCAACACCCCAACCGATGAGCGGTTCCTGGTCCTATTTTCGACGTGGTCATGGGAAGAAGATCAGTCGGGCGAATGGTTTCCGGTCCTCGCGAACCGGCAGAGCGTGCTTACACCGCAGGGGGCCGAGTGGCTGCCCGATCGGCTGCACGCTCGCAAAGTGTGCCTCTTCCAAAAAGTGCGTGACGCGGCGGTTGGCCAGAACGGCCTGGGAGACCTGGACGCATGGGCCAGCGATCGCGGCGTCGTATTTTCCGCAATCTATGTCTCGAAAGCGGCCCGCGGCCCGATCGACTGGTCGTCGGTCGTGGCCTCAGCATCTACCTCGCCGAACTACACAGTGCTGCTGGACACACCCGACGCGGTTGTCGTGCAGCGGAATTTGCCAGTTGCGCCGCGCTGGACGGGCTCCGGTCAGTTCGTGATTGCGGAAGACTGCAGGTCACTTGGTGACGAGGATCCGCAAGTCCAAGCCGACTTCACTGGTCGCTTTGGCGACCGAGCCGCGCTGGCGTGGGTCGCCGAGCACGAGCAGGAGCTTCCCGCTCGTCCCAGCATGTCCCGCCTCCTGGTCCAGTCCGTCAACTCACTCGTGAGGCCGCGATCGTGACTGCCGCGGTCGCCGAGGACCCCGACATGCGGCCGGGAGGAGCGGCGAGCTGGCGAAGCGTGGCCCTGATTGGTCTCACGGCGCTGATTGTCCGGCTGGCGCTCGTCCTCCTGGTGCCGGACGGGGAGCCCTGCGACCTGCTCGGCTGGGAGGAAGCGGCGCAACGGGTTACGCAGGACGGAATCGGGTCCGCATACGCCACGCTGACTCCAGGCAGCCTGTACCCGCCGGCCTTTTTCTACCCTCTGTGGTTGACGGGCCAGCTGTATCAGACGTGTTGCTCGCCAGCCTTCGTAGTAGGCACCGGAACATTGGACGTGCTCATGCGCGTGGCTCCCTCGATCGCCGACGCGTTAGTCGCATGTCTGGTCTTCGCACTTGCGCGGGCAATGGCCCCCGTTGGCGGCACGCGCGCACTTGTCGCGGGGTTACTGTACGCGGTCTGCCCGGCTGTCCTGGTCACGGTGGCTCAGCGCGGCATGATCGGCGACCCGTATTTAGCGGCGTTGGTCGTCGGCGCGGTGCTCGCGGTGAAGCGGGGGCGGCGCAGCGTTGCGGCAGTGTGCGTTACGCTCGCCGTGCTGACCAAACCCCAAGCCGCGGCATTGCTGCCGCTGGTGGCGTTGCTCATCTGGCGCGGGGCATCGATGCGTGCGGTGGCGTCGGCGCTTGCCAGCAGCGCGGTCGCGACGGTCGTCATTCTGCTGCCATTTGTGGTCGCTGGTACGTTGCCCGATGTTGTGCCGGCCGCGCAGGCTATGGCCAACTTGCACCCGTACACGCAGAACAGCGCCGACAACTTGTGGACGCTGCTACCCATCTGGCGCCTCGCGGGCGCCGAGCCGGGTGGCTTTGGCGAGATACCGGACAGCTCGACGCTTGTCACGGGCCTGTCGTACCGGGACGTAGGACTGCTTGCTTTTGGCGCATTGCAAGTGCTGGTCCTGGTACGCCTCGGTCGCGACACGAGTACGCGCCGACTGACCCAGGCCGCCGCCGTGCTAGCGCTTGGATTCTTCATTGTCAACACGCGGATGCACGTCAACTACGTGTTTCTCGCGTTCCCATTTCTCTGCGCGCTCGCCGCAGGATCCCTGAGCGGCCCGGCTTCGCGTTTGGTGCTGGTCGCTGTCACGATGGCGTGTATTGTGGATTGGCAGGACGGCTTACCTTGGGTGCTCCACCGTGCCAACGCACTCTTGTACTGCACGAGCTTCGCCGTACTGTTGGGATCCAGCCTGCTTCGCCAGAAGCGCGCGACCTTCGTCGCACAGGCGCCTGAACACCCCCCGTCGGAAGTCAGGGTGGCCCCTGGACACCGCTTCGCCTGAGCAAATACAGCGATAACCAGCGCTCCTGGAGTGCTGACCAGTAGCTGCGCTCGAGCACAATCGCGTGTCCGGCGAGCGGTGCGCCGGCCACGACGTAGCTGGAATCAGTCTGTGGAGCAAACAGCTCCGTCCACCACGGTGGATTGGGCGTCAGCGGGCGAAGCGCCGGGTCGGGTGGCCGGACGTAGACGTGAAATCCGTCCCAGCCCGCGCCAGCATCGAGGCGGGTATTGGGAACGCCCAGCGTATTCGCCTCGGCGGCCAGCGACCACACGCTGTCGAGGAACATCAGATGATCGCGTGTGCCAGCGACTGCCCAGGCACCCATCAAGGCGACCGCCAACCAGGCCACCGGCAGGCTCACGCGTACGCGGCGTACCGCCCAGGTCAGCAACAGGATCGCAAACGGGAGGAGCGGCAACAAGTAGCGGTCGAGCGTGCCGCCCCAACCGATGAAGTGCACAGACGGGGGCACCGTGCCAGCCAGCTGACCAAGTGCTACGCCGGTTGCGATACCAGCGCTGCTGCCAAGGAACCGGCTGGTTGCCGAGATGCGTTCCGCGACCACCACACCGGTGAGAATTGACGCCAGCACACACACAACCGTGAGCGCACCTCTGGCCGGTAACTCCAGCAGCACGGGTCGCGCTGCGATCAGGTCCTCGGGCCCAATCCCTGTGGGCGTCACGAATTGACCCACGTACGGCATCGTCCGCTGACCGCCCAGCCAGAATGCGACGGCACCCACGCTGACGAAGGTTGCCCAGGCTAGGGCCGCCAGGCGGGCCCAGCCGCGCAAGTCCTGCCCGAGGCGGCGAGGCCTAGAAAGACAGGCAACCGCGATCGGTAACACGAAGAACCCGACATAGAGCGCCTCGGTGACCGCCAGGCGCGGGCCCAGCCCCAGCACACCGCCCCAGCCGGCGGTTGCAATGTCAGACCAGAACAGGCTCAGTGCCCATGGCGTGCCGTTGAACTCGCGCAACCAGACAGTGAACGCCACGGCGGTGACTGCCGGGATGGCGCTCGTCTGCAGGAGCAGGCGAAGTGCGCGCAGCGGTCGACTCAGCCGGCCGCTCATGGCCAGCGCGAACAGGACGCCTGCAGGTAGTAGCACGCCCTGCTGGCGCACGAGAACGGAGCACGCCGCGACGATCGATCCTGCCACCACCCAGCCTGCGCGAGTCTCAGCTACGCGGAGCCCGCGTACGTACAGCCAGGTCGCGATCAGTACCAGCGCCACGAAGTGTGGATCGGTCATGAACGTATACGCCAGCGACAGGAACAGCGGGTGGAACAGGCAGGCGGCCATGCCGAGTACGCTCCAGCCCCGGGACAGGCTCAGCTCACGGGACAATGCGTAGAACGCAAGTCCGCCCACCGCCACCATGACCACCGTCGAGACACGCAGGACGCCGAAGCTGAGGCCGAAAAGCGAGGCGAACGCTGCCCCCCAGAGCGTCTGGAACACCGTCGCAGCCGAGGACATCTCGTGGACCCGCAACTGGTGCTGCAACAACAGGGTTTCGACGCCACGGTAATAGACCCAATCGTCCGTGACGGCGACGTTCGCGAGCGTCGGAATGATCAAGGCTGCAACGGCGTACGCCGCGAGCGGGAGCGCGACAGCCGCGTGCGACAACTGGACCCGTGCGGCAACGAGAGCGCCCGCCCTGCGCACCAGGGGCGCGCGTTCCACCGTCGTGGTCACTCGGACAGGGTACGGGCTGGGCCGCACTCGCGCGCCACCGCGTTGCCGGGCGCACCACCAGGGCGAGCCAGTGCAGAGTACTGGGTCTGAGATTGTGCCGCTTCGACACGGCTTAGCCCAGTCTTGGTGAACCCGCGGGCGGGATGACCAACCCGTGGGCGAGTACGGGGCCGGCGATGGTTAGCTGGTTAGCAGGCTCATCAGCTTGGTCACGGTCGCCCAGTTGCGGGCGGTCCCGGCTGCGCCGCTCGTGGCAGCACCAATTCGCGCCAACTGCGCCGCCAGCTCGCTGCGTCCCAGCCCGTCAGGCGTGTGTAGGAAAAGCGTGCGCCCGACCACGCAAGCTTCATCTCGGCTGCCCTTGTCTCTCGCTCGTTGCAGCGCGACTGCGAGCGCAGCCAGCCCGTCGGCGCCGATCCCCTCGCGGCGGAACACCGCGTGGAGGCATTTCGGGCTGGCCTCGTCAGCGTAGGGGTTGTCTGCGATGACCTGTGCAAGTTCTTCGCGAGACACCACAACCACGCTGGTTGCGATGTCCAGACGCTCAGCCATGCCGCGCTCCAGAGCCATGGCGAGGCTCGTCGTGTTGGTCTCTCGGGTGGTAAACACCACGTTGCCACTTTGGATATACGTCGCGACATCGGCATGCCCGAGTGAAGTCACGATCTCGCGCAGGTCCGCCATCGCAACAGGGTTCCGACCGCCGACATTGATCCCGCGGATTAGAGCAACGTGGGTGCGCACGACGGGGTCCGCATTAGACATCTCAGGACGTAGCCTGTCCAGCGGCGATAGGCCCGCGGAACCCGCGAGACTGCGGTCCTGGCGATTCTGCCGACCACGACGCTAACCCAAACTTCACCTTGCATGGCATTGTCGGCTACTCCTTAACCTGACCCGAACCTGGCTGCCGCGCTTTCGCTTAACGTTCCATGGGCCACACTGAACAACGCGGAGGTACTCAGGTGACGTCGCAAGCTCTGGGCGAATCAGCCCGCATCTCACTCCTGTTGCGACGCGCCGGCTTCGCAGCGGGAACCAACGATCTGCAGCGCTATCAACAACTCGGTTGGGAGACAACGCTGCAGGAGCTGCTGCACCCTGAGACCGTCGAAGAAGACTTCGATGCACTCCTGAATCGTCTCCAGGGAACGCTGCTCGACCTGCAAAACATCGAGGACGTTCAGACGTGGTGGCTGTACCGCATGGTGCAGACGCGTCGCCCGTTGCAAGAAAAGTTGACGCTCTTCTGGCACGGCCATTTCGCAGTCGCCAACTACAAAGTCGCCAATCCGCTGTTGATGCACCGCCACGTTCAGTTGTTGCGCGCGGGCGCTCTGGGCAGTTTCGACGACCTCTTGATGGGCGTCTCGAAGGACCCAGCCATGCTCATCTGGCTCGACGGCGGTGTGAATCGTCGTAACGCGCCCAATGAGAACTTTGGACGCGAGCTCCTCGAGCTGTACACGCTCGGTATCGGCAACTACGACGAGGACGACGTGCTGTCTGCAGCCCGCGCGTTCACCGGCTGGAACCTGCGCAGCAACGAATTCTTCTTCGACGACAACAACCACGATGCCGGCGAAAAAACGTTCCTTGGGCAGCAGGGACCGTTCGACGGCGGCGACATCCTGAAAATCGTTGCCAGCGACTCGTCCACCGCTCAGCGCATCACCCAGAAGCTGTTCACGTTCTTCGCGTATCCGAATCCAGAGCCGGACGTCCTGGCGCCGCTGATCGACACATATGCTCAGGCTGGCCATGACATCCGGGCCCTGGTCGAAGCCATCTTGCGCTCGGAGGCCTTCTACTCCGAGCGCTCCCAGTTGGAACATCTCAAGTCACCCGTCGAGTACGTCGTCGGCACGGTTCGACTGCTCGGAGCAACGGTTCGCGAACGCGAGCTTGTGCCAGTCTTGCGGACGTTGGGACAGGAGATCCTGAACCCACCCAATGTCGCCGGTTGGCCCGGGGGCTCCAACTGGATCAATCCATCGACCCTGCTGATACGTTTCAACTTTGCCGCTCGATTGGCGACCGCCCGGGGACAGCCCGGCGACGGCGGTGAGATCAAGCCGGCCGACTTGCTCGGCAGCTCGAGCGTCGACGACGCCCCCAGCGTCGCGGATAGCGTGCTGGCAATGGCCGGTGGACTGGAGCTGTCCGCGGAAGCTCACCAGGCGGTGGTCGAGTACGTCCAGTCGCCCCTCACCTACCCTCAGGGATTCAACGGTAAGCCGAACGCCCAGCAGCGGCAGTCAGCCGCCGACGCACGCCTGCGTGGAGCAATTCTGCTCGCGCTGGCAAGCTCCGACTACCAGGTCGGCTGATACGGCTCGAAAAGGACACCCATGCCATCCAGCTCTCGCCGCAACTTCCTCAAAGTGGGTATGGCCGGCGCCGCCGCGGGCCTGGCGGCCGCCTGCAGCCAGCCCGCTCCCAACGCACCGGCTGCGCCCGCGCCGACTTCGGTGCCGCAAGCGGACCTCGCCGCGCCGGCTATGGCCGGATCTGGTTCGGCCACGGACCTCGCTTCGCCAGCCACGCTCGTGCCCGTGCCGGCGGCGGTCGAGCCTGCACCCACGCTAGCACCCGTGGCGGCGACGCCGGTGGCGGCAGCTCCGAAACGCACCCTGGTCGTCATACAGCTCAGCGGGGGCAATGACGGCCTGAACTCGGTCGTCCCCTACGCCAACGGGCTGTACTACCAGCTTCGGCCGCAGATAGGAATCGCGGCCGAACAGGTGCTCCGTCTGGACGATCAGATCGGGCTTCATCCCAACCTGAAGTCGTTTAAGACGCTGTACGACCAGCACCAGTTGGCGGTCATCCAAGGGGTCGGCTACCCGAATGCCAGCCGGTCTCACTTTCGATCGATGGAGATCTGGCACACCGCCCGGCCAACGGGCGTCGCGCCCAGTCAAGGCTGGTTGGGTGCATTTATGTCCGAGGTCTACAAAGTCGGCGACAGCCCCTTTCAGTGCGTCAACTTTGGCTCGAGCGTGCCGCAAGCGCTGCTGACCGAGCACGCGCCGATTGCTGCGCTTCAGGATACCAGCGCGTTCCAGTTCCTGGTCGATCGACGTCTGCCGGCGATGAAGGACCCGCTCGTGAAAGCGTTCGGGCAGGTCTCTAGCCGGCCGGCGAAGAAATCCCCGGCCCTGGATCTGGTGGCCAGTAACTGGGACACCACCAGCCAGAGCGTCGAGGTTCTCAGCAAGCTCGGCGACAAATACCAAACGATGGTCCAGTATCCCAACAACGCTTTGGGCAAGACGATGCAGCAGGTGGCGCAGATGCTCGCCTCGAACGTCGGCACGCGCGTGTTTTACGTGCAGCTCGGCGGCTTCGATACCCACGCAAACCAGCGAACCGCGCAGGCCACGTTGATGAGTCAACTGGCGGACAGCCTGGCCGCATTTCAGACCGATCTCGAAGGCCACCACCTGGCGGAGCAGGTGCTGACGATCAGCTTTTCGGAGTTCGGTCGGCGAGTGAAAGAAAACGGCAGTCAGGGCACCGACCACGGCGCCGCGGGGCCGATGTTCGTCGTGGGAAAGGGTGTCAAAGGCGGCGTCTACGGCGATCATCCCGACCTCGGCAACCTGGACGAGGGAGATCTCATGCACACCGTCGACTTCCGCTCGGTCTACGCGACGGTCATCGAAGACTGGCTGGGCGCGCCAGCGGAAGATGTGCTGGGTGCGAAGTTCGACAAGCTCGGCTTCGTCGCCGCCTAACTCAAATAAGAACTCGATGTAAGTGTTTAGTCTAATTAAGTCGTGGCTGCGCGAGGTAGGAATTCGTAACGAGTTTGATTTTAGAGTCGTGGGCTGCGGCACGATAGAAATTCGTCACGAGTTTATTCATTCAGCGTGGGCTGCGGCCCCCTCCCCAGCAACTGTCTTGGAAGTCAAGGGTGTGCTGGGCTCCAGGGGGTTTGGGATTGGAGGATGGCGTTGCACAGCAGCAGGAGCTTGCGCATGCACGCCACCAGGGCC
>JBPCIO010000259.1:0-11542 GCA_051006215.1 Chloroflexota bacterium
GGCCCTGGTGGCGTGCATGCGCAAGCTCCTGCTGCTGTGCAACGCCATCCTCCAATCCCAAACCCCCTGGAGCCCAGCACACCCTTGACTTCCAAGACAGTTGCTGGGGAGGGGGCCGCAGCCCACGACTTAAGGAATAAGCTCGTTAGGAATTCCTACCGTGCCGCAGCCCACGTCTTAAGGAATAAGCTCGTTAGGAATTCCTACCGCGCCGCAGCCCACAACTTAAGAATAAGCTCGTTACGAATTCCTACCGTGCCGCAGCCCACGACTTAAGAATAACGAATTCATATCTTATGAATTCCTACCTCGCTCTAGGGGTGCGTGTAGCCCGTCAGCTCGACGTAGCCGAGCCCGGTACGATCGCCGGACACGGTGACTGCACCTTCCCAGTAGGCCGGGACGGCCGACCCGGGTGCCGCGCCACTGGCGTCGGCTGTCTGCGGTGTGGCGCGCGGGAAGAACAACTCCTGGTCCTGCAACTGGGGTCGGACCTCGAGCTTCTCGCCGCTCGGCAGTGTCAGCAGCCAGCCCGAGGGGTACACGCCGCCTGTGTGTGGACTCGTCCAGCTACCGGTCGCTTCGGTCCGCACGCTGCCGGCGCCGAGATCGTGCGACGTACCATCGGCGAGCACTTGCGTCCCGTACACACCAGTCGTCTCACCGCTCGGGGCGCGCAGCACGTACAGCATCAGCTCGCTTCGATCGTCGAGCTGCAAGCTGTACCAATCCCAGCCGCCCACGGCGCCGACCACAAAGTTGCCCCACTGGTGATCCATCCAGGCCACGCCTGAAACCGAGACTGGGTCCCCGCCAGCCTGGCTGAGCTGGCCGCGGACGTTCAGGCGCGTGCGCGAGTAATAGTAGGAGCCGCCGGGAATGCCGTACTCGATGTAGCCACCGTTGTGCAGTGCCGGTGGCTTCTCGTCCACGAGTTGCAGTTGAACGCCGAACGGTGGATCGGCGCCAGGCCCAGCCTGCATGTCGGCTACGATGGAATCCGTTCCGCCGTCCGTGCTCAGGCGCCAGCCGCCTACGTCCAACGGGAACACTGCACGTGACGGTTCGGCTGACGTCACGCCGTCAGGCTGAAGGGCGGCGGCGTGGGATGGTGGGCCCCCTGTTTCGGTCTGGGCAGTTCGGGCCTGGTGGCTAAAGCGTTGGCCGCCGATGTCCGAGACGGCGAAGTGCGCCAGGTACCCGGTCGGCGATCCCTGACGCTGGGCCTGAAATATCGTGAATTCAAATCCGTACAGGCTGCCGTCTTGATCCGATTGCAGATGGCCGGTGAAGTACCACCACTCGGTCAGTGCGTCGTGCGGGCCGCCGTCACGTGGTAGCGCAATCGGCTGCGCCAACGTCGGGCTGGGCGCAGGCGCCGCCGGCAGTGGCGAGCTCGGCCGCGCGCACGCGGCGCTCAGTACGAGCGCGACGATCAGACCCCAGCACCTAGTGCGGTGCACGCGCGCTCCCTTGGGGCACCAACCGCCGCAGCCAGCCAGGCGACCACCAGTTCCATTCACCCAGCAGCCGCATCGTGGCTGGCACCAACAGGGCTCGCACGAGCGTCGCGTCCAGGAACACGGCGATAGCCGTGCCAAGTCCCAGGGCCTTGATCAGCACAATGTCGGCGGCCACGAATGACAGGCTCACCAGCACGACGATGGCTGCCGCGCTGGTGATGATGCGCCCGGACCGTTCGAGGCCGCGTGCGACGCTGGTTGCGTTGTCTGCGCCAGCCAGGTGCGCCTCTTGTATGCGAGACAACAGGAACACCTCGTAGTCCATTGACAGCCCGAACAGTACGCAGAACATCACGATCGGCAGCGACGCCTCGACGAAGCCGAGCGGCTGGAAGTGGAGCAGATCGGCGAGCGCGCCTTCCTGGAAGATCACGACCAGTGCGCCATAGCTGGCCAGGATGGACAACGCGTTCATGGCGACAGCCTTTATGGGAATGACGACCGATCCAAACGTGCGGAGCAGCACCAGGTATATCGCCAGCACGACGATGATCGCGGCTCGCGGGAACTGGTCGGAAAGACGGTCGGCATAGTCGATCACGCCCGCCGAACCCCCACCCACGAGCAGCCGCAGGCCGTCCGGTGGCGGAGTGGCGCGAATCGCTCGAACCAGGTCTTTGGAGCGTTTGTCGGTCTGCCCGAACCGACTGGTCACGTCGGCCAGCAACGTGTCCTGTCGCACCGTCGCCCGCGCCGCCACCTGGCCGTAGGCGTCCGCGATCCGATTCGGGTCAGCGTAGATCAAGGCATATTGTTCGGGCGTGATGCGGGGATCGAGGTTGACGACGCTTTCCACGCGCGCCACATCTGGATCAGCCTGGACGCGGCGCATGAAGTCGGCCAGGGCTTGAACGTGGTCAGCTTGCAGCGGGCTCGAACCGTCGAGCGTCTGGAACACCAGCAGCAGTGGCGCGAGCTCGCCGTCGCCCCAGTGGTTCCGCAACAGATCGAAGCCGCGTCGTGATTGGACATCAGCTGGCAGGATCGACGCGTCAGGGGCACCAAATTCGACACGCAGGAACGGCAGGCCCAGGCTGATAAGCACGGTCAGCAGTGGCACCAGGACCAGGACCGGTCGAGCCATGACGAAGCGAGCCAGCCGATGCCAGAAGCCGTTTTCTACGGCCACCTGGCTGAGGTCGGCGGTCTCCACGCTGGCCGACCTGCGAGTGCGGGTCCTGAAGACCGAATTGACCAGTGGGGCGATCATCACCGCGTCGATGCGCGGTCCGAGCACGCCCAGCAACGCCGGCAACAGCGTCAGGGCCGCCAGGATGCTTATCCCGACCACAAGGGCGCCGGCGATACCCATCGAGCGCAGAGCAGTGATGTCAAAGGTGACCAGCGCCAGCAGGCCGATCATCACGGTTGCGCCCGAGAACAGCACCGCCCGGCCGGCCGTGGCGATGGACGAGGCCACGGCGCGCTCAACGGACGCGCCCAAGGCGGATTCTTCGCGGAACCGGCTCACCACGAACAACGAGTAGTCGATCCCGAGCCCAAGGCCAAGCATGGTGGCGAGGTTCAAGGAGAAGATCGACAGCTCGAAGACCTGGCTGAGCAGCACCATCAACGCCAGCGTCACTGCCACGGCCGTTCCACCAACGAGACCCGGCACCGCCCCGGCGACGATGGAACCGAACACCAGCACCAGCGCAATCGCCGCGGCGGGAATAGACAAGAGCTCCGCGCGGCGTAAGTCGCGCTCGGTCACGTCGAAGATGTCCTGGTAGAAGACCGGAGCGCCGGTGAGCGTCACCTGCAGGTTCGACGGCGTCTGACGGAGGGCGCCCTCGATGCCCGGTACGACCTCGCGCAAATTGTCTGCCAGCGCAGCCAGGGTGAGCGTCGCGTACTGGGCTCGACCGTCTGGTGCAATCTGGCGCGGATTGGCGCCGGCGGTGACGACACCTTCTACATACGGCAGGCGCCGCACGTCTGCCAGCGAGTCCTCCACCTCGACGAGAAAACGTGGGTCCGTCGCCTGGAGGGTGCCGCTTGGGTCTTCGTACACCAGAAACAAGCTGGAGGGGTTCGATCCGAAACGCTCGGACAGCAGCGTAGAAGCACGAAACGCCTCGAGGTCCGGGCTGGTAAAGCCGCCCGCGGTCAACGACCGGAACACGCGCGGGACAATCGGCAGCGCCAGCAACAACACCAGCCCCCATACCGCCAACACGAGCCGGCGGCGGCGGTACATGGCGCACCCGAGAGCCAACAGCATGCGATACCCGCAGAACCCTACACGGGTGCAGCCGGCCCGCGGGGAATTCGTCTTGTCTCAGGCAACGATGGCGATGGACGAGAGGTTCGACGCGTTGCGCTCTGCTTCTTGCACTAGCGTCAGGGCGGTCCAGCCGGCGGGCGAGGCCGCGGAGCGGAAGGCTACGCCTATGTTGACCCGCAGGTGGGCGTGCGGATCGCCGACGGCCAGGCGCCGATCTGCAAACAGGTGCCCGAGCCGCTCGGCCAGAGCCTGAGCGCTCACGCGATCCAGCCCGGGTGCGAGTATGACCAACGCATCTGCCGCGAACCACCCGAGCAGATCGGTGCGCCGCACCTGTCCGCCGATGAGATGCGCTGCCTCACGTGTGGCCAGGCACTGGCCTTCGTGAACCTCCGACGACGAGCGCGCCCTGTCGACGACGCGTTCGATACAGAACACCACCGCCGCAAGCCGGCCGCCGCCCACCTCCCGCAGCTCGCGCTCATCGTCGTCTGAGAGCGCGTCCACAACCGGCAGACCGCTCGTCGGATCGCGTGCCAAGCTCGCCCGCAGCCGATCGGCGGTGCGGACTTGAAGCGCGCGATTGAGGCGTGCGGGCATGTTCTTGAACTCGATCATCGGCTGTGTCGCGTTTGTACATAAGGCCGTGCGCTTGGATGCTTAGACTCAGGCCAGTGGCTTTTCAGGGCCGTGGACTCGGGCTCCTGGCGACTACGGTGGTCGGGGTAGTCGCGCTCGCCCTGGCAAGCTGCGGTCCAGCGAATGACCGTCCGCGGAGTGGGGCGGTACCAGGCGCCGAAGCCCGGACGCCAGCCGGCGTACCACCCACACTCACGGCGAGCGATGGCTTACCAGTACACGCCGCGGCCACGCCCTCACCTGGCGTGGACTCCAGCCCCTTGCCCGGGCCTTCAGAGTCGGCGTCGCCGTCAGCTGTGGCCGCTCCGCCCATTGTGCGCACCATCGTGCCTGGCGCCAATGGACGCGTGCCGGCCGGCGCACCGGTTGCGTTATCCGCCGTGCTGGTCGGGCGTGGCGCCGATTTAGCCTCGGCTTCGCTGTCGGTTAATGGCGCCGACGCTGGGGCACAGATTGACAGGCGTACGCCGCGTGAATGGTCGATTCATGCCAGCCAGCCGCTCGGGGCTGGCAGTCACACGGTGCGGGTCAGCGTGCGTGACGCAAGCGGCCTCGCGGGGGGTTTCACCTGGCAGTTCCTCGTCGCAAGCGAGAACGATGCAGCCACGGCTCCGGCGGAGCCAAGCCCCGCCCCAAAGCCGCGCAGCCCCTAAACTCCGTCACAGGCCAATGGCCGCGGACTCCCCACCTTTGTCGCGTGATCCCCGGCTGCACGTGGGCGTGCTGGGCGGCGGCGCGCTGGGCCTGGGAGCCGCGCTCCGCCTCGCGCAAGCTGGGCGACGAGTCACGCTCATGGAGCGCGAGCCTCAGCTCGGCGGACTCGCAGCTGGTTTTCGCGTCGGACCGAACAATCTCGAGAAGTTCTACCACCATATTTTTCGCACCGATACGACAATCATTGCGTTCATTCGCGAGCTCGGGCTGGGCGACCATCTGATCTGGGGTCGACCCAACACGAGCACCTTTTCGCAGGGGCGCATCGTGAGCCTCGGAACGATGCCAGACCTCTTGCGACTGCCGCTTCTCGGTCCAGCCGACCGGCTGCGGTTCTTGGTCGGCATGGCTATCCTGAAGGCGATCCCGAACGAGAAAGTCTTTTCGGGTTGGACGGCTTCGGACTGGATGCCACGCCTGATGGGCCGCCACGGGTACGAGATGATGTGGGAGCCAGTCCTGCGCGGCAAATTCGGTAGCCGATCCCAGGACATCGCTATGAGCTGGCTGTGGAGCCGCGTCCACGAGCGCTCGTTGAGTCTGGGGTACCTGCGCGGCGGCTTTCAGCAGCTGTACGACTCGTTCGGCGAGCACCTTCGAGCGTACGGCGGCAGCATTTTGAACGGGACGGCCGCCGCGGCCATTCGCACCACCGACGCGGGTGTCGAAGTGCGCACTGCCTCAGGTGAGATCCACCGCTTCAATCAACTGCTGGTCAGCGTATCGACACGCCTGTTTGCGCGTCTGGCCGCTACCGATCTGCCGGCCGAGTTTGTCGAGCGCTACCCAGGCCCGGAGCACTACGGCGCGCACGTGCTGATCCTCGGGCTGGACCGGACGCTCGTGCCGGGCGTGTACTGGCTCAACATCAACGATCGTGATCTGCCGTTTCTGGCTCTTGTGGAGCACACCAACTTCCTCCCGCCGGCAGACTACGGCGGACTGCACCTGGTCTACCTCGGCAACTACCTGCCCATGAACCACCCGTTGTTCAGCCAGTCCGACGAACAAATCATGACCACCTATCTGGCCGCCATCCGCCACATCCGGCCGGACATCGACCCGAGCTGGGTCAAGCAGCACTGGGTGTTTCGCGCTCCCTTCGCGCAGCCGATCGTCACCACGCGCTATCTGGACACGCTGCCGCCCCACCGAACGCCATTGAAAGGTGTTTACCTGGCCAATATGGCCCACGTCTACCCTCAGGACCGCGGCCAGAACTACAGCCTGCGCCTCGGGGAGCGCATGGCCAGGATGATGATCGCGGACAGCTGAGCCTCGTCCACTGCGCAACGCTCATTGCCGTGCGAGAGCCGCGGCTAGACCTCGGATAGGGACTCGAGTACGCCCGTCGGCAGGCTGGCCTGGCCGACGTCCCAGGGGTACACGATCCATGCGTCAGTTTCGTCGACATGGTAGTCGGGCCGAATATCGGAGTAGGTGCTGCGGGCGGGCTTGTAGTGCAGGACGGCAGTGTCTGGATGCCCGCCAGCGTCGAGCACGCGCTCACGCACCGCCATAATCGTGCGGCCCGAGTCCCAGACATCATCCACGACCAGCACGCGTTTGCCATTGAGCAGTGGGTCAGCCGGAAACTGCAGGAAGATCGGCTTATCGAGCGTGTGCTCCTGCGCTGTATAGAACATGACCGCCGCAACCATGATGTTTCTTAAATTCAGGCGTTCGCTGACGATGCAGGCCGGCACCATGCCGCCTCGGGTGATGACCAGCATGACGTCATAGCCGGTCGGCAGTCGGTCGGCTAGCCGAATCGCGAGATCTTCGACCTGGGTCCACGTCAGGTGCTGCTTGATCATGCGGTGGGGGAGAGTATAGGCCCGCTGATCCGAAACAGATCAACGCGCGTACCACTCATGGAGGCCCACCGGACAGCTCGATGTTGCACTCTGTGCACCCGACGACCAGCGCGCAGCGCAGCAGGGCGCGAGTGACTGTGATCGCCGGTGCGATCATAACCACTCGAGACCTGCCACGGGTCCTGTAGCCTCACGCTGCCGCATGCCCAATACGTCAACTGATGAACACACGCACGAATTCGAGCAGGGTGCCGGCCTCTACGCTCTGGGAGCGCTTCAGGGCGATGAGCTGGGGCAGTTCGAGGCGCATTCGGCCGACTGCGAGCGGTGTCGGCTGATGGTGCGGCTCGACAGGGAGACGCTGGCTCGAGTGGCGCTGGCAGCGCCGTCGATGGATCCCTCGCCTGACTTCAAAGAACGGCTTATGCGGCGTGCCGCGCAGGAGCTCGCGACGCCGGCGGCATTGGGGGATGCCTCGACGCCACGAACGAGTGGCGGTCCCAGACCAGCCAACGTGGTGGCCTTCCGCAGGCGGTCGGTGTGGATGTCAGCGCTGGCGGCGGTGCTTGTGCTGGGCCTGGTGACGGCGGGCGCCTTTACGTATGAGAACCAGCCCGTAGCCACGTATGAGCTGACCGGCAGCGCGCCTGGCAGCGCCAGGGTTGTGGTGCGACGCTCAGGAGCCGCGGAGCTTGACATGAACGGCGTGCCAAACCCGGACCCTGGCTTCGTGTACGAAGCGTGGATTATTCCGCCGGGCAAACCACCGCTGGCCGCGGGCATCACCGGCACGGGCCAAGCGAAGCTGCCGCTGTCCGGCGATCTTCGCGGCACCACGGTCGCGATCACCAGAGAACGGGGCCGCGTAGACGCACCGACGGGTGATCCGATCATGGCGACCGTGGTTCAAGTGTGACCACCCCCCAGGCGCCCAGTCCAGAATTGGCCGACCTGGAGGGGCTGTACGACGCGTACCACCGCCAGGCGATTGGCCTGGCGTACCGCATGCTCGGCGACCTTGGGGATGCCGAGGAGGTCTCGCAGGAGGTGTTCCTGTCGGCCTGGCGGTCGGGCCACACGTACGACGCCGGCCGCGGCACGACGCATACGTGGATCCTGTCCATGGTCCGCAACCGATCCATCGACGTCTTGCGAGCGCGGCGGCGGCGGCCGGTCCAGCCCCTGGCCGATGGACTCGATCCTCCCGACACCAGCGACGTGCCGGCCCAGGCCGTGTCGAACGTCGACGGGGAAACAGCTCGCGTGGCGCTAGACTCCCTGCCCCCGGAGCAAAAGCAGGTCATCGAGCTGGCCTACTTCGGTGGCCTGAGTCATTCCGAGATCGCCGCCCAGCTCGCAGCACCTATCGGCACGGTCAAAGGCCGCATCCGCCTGGGCCTGGATCGCCTGCGAGTAGCCATGGGTGTGCATCAAGATCTGCTCTCCGCTTCGTAGACCAAAGGAGCCCAAACGACCCGATATGCATGATGCCGTGATCGTAGGCGCCGGACCCGGCGGCTCGGCGGCAGCGCATTTCCTGAGTCGCCGAGGGCTGGACGTCCTCCTCTTGGACCGCGCCGACTTCCCGCGGGACAAGACGTGCGGCGACGGGCTGACGCCGCGGGCGGTGCGCGTTCTCGATGAGATGGGCATTCTGCCTGAGGTAGAGCGCGCTGGGTGCCGCGTGGGCGCTTACGAGGTGGTTGCACCGAACGGTCGGGTGACCTGTGCGCCCATCACAGCCGAACACGGCGCTCTGGTCGTGCCGCGTCGCGCCCTGGATGCCATCGTCTTGCAACGCGCCGTGGACAGTGGGGCGCAGTTCAGCTCACGGGTGACGGTGTCGCACATCGAGCCTAGCCAGAGCGATGTTCGGGTCCACGCCGAGGGCGGGCGGACGTTCGAAGGGCGCGTCGCGATCATCGCTACGGGTGCAGCCACGGCCGTCCTGAAGCGGTCTGCCATCTTGAATCACCAACCCCGAGCCATGCTCGCCGCACGCGCCTATTTCGAGGACATCCAAAACGAGATCGCCAGCACATTCTCGTTACGCTTCCACGGCGTCCCCCTGCCGGGCTACGGTTGGGTGTTTCCGTTGAGCAAGACGGCGGCCAATATCGGCGTCGGCTTCATGCCCCGACGGGGTAGGTCGAAGTCGATGCGGGTGACCACACCCGCACACGCGTTTGAGAACTTCACCAGCAAGCTGCAGACGCTCTCACGAGGCGCTCGCCAGGCTGGACCCGTCAAGGGCTACCCAATCCGCGTCGACTTCCTTACTGCGCCGACCGTTGCGGAGCGCACCCTGCTCGTAGGCGAGGCGGCCGGACTGGTGAATCCGCTCACGGGTGAGGGCATCGACTACGCCCTCGAATCAGGCAAGTTGGCAGCAGACCACCTGGACCGCTCGTTCGCTGCAGGCTTCGAGTCAGGATGGCTGCCAGCGTACGACCGTCTCCTGCGCGAACGGTTTGAAAAAGTGTTCCGCTTCAGCCAGCTGGTGCGTGACTGGTACTGTGCGCCACCCCTGCTGAACTTGCTCGTGCCTCTGGCCAACAGCCGACCCGAGTTGCGCCAACTCCTGGCGAATATTGTCCTCGGCGAGCGCGAGCCGGCTGGCTATGGACCCCTGACCATGCTCGCTCGCCTCGGGGTCTACCTCGCCCGAACCCACCGGCGGTGAAGGCCTGCGTCTTCTGTGACATCGTCGGCGGGCTGGTGCCTGCGTATGGTGTCTTCGAAGACGAGCACACGCTCGCATTTCTGGACCACCGACCGCTCCTACCAGGTCACATCCTGGTCGTTCCTCGAACCCACCATGCCACCCTGGGCGACTTGCCAAGGGATGAAGTCGGCCCGATGTTCTTGAACGTGCAGCGTCTGGCACTCGCCGTCGAGCGCGGGTTGAACGCCGACGGCTCGTTCGTGGCCGTCAATATCCGCATATCCCAGAGCGTGCCTCACCTGCATGTCCACGTGGTTCCTCGTCGCAAAGGCGATGGTTTGTTTGGCAAGACGTTCCAATGGATGCGCCGCCCGTACCCGAATGAGGCGGCTATTGTCGAAGTGCAGCGCGCGCTACAGGCGGCGTTGGCCAGCTAAGCGCACCTTCACCCAGCGCCTGCAGCAATACCGCCTGCGCCACACCGGCGGATTGGCCCCAATGAGCGGTCACCGCTCGAACTTCGCTCTCGCTCGGCGCCGAGTGGCCGAGATACGCCAGTCCAACCGCCTTGCGCACGGCCAGATCGCCGGCTACCACTCGCGGGCGGCCAAGTGTCCGCGCCAGGATCCACTCGGCAGACCAGCGCCCGATGCCGCGGATCGCGACAAGCCGGGCAATCACCTCCTCGTCCGCCAGCGCCTGCAGTTGGTTCATGCTCAGCGCTTCCTCGGTCATGGCGCGCGCTACCGCGACGATGGCGACCGACTTGCTGGTGGTGAACTGCAAGGCGCGTATGTCGGCCGGATCCGCACTGGCGAGGCGCTCAGGATTCAAGCTGTACACCACCTGTCCGGCTACCGCGTGCGGCTGTCCGAATGCCTCCGCCAGCCGCCTGCGCGTCGTGACCGCCCAACGCAGATTCACTTGCTGAGCGCTGATGCAGCGGATGAATGCGGTGAACAGGTCCAGTTGGCGGATTTGCCGTATGCCGTGGAATTGGGCGTCGAGTCTGGCCAGAACAACATCTCGCTCCAGCAACTCGGGATAGTCCGGAGGAGCGAGAACGAACGTGCGCTCAACCACTTGCCTGATCTCAGACAGGTGCTCAGGGCTCTCGACGAGAACCCGCATTGTTGGGTTAGCCAGGGTCCCGTCCGGCATCGCCATGAAGGGCACCCATGTGCCAGTAATCTGCACCGCCCGCAGCAGGCGGCGCCCGTCCCACCGATCGAGCAAGTCATCGCCGGACCTCCGAAACAGCTCGAGCGATGCCGCCACGTCCACTGGCGCCGGAAAAGTGACGCCGAAGTCAACACCCAACTGTTCGAGCGTAACGGAATGTCATCTCGAGGACGTCGCCGGCACGCACACACGACATGCGCAACCGACACAGATGACGGTTGTTCATGACGCACGGCGTGTGCTCTGTCATGCTGCGTCATGGCTGCATGCCTCGCCCGATGGAATTACACGCCCGGCTCCATTCGCGGGAGGCTACGACCGCGACTGCGTCAGTTCAGGTCCTGGCACGTTGGCTCGTTACCGCTGAGGCGGGCGAGCCCGAGGCAGGATCGCTGACAAACACAGCCTCTGCAGCGCGGGTGTTCGACAAGCTCAGCCAGCGTGTGGCTCTGTTGATCACGCAGGTGGGTTCCGAGGCTCTGCTGAGTCGCGCCGTGCATCTGGCGCGCTCTGAGGTCCCGTTCCTGGCGGAAGTTCAGGGCGTGGCTTCGAAGGACGCTGTGATCGACCGGCTTCGCGTGGCGGCAGCTAGCGCACAACCGAGCCAGGCCGACGCGGGCCTGGTGGTCGTGCTCGGAACCCTGGTTGCCCTGCTCGAGTCGTTCATCGGCAGCGACCTGACGTTCCGTTTACTCCGCGATCTCTGGCCAGAGCTACCAGTTATGGCCACCCAGCGCTCGCCAGCCGACGCTCAATCGTAGACACGGCATATTGG
>JBPCIO010000260.1:0-4013 GCA_051006215.1 Chloroflexota bacterium
GGGGTGTACTGGCCCTGTTTGCGGTTGTCGCTGCGCCGGCGACGACGTACCGTGTCGGCGGATCTCCCGCCGACGTATGGCTTGCCGCGTCGGCAGCCGTCGCCACCGCCGCCTACCAGGTACTCCGCCTGGCGCGCTACTTCCCGCTCACCGTACTGCTCTGCCTCGGGCTGCCAGCGCTGTTGGGCGCCATCCCGGCGCGCATCGAGCGCCGCTGGTTTGTGGTAGTCAGCGCGATTGTCGCCATTACGCTGCCGTTTTGCTATTTTCCGTCGTTCTATGCGCAGAACGGCAATCCACCAGCACGGTCGCTGATCGTCCCAGGCACACTGTTGATCGGCTATTTGCTCTTCGTTGGATACTGGCTGCGGGGCCTTCTCGATGCCCTGCCTGAGCCCGCCCGAGTTGCAACAACGGGCGTACTGGTGCTAGCCGCGGTCGGTGCCGCATCGATCAGTCTGCCAGGACAGACGCTCGCCGCGCAGCAGGCCGCGGCGCACTGGGACACCACCGATCAACACATTCGGAGCAGTCGCGACGCAGGCCAGGCTGACGTGACGGTGCTCCCGCAGCCGCCCTACCTGGGCGAGAACTTCGTAACGGCGGACCCGACCAACTGGTTCAACGTGTGCGTAGCGCGCTACTACGGTGTGCAATCGATCGCCACATCCACCGATCAGCGCTAGCGAACTGGCTCTGGCGCGCCACCGCGCCGCAGGGAGCGCTCCGCGGCCTGGAGTACCCGCACCACCTCCACTCCGCTCCTCGGGCTCGTGTCCGGGTCGCGTCCCGTCTGGATGCACTCCAGGAAGTGCGCACACTCCAGGTACAGCGGCTCGGTCGTATCCAGTCGCGGGCTGACAATATCTCCGGAACGATACGTGAGCTGGTACTCGCCAAATGAGGCCGGTTGGCGGTCGACACCGCGGTCGAATATCTTCACCTTCTCCACGGGTTCCAAATCGTCGTAGACCACCATCCGCTCGCTGCCGACGAGACTCGTGCGGCGCAATTTAGATGGGGCCAGCCAGCTGAGCTGGACCTGAGCCAGGATGCCGCTCGGAAACTCGAGGGTCAGGAACGCAACGTCCTCCAGCGCCTTGCCCAAAAACGAGCGACCCCGAGCGCTGACTTGGACCGGGCGCTCGGCGAGCCAGTAGTGAAGAATTGAAAGGTCGTGCGGACCGAGGTCCCACAGCACGCTCACATCTTTCTGAAACAGCCCGAGATTCACCCGTGTCGTTTCGACGTAGTAAATGGATCCGATGACGCCCGAGTCGAGAAGCTGCTTGACCTTACGGACCGGTGGACTGAACACGAACGTATGACCGACCATCAGCGTCAGACCCTTCGCGGTCGCAAGCGCCGTCAGCGCCTCCGCGTGTTCAACCGTCGTCGCCATCGGCTTCTCGACCAGTACGTGTTTGCCGGACTCGAGCGCGCGCTTCACCAAGGGATAATGCGTACTGACGGGCGTAGATATGTACACCGCGTCGATTGAGGCGTCGTCGAATACACTGTCGACTGCAGTCGTGGATCGAGCCGTCGAATAGCGGGCCGAGATGGGTTGCAACCGCTCGGGGTTGGTATCGCAGACGCAGCACAGCTGGAAGCCAGCTATGGAATCCAGGTTGCGAATGGCGTTCGGGCCCCAATAGCCGCAACCGACGGCTGCCACGCGGACCGGCGTCACCGTCATCCGGGCGTGACCTCTGCACACACCGCCTCCAGTCGGTCCACCACGCGCTCCCAGTCGTACCGCTCGACAGCCAGCCCACGAGCGCGCCGGCCGAGTGAGTGCAAGCGCTCGCGATCGCTCAGCCAGGCTGGCAAGGCATCCGCAAGAGTGTGGGCATGGTCGTTCTGGAGCACAAGCTCAGGATCGATCACGCCCACGAGCTCGGGGGTACCGCCACCGGGCGTACCCAGCACCGGCGTACCGCACGCCATGCCCTCGAGAATCGCCAGCGACAGATTTTCGAACGCGCTTGTACACACTTGCAGGTCGGCGGCCTGCATGAGCCCTCGCAAACGGGGTGGATCGCAGTAGCCAGCCAGTTGGATGCGATCGGCCATGCCATAGGTGGACACCAGAGACTCCAGGCGGTCGCGTTCCGGACCTCCACCGGCGATCACCAGCCGCGCCTGCAGCCCACGTGTGGATGCGACTGCGAACGCAGTTACCAGCCGGTCGAACTGCTTGACGCCAGCCAGGCGTCCTACACCCAGGACGAGCAGCTCTTCAGCGGCCAGGCCAAGCTCGCTACGCGCCACGGCCTTGCTCGCGGCGGGACAAAAATAGCGCGTATCGACGCCGGTCGGGACGACGCGCACCCGCTCAGCGGCGTCTGGAGAACGGGCGCGAATCTGTCGAACAGAAAACTCACTCACCGCAACGATGCGCGCCGACAGCGCGAAAACCCGCCGCTCGACGGCGGCCATATAGCGAGCGAGCAATTGGCGCGCCAGAGCGCGTGCTTGCACCCACTCCGAGTAGAACTGGGAATGAAACAGGAACACCAGCGGAGTACGCGGCACGATGCGCGCTAGACCGAGCGCCAGCGCCGCGTCGTACGACCCGGCCATCGCCAGCGTGTGCTTGGACACGCTCCGCATCGCCAGCGTGGCCCCCAGCAGGTTGGTGAAATGGCTGACGGCCGGGTGTGGGCGCCGGACTGCATACAGGTGATACCGGACGCCTGGCAGATCCGGAAACTGACCGTGCAGCCGCGGAGTGGCAACGGTCACTGGATGGCCCCGCTCGCCCAGGCGGCGCATGGTCTCATACGGGTAGCGGTTGCCGCCAAGGTCCTGTGGCAGAAACAGGTTCCGGGCGAACAGGATCGACTCACGCCCGTGCCGCATGCCGCCTCCCGCTCAGACCATTCACTCTGCTCAACACGACTGGCCCGACACATGTCCGCACGAGTGCGCCATGAAAGCGCGGGTCAAACACTTGGGCTGGCCATGTGGCTAGCGCCCGCCGGAGCCACGACCAGCTGTGTTGGCGGTGCCCGTTGGCGTATGCGTTCAACGCGATGGTCACGTACATGCAGGCCCGAATGAACCCTTCGCGGCCTGCCGCGCGACGGGCAATGACCGGGTCCGCCAGCACATGCGCCACGCCAGCCAACATTGCCCGCTGCATATACGCACCGTCACCGGACATGTTGCGCTCGTGCACACGAATGCAGGTAGCCGTCCTTGGAACGAAGCCGACCGGGTACCGCACCGCCAGGCGCATCCAGAGCTCCCAATCGGCGCTTCCCGAGAGATCGCGGTCCTCGACGAAGCCGCCACACGTCCTGAAGGCGTCGGCTCGCACGGCAACGGTGCTCATCGGGATAAACGCCTCGCGCGCCAGCTGCCAGAACACGTCGCCCTGGGGCGATGGCAAGCGCCGCTCGCCAATGAGCCGGTCCGATGCGTCGACGTTTCGACCGCGCGAATATACCAGCGCTGGACGGTCCACCTGCTCGAAGCGGGCCAGATCAGCGGCCAACTTGCCAGGCAACCAATAGTCATCTGAATCCAAGAATGCGAAGTAGGTCCCGACAGCTCGGGCGGCGCCGGCGTTGCGCGCGGCGCCCTCGCGGCGATTGGCCTGCTGCAGGTAGCAGATACGCGAGCCGAACGCGGCCGCGACCTCGGGCGTGGCATCGCTAGACTCGTCGTCGACGACGATCACCTCGACCTCGCCAGCGTGGGGTAGGCGCTGCTCTAGCGCGCTCTCGATCGCACGCCGCACCAGCCCAGCGCGGTTGTGGGTGGGGACGATGGCGCTGAAGACAACGGTCACGGTGAGCCTCGGCCGGACAGCGACTCACCGCGCGGCACACCCGGGCCTCTCACCAGGCCATCGCCACGAGTGCGTGTGCCCCATCGCACGCTTCGGCTACAAAGCAGTAATCGTCTTCGCCAGGATAGAAGGGCCGGCCGCTCAGCGCCTGGGCTAGAGCATTTTTGAGTCCGAACGGCAGGCGCACCAGCGCTTTCCAGGCCAGCGCCAACGG
>JBPCIO010000261.1:0-3296 GCA_051006215.1 Chloroflexota bacterium
CGCCAAGGCCGGCGACGAAGCCGTCGAACCGGCTGTCTTCGAGACGGTCATCCAGGCGGCGGTCATCGACGTCGTTCGCCGCCAAGCCGAATCAGGCGTGGACGTGGTCAGCGACGGCGAGATGAGCAAGCTCTCCTACGCGACGTACGTCAGCGAGCGCCTGACCGGCTTCGAGGGCGACAGTCCACGCCGCACGCCGGCAGATCTGGTCGACTATCCCACTTTCGCCACCCGTGCCGCGGGCGCCCGTGGCACGTCGTCCTACCGGCGGCCGCGCTGCACCGGCCCGGTTGCGGTCAAGGACCTGCAGCCACTTCACGACGACCTCCGCCGCCTCGCGGCGGCGCTCGAGGTGACGCCCCGCACAGATGCGTTCATGAATGCCGCATCGCCTGGCGTCATCGCCCTCTTTCAGCCCAACGACTACTATCCGAGCGACGACGCCTATCTGGCCGCCCTCGCCGACGCAATGCACACCGAGTACGCCGCCGTTGTCGACAGTGGCCGCGTGCTGCAGGTCGACGCGCCCGACCTGGCGCTCGGGCGTCACATGCAGTACCGCGACCTGGACGATGCGGGGTTCAGAGCACGAGCCGAGGCGAGCGTCGAGGCGCTCAATCACGCCCTGCGCGGGATTCCGCCAGACCGCGTGCGCCTGCACGTGTGCTGGGGCAATTACGAAGGACCGCACACGCATGACATCCCGCTCGAGCGTGTCCTGCCGGTACTCCTCAAGGCCAAGGTGGGGGTGCTGTCCTTCGAGGCGGCCAATCCCCGCCACGCACACGAGTGGCGCGTCTTCAAAGACGCACACCTGCCCGACAACCTGGTGCTGATGCCAGGTGTGCTGGACAGCACGACCAATTTCGTCGAGCATCCGCTCCTGGTAATGCAGCGGATCTGCACGTTCGCCACCATCGTGGGTCGCGAGCGGGTCCTGGCCGGGTCAGATTGTGGTTTCGCATCGTTCGCGGGCTTTGGCACGGTCGATCCGGACATCGCCTTTGCCAAGCTGGCGGCGCTCAGCGAAGGCGCGGCGCTCGCGTCCGAAGAGCTGTGGTGAGTCAAAGCTGAGATCAGGACACAGCCTCTATCCAGCCCAGTGGGCTCAGTCCTTGAACTCCGCCACGAACCGGTCATGTGCGGCCGAAGGTGAAGCTATGCCGCGGGACCCCGATGCGTGCCAGCGCATCGCTGAGCCGCCGATCCCTCCCATCCGATCCGGAGCTCACAGGGTCATGACGCCAGTGCGCATGGTCCGTCCACTGCCAGCGCTGGGCTGGTGGTTTGTGGAGGAACAATGCCAGGCTGGGCGGAGCAAACGTCACGCGCAATCCGCCTCGTAGCGAACCAGACGCTTGCGCCAAGCGGCAGCACGAACCACATTCAGGACCATCCTGACTAGGACTTCGTGCGGTCTGGGGCACGACTGGCAAGAGATGACCGACGTCGCAGAACCGGTCCGGGGGTCAGTAGTCGTTCTTGAAGGCGAAGTAGGAACCGCGAATGGTTCCGGCCAGCTTCGACTTCTGCCTCGCGAACTTGAACTTCGAGGCGAGCTCCGCGGGGACGTCCATCCCTTCGGAGAGCTTGAACCCGACCGCCCGCTTCTTGGCGTCATCGACGGTGTACATCACGTTGATCGATAGACCGCTCTCGTAGAAGACGTAGGCCATTCGGATGTCCTGGACCTGGAACGCCGTTGCCTCGAGAGGGCGAGACGAGATGACGATGTCACGTTCTTCCTTGAGGATCCGGTGCACCCAGTCGATGGTTGTTCTGGCGTTGGTCGCAGGCTCCACCGTGAAGACGTGGTCATACTTGTTCTTGAAGTAGCGGGCCTCGTTCGCCCGCAGACCAGCGAGCGCGGTCGCCACCGGCGATGACTCCAGACCGATCGTCGAGACGGTGTCGAAATTCACCGTGTAGGGCATGAGCAATCAACCTCCTTGTAGCTATCGAACAGCTTCAGACTCGTCGCGCCGCCTCGGACCGAGGAGATGTTGAACGAGAACCGTGGGACCAGGGGCGAGCCGATGTGCGGCTCTCGGAGCCGGTCGAACAGGATGCGCAGCATCGGGTTGGCGCCAGTGGGCTGGCGGTGCCAACTGTCGTGGGGGGGCGGCGACGATCACTGCGTGTTGATCGACCTGATCGCGGTCGTCAGCCCCTCGAGGCATGCCCATCTCGGGACGCGGCGGTCTCGGCATGAAGCCCTGTACGAAAGCGCTGTACGTCTGGTCGATCAGCCGCTGCTGGATAAACCGGATCACGTTGCCGGCTGGATCGCGGACGGCGAACTCGCGGGTGCAATAAGGCATCGCCATCTCCGTGTCCTGATGCTCGCCGCCGTGTCAACCTAGCGCTACGCACCCCACGGGGTATACGTCCCTAGCGCGCCGCCACGCAATGCCACGTTGCTCGTTGCTCGTGATGCGGGTGAGCATCGGCACGACCGTGTCATCGGAGGTCCTACTGGCTCTCTGCGACGGCGGCCGACTGGTCTAGCCTTGCCTGAGACACGTCCAACGGACCGTTGCGAACACCGGTTATCTCCTTGCGCTCGGCCATCACCGGCCTGGCTACCCGAGCCACCCCGCTTTGCCTCAGGACAGCCAAGTGCGTCGACGGCTCGTCGCAGGCACGCGCTGGCCTTGCGCGCGACCTCGGACACGGCGGGTCATGCCCGACAATCTGTGCTGGCCGATAGCGCGGCCCGAGATCGTCGCTCGACATGCGGAGAAATCTCCGCTCAAGCCGTTGTCGAGCCCCTGTCCACTGCGCTACGGACCGTGTCGAGGGCAGTGCTGGGCGAGGTTCTAAAGAAATTGCTACGCCCGCGTGTGCCGTTGACCTGGCGAGGTTCAGAGGTTAGTCAGAAGCTAGCGGCACCCACGCTGGCGCGTGCAGTTGACGACGCTCTGCATGAGCATGCCACCCGCAGCGCATACCAACCACACCCCGCGGGTAGTCCTGAGCCCTACCTGGCAGGGTGGCCTGGGCACGGTCGATGCCTTCGCGGGCAGCCTGTTTCTGAAGGTGGGCCCGCCTGATTCCTCGGACTTGACGCATGCCGATATAGGAATATAATTGCGCCATGGCACGAGCAGCGACGACGTCGGACGTCTTCAACGCGATCGCCGAGCCGCAGCGCCGGGAGATCCTGGTGCTGCTGCGGGCGGGTGAGCGGCCGGTGACCGAGTTGGCCCAGGAGCTGAGGATGACCCAGCCGGGGGCGTCCAAACACCTGCGCGTGCTCCGGGAGGTCGGACTGGTGCGGGACCGCAAGGCAGGCA
>JBPCIO010000262.1:0-2967 GCA_051006215.1 Chloroflexota bacterium
CCACCAAACAGCGCAGCCCCGCCCCCCAAGAGCCCACGCCCCGCCTAACTGTCGGGCTGGGGGCCGCGCTAACCCTTCGGCGTGTTCATCTGGATGGCATAGTCCACCAGCTTGGACTTCTCGACAAGGTCGGCCGAAACGATGTTGAGATAGTCGCGGGCGTGGTTCTGGCTGGAGTCGAACCAGCCTTTGACCGTATCGAGCACCATCACTTGTTGGGGCAGGAACCAGTCCATCGGCAACGCGCATTCGCCCGTGATCGAGGCGTGCATGCCCAGGGTGTAGAACCCGTTCAGGACAGTGCTGCGGTACGCATCGCGCATATAGCCGACTTGATCGGAGTTCGTGGGGCTCTGACCTGTCGTCGTAGGTGGCACGGTCTGGTGGTAGGTGGGCGGCAACCCCGGCGGCGTGTCCGGTCGCGGTTCGATCTGGCCCTGTCGTGTGACCACCGAACTCCCAACGCTGCTCATGTAGATGGCCGCCCCCGTCACGCCGGGGGGGAACGGCGGCAGGGAGAAGCTGATGGTGTTGGTGTCGCTCCCCTCGGGTACCACGACGTTCCCTTCGGGGCTAGCCCGCGTCTCGCCGAGCGGGCTCAGCCACGCGTACTTGACCGCGTAGGAGCCCGGGGCGACGCTGCCGGCGGTCGTGGATATCGTGCCGGCGAGCGGCGACCCCGGCATCGTGCTCGGTCTCGTGTCGATCTTGCCGGATCCACCTTGCAGCCCATCCCCGCCAAGAGCGCTGAGCCGGCCATTGAGCGCGGTCTGTAAGGCACCGATGATCCCGGGTCGGTCGAACGCTGCACTGTTGTAGCTCTTGGCGTAGCACTGGTTGGCCCAGTAGCCGTTGAACGTGCCGGTCGGCCAATCGGGTCCGCATCCGTCCCAGTTGAGGATGACACGCTGGTGGCGCGGCAGGCTCCAGACATCGGTGAGGGTGTTCTGCGCGATGTCTGTGCCGGTATAGGAGACGCGCGCGGCGTTGAAGGTATCCGGCTTGAGCAGGACAGGGCCGACCTGCTGATTGAAGCTGTTGCACATATCGGTCAGCCGTTGGGTCTTCTCCCCGTCGGTAGCCACCTGCACGATGACGACTTCCTTGTCGTGGCCCGGCGCCAGCACCCAGCTGGCCACGTCATCCAGGACGGTGGCCAGGGGCAGATCCGACGTTTCCTGGCCGTGGTAGACGTAGTAGTCCTGCGGCAACTGCTTGGTCACATCGGCGATCCCCGGTGTAAGTCCCGCCCAGAGCGTCGCCCCACCGGAGAAGTTTCGACCGCGCAAGTCCAGTACGCGGACGCCATGCTGAAGCTGCGTGTAGACGTCGATGTCCTGAGTGGTGGCGTAGGCCGGGGCAACATTGCTGGCCGCCCAATCGTCCAGGAACGCATAGGTCCCGCTGTCGTGCGAAGCAGGCAGGATGACCTGCCCTAGCTTTAGCCGTCCAAAACCACCTGGCATGTCCGCCATCCAGTGGTCGTGCACGGACGTGTTCGCGTCGTTCTGGGTTATGGGTTGGGAGGACTGCGCCTGCGCGACCGTTGCCGCAAACGGACTCTGGGACATCAGTAGGAGAGCCGAGGCGCCGACCGCCGTGATGGGCACGCGCCGACCCCAGATGGCGCGGGCTGCACGTGTGAGTGTGATGGGATTCACGGTGTAGGTCACTCCTTACGGGTAACTGCTTGTCGCCACGTGGATGAGACCCACACTACGCCGAGATTGTTCGCCTGGCGTCTCACCAATGGCAGATTTCAAGTGACCCTGACAGGTATCACCAACGGTATGTGCCTGGTAGGAAGAGGCCACAGCTGAGTTGGCGGCGCGCCAGGCGCCCAACTGTGGGGAAGTGTAAGAGCCATGTCGCTGGACCTCCTGCTCGCAGCCGCCCACACTGCTATCCGGTGGTATGCAGACGTACAAGACGGAGTCCATCAACGCGGCCATCCGTTGGGTGGGCCAGTGCAAAGGTTTGAGCGAGACGTCGCGCTCAAACCTGGTCACGGTCCTGAACTCGGCTCAATTCCGTGCCGCACTCCATCGGCGCGATGGCTCGCAGATCGTCATCGAGTATCAGCAGGATCTCGCCAGCGACCGTCTACCGCGACGCGTCCTGCTCGAAGCAGAGGGACTGTGCAGCCGAGTCGCCATCACTGGCGATCGCGGCGCCTGGATCCTCAGCTCTACGGGCGTCATCCGCTAAACCCACGCGGCATCCGGTCCGAAGTCGCAGCTAAACTGTGGAGCACGCGTGTCTCCCAGGCCACCGCACGCAGCGCAGGACGCTTCCGCGACGTTTGGCGAACTGCTGCGCAGCCTCCGCATTCGAGTTGGCCTGAGTCAGGAGGCGCTCGCGGAGCAGGCTGGCCTGAGCGGCGCCGCGATTTCGGCGCTCGAACAAGGTCTGCATCGCTCGCCCTACCCGCACACCGTGCAGGCGCTGGTGGCGGCGCTTGAGCTGTCGGCGGATGAATCGGCGGCGCTCGTTGGGCTAGCGCTTCGGCCCAGGCGGACGCCAGCAGAGACCGCACCGCTGCCCGAACGTGTATTCCGTGCGACGCTGCCCAGGCCGTTGACGAGTCTTGTTGGGCGCGAAAGCGACGTTGCCGAGGTGCAACGTCTGCTTGATCGCTCGCGTCTGGTCACCCTCGTCGGAACAGGCGGAATCGGTAAGACGCGCCTCGCACTCGAAGTCGGCGGCCACTCCCTTGGCCGGTTTCACGACGGGGTACGGTTCGTGGACCTTTCGCCCATCGACAATTCGACGCTGATCGCCAGCATGCTTGCCGGCGCGTTAGGTGTTCGGGAGCAAGCCCACGTGCCGCTGTTGAGCACGCTGTGCGAGGCGCTGCTTGCCCGACAGATCCTGCTGATCCTGGACAACTGCGAGCACCTGGTCCATGCCTGCGGGGTGATCGTCGAACAGCTTTTGGGCGACTGCCCTGGTTTGGCCGTGTTGGCC
>JBPCIO010000263.1:0-14215 GCA_051006215.1 Chloroflexota bacterium
GGTTTGCACGTCGTCATTACTGGTGGGGCGGGTTTCATCGGCAGCAACCTCGCAGCCGCGCTTCTGCGGGATGGCCGGCAGGTGACCATTTTCGACACCCTGCAACGACCGGGCAGTGAGCGAAACCTCGACTGGCTCCAATCTCAAGCCAGCGCTGCCGGCTTGCGCTTCATCCAGGGCGACGTGCGCGACGCAGACCGGGTCCGATCTGTGGTCGGCGCGCCGACGGTCCACCTCGTGTTTCACTTCGCGGCCCAGACGGCAGTCACAACGTCAGTGCTGGCGCCGCGCGAGGATCTCGAAATTAATCTGCTGGGTACGCACAACGTGCTCGAAGGGGTGCGCAACAGCCAAGCCCAGGTCGCGCCGGCGGTGTTCTTTACCTCGACCAACAAGGTGTACGGATCCTTGCCGAACCGCCAAGCCGTCGAGGATGCTAGCCGCTTTCGCTTTGCGGATGCGGACGTCGACGACCACGGGATTGGGGAGCGCGAGCCGCTCGACTTCCACTCACCGTATGGCTGCTCGAAGGGCGCGGCCGACCAGTACGTGCACGACTATGCGCGCATCTACAACTTGCGGACGGTGGTTTTCCGCATGTCGTGCATCTATGGGCCGCGGCAGTTCGGCAATGAGGACCAGGGCTGGGTCGCTCACTTCATGCTCGCCGTCGCCGCTGGTGCTCCGGTCACGATCTACGGCAATGGCAAGCAGGTGCGGGACCTGTTGTTCGTCGACGACCTGGTGCGCGCTTTCGAGCTCGCGTCTTCGCATCTCGATCGAACCGCAGGCCAGGTCTACAACATAGGCGGAGGGCCCTCGAACAGCTTGTCAGTGTGGGCCGAGCTGGGTCCGCGCCTGGAGCAGCTAGCCAGGCGGAAATTGCGCGTGCGGACCGAGGCGTGGCGTCCGGGCGATCAGCCGATATATGTCAGCGACACCCGCCGAGCGGAGCGCGACTTTTTGTGGGCTCCGCAGGTCACGCTAGACGAGGGGCTGGCGCGGCTCTGGGCGTGGGCGCAAACGCTGGTTGTGAATGACCCCGAGCCGATCGCGCGACGCCATTCCACTCCGTCGAGACTCGTATCCGCACCGTATGCGAACGGAGCGTTGGCGGGCCCATCCGCCTGATGGCCCGACGCGTCCTATTCACCACCGACGTCGTCGGTGGGGTGTGGGATTTCTGCCTGGAGTTGGCGCGAGAGCTGCACGTCAAGCAGTCTGCGCGGGTGACCATGCTGGCGTTGGGGGAGCCGTCCGGGGCGCAGATCGATCAGGCAGCTGATGTGGGTGTGCGGCTGATCGTCGAGCCGGTCAAGCTTGAATGGATGCAGCACGCAGAGATGGACGTGCTGGGCACCCGCAACCTGGTGGCGCGACTCGTACGCGAGGTGCGGTCAGATGTGTTGCACGCAAATCAGTTCGCGGCTGCCTGCGCTGATGTCGACGTGCCCGTAGTGCTCACGCTGCATAGCGACGTCCTGAGCTGGCGGCGGTTGACGCTGGGGGCGACCGACACGCCGCCCGAATGGCGGCCGTACAAGGCGCTGGTGAGCGAAGCGCTGAGGCGGGCGGACAGCATTGCGGCCGTGTCTCGGTTTCTGGCCGACGAGGCACGCGGCCTGTACGGCTGTGGTCGCGACATACGTGTGATCCATAACGGCTGGCCGGAGGCCATGGCGGGACTACTCGCAGCCGAACGCTCCCAGCCCACGCTGGTGGCGGGACGTGCCTGGGACGCGGCCAAGAACGTCAGCCTGGTAGTGGAGGCCGCCCAGGGTTGGAACCCCGGACCTGTCTTGCTGGCCGGCCAACAGGTCAATCCTGAATCCGGCGCCCACTGCGAGGTGCCGCCACCTCTGATCGCGCTCGGCTTCCTGCCGCGCAAAGAGCTGGAGGCGGTGTTGCTCAGGAGCCGGATCTACCTTTCAGCCGCACGCTACGATCCGTTCGGCCTCTTACCGCTGCAGGCGGCATTGGCTGGGTGCGCGCTGCTGCTCAGCGATATCGCCTCGTACCGCGAGCTGTGGGATGGAGCGGCCGCCTTCTTTCGTTCGGCTGATGCAGCCGACTTACGACGGCAGTGGTCGAGGCTACTTGACAGGCCGGATCTGACGTTGGAGCTAGCGTCTCGCGCCCGCCGGCGGGCGCTGGAGCGCTACACCATTTCACACATGGCCGAGGCCTACCTCGACCTGTATGGCTCGCTCAGCCGGGTACGCAGCGCTGTGGCCGTATGACGCGTTTCGCCCTGTTTTACCAATCGTTGATCTCTGATTGGAACCACGGCAACGCGCATTTTCTGCGCGGCCTGATGCGGGCTTTGCAGGCGCGTGGGCACACCACGATCTGCTACGAGCAGTCGGACAACTGGTCGCTCACCAACCTGCTCGAGCTGGATCCGCTGGCAATCGCCCACTTCGGCGAGGCCTTTCCAGATTTGGGCTTCGAGATGTACGAGCTCGAGGACGTCCAACGCTTTGTGCGCGAACGCCTCGCCCAAGCTGACGTGGTGCTGGTCAATGAATGGAACACGCCACACGTGATCCGGCTGATCGGACGAGTGTGCCGCGAGCTCGGGGTGACGGCGCTGTTCCACGACACGCACTATCGGGTGGTGCTCGATGAGGACTACCGCAATCGTCTGGGGCTCGCGCAGTTCGATCATATTCTGGCGTTCAGTCCGTCGGTGGCCGAGCGCTACCGAGGGCTTGGGTTCCGTAACGTCACGGTGCTGCACGAAGCAGCCGATACGACTGTCTTCACGCCACGCGAGATTCCAAAGTCGACCGATGTGGTGTTCGTCGGGAACTACGGCGACGGCGACCGCTCCGAGGAGCTCGAGGACTACGTCTTTGGACCACGTGGCCGACTGCCCGTCCTCCGCTACACCATTTGGGGCGTTCGTTACCCCGAGCACGTCATTGCCCGCCTCAGGGACGGACTCGACATCACGTATCGCGGCTGGTTGGCGAACGTGGACGTCCCTGCGGCGTATAGCGCCGCGCGAATCGTGCTGCACGTGCCGCGCCGCCAGTATGTCGAGCTCTTGCCGGGCACCCCGACCATTCGAGTGTTCGAAGCTCTCGCCACCCGCACGTGTCTCATCTCCCTACCCTGGGAAGACACCGACGGGCTGTTCTGCGCTGGTCGTGATTTTGCGGTGGCCAACTCGCCGGACGAAATGTGTGAGCTGATCAGCTGGCTGTGCCGCGACGACGTGGCTCGCCAACGCATCGCGACTGACGGCTACCGGACGGTTCTCGCCCGCCACACCTGCGCGCACCGGGCCGGTGAGCTGCTGACCCTGCTCGGCGAGACGAACTTGGCACGATGAAGCTCGTGCTGTTCGGTTCGAGTCTGGTGTCCGCGTACTGGAATGGCGCAGCCACCTACTACCGCGGCATGTGTAAAGCCCTGCACGCGCGCGGCCATCAGGTTGTGTTCGTCGAGCCAGACCTCTACGAGCGCCAACAGCATCGAGATCTGGTCGAGGACCCGGCGTATGCGGAGGTGCGTGTCTGCCGAGGCTGGGCCGATCTGGCGCGTGAGATCGAGCGAGCTGCAGGCGCCGACCTGGTCGCCAAGTGCAGCGGTGTCGGCGGATGGGATCAGGAGCTCGCCGAGGGCGTGCTCCAGCTGCGCAGCCCAACCACCCAGGTTGCGTTTTGGGACGTCGATGCGCCACAAACGCTTGCCGCGGCCATGGCCGACAGGGACCAGGACGCCGGTCACACGTTCCGCTCGTTGATCCCGTGCTTCGACATCATTCTGCTGTACGGGGGCGGACCACCCGTGCAACGCGCCTACGGCCAGCTCGGCGCGCGCCGATCGCACCTGGTCTACAACGCCGTCGACCCAGACGAGTACTACCCTGTACCGCCTGAGACCGACAAAGCCTGCGACGTGCTGTTCATGGGCAACCGTATGCCGGACCGTGAGCAGCGAGTGCGGCAACTGTTCTTCGCGGCAGCCGAAGCTGCTCCGGAGGCACGCTTCGTCCTGGGCGGTAACGGCTGGGCGGACGCGGTTCTGCCCAGCAATGTGCGCTATGTGGGCCACGTGCCGACAGGCGATCATCGCGCCTGGAACTGCTCGGCGCGGCTAGTGCTGAATATCAATCGGACCGACATGGCAGCCACCGGGTACAGCCCGCCCACGCGTGTGTTCGAAGCCGCCGGCTGCGGCTCGTGCGTGCTCACCGACGCCTGGGAGGGGATTCCGACCTTTTTCGAGCCCGACCACGAAATCCTGGTCGCTGGCAGCGCGGAGGACATCGTCCAGCACGTGCGTCAGACGCCACTTCGACGGGCACGGGAGATCGGGAGTGCGGCGCGGGGCCGCGTCCTGCGCGACCACACCTACACGGCGCGAGCGGCTGATTTGGACCAGGCCCTGATCGCTGGGCTGTGCGGGACCGCAGTGGGATGATGCGCCGGCTGGTCATCTTTGGGCTGAGTTTGAGCTCGTCATGGGGCAACGGTCACGCAATCCCGTTCCGCGGCCTGTGTCGGGAGCTCGCCGCGCGCGGCTGGCAGGTCCCCTTCTTCGAGCGTGACCTGGAGTGGTATCGCAGTAACCGCGACGTGACCGTGGCTGATTACTGCGATCTCGTCTTCTACGACGGCTGGCCGCCTGCCGAGGCTGCCGTTCGAGAGGCGGACGCCGTTCTGGTTGGCTCGTACGTGCCCGACGGATCGCGCATCATCGATTGGCTCGTGGACACCGGACGACCACTGTTCTTCTACGATATCGATACCCCAATCACGCTAACCGGCCTGCTAAAGGAGCGCGAGGTGGCCTACCTGCGGGCCGACCAGGTCCCGCTGTTCGAGGTGTACTTCTCGTTCACCGGTGGCCCGGCTCTGGCGGAGCTCGAGCAGTGCTGGCATGCCCGCCGAAGTGAGGCTCTGTACTGCGGAGTCGACCCGCTGGTGTACCACCCGGCACCGGTCGATGCCCGGTTTACGTGTTCTTTGGGCTACATGGGTACGTATGCAATCGACCGACAGCCACGCCTCGAGGCGTTGTTCGTGGAGACTGCACGCGCGCGACCACATGAGACATTCGTGCTGGCTGGCCCGCAGTACCCTCAGATGGATTTGCCACCAAATGTGCGCCACGAGATGCATCTGTATCCGCGCGATCACGCCGCCTTCTACTCGAGCAATTTCGTGACCTTGAACCTGACCCGCCAGGCTATGCGTCGCTACGGTTGGTCGCCTGCCTCGAGATTGTTCGAGGCCGCCGCCTGCGGCGCGTGCATCATTACCGACACCTGGCCCGGCCTGGACACCCTGTTCCAGCCCGGCCGCGAAGTGCTGTTGGCCGATTCGGGTACGGAGATAGCGGCGCATCTGGATACGTTGACACCTCAGTCGCGGGCGGCCATCGGCAGTGCCGCGCGCGAGCGCGTGCTGCGGGAGCACACCTTCGCCAAACGCGCTGAGCAGGTCGATGCCGCGATTTCGCGGTCCATGGCCGCCGCGAGTACGCGGTGAGCGAACGTGTCCTGATCACCGGCGGCGCTGGCTTCGTCGGCTCCCACCTTGCCGATGCGCTGACCCTGGCCGGTCAGGAGGTCATCCTGTTCGATAACCTGGAGCCCCAGGTCCACGCCGAATTCGGCCAGCGGCCACCCTACCTCGACCCGCGGCATCGTCTCGAGCGCGGCGACGTACGGGATCTCGAGGCGTTGACGCCGCTTGTGCGCCAGGCCGACGTCGTCGTCCACCTGGCAGCCATGGTCGGCGTCGGCCAGAGCATGTACCAGGTCCGCCGCTACACCGACGTCAACGTCATGGGTATGGCGACGTTGCTGGAAGCCGTCGCCAGTCAGGGTTCCGCGGGGAGACTCAGAAAGCTAGTGGTTGCGTCTTCTATGTCGATCTACGGCGAAGGCGCCTACGCATGCGAGACGTGCGGTCGCGTCGCGCCGCGGCTCCGCCCGACCGAGCAACTGGCCGGCGGAGAATGGGAAGTTCTGTGCCCCACGTGCGGCGCACCGCTGCGACCGCTACCCACCGACGAGGACAAACCGCTCTATCCAACCTCGATCTACGCGATCAACAAACGCGACCACGAGGAGATGGCGCTAGCTTTCGGGCGCGCGTACAGCCTGCCGGCGGTCGCGCTGCGCTTCTTCAACATCTACGGCTCTCGGCAAGCCCTGACCAATCCGTACACGGGCGTGGCGGCCATCTTCTCGAGCAGCATGCTTGCCAAGCGGGCGCCGCGCATCTATGAGGACGGCCATCAGCAGCGCGATTTCGTGCACGTCAGCGACATTGTCCAGGCGTGTTGCCTTAGCATCAGCAGCGACGCGGCGGACTACCAGGTGCTGAACGTGGGCACGGGGCAGCCGATCTCCGTGCTACAGGTGGCCGAAGCGCTAGCGTCTGAGCTCGACTGGTCAGGCGGTTTTGACATCACCGGCAAGTTCAGGGCGGGAGACATTCGGCATTGTTTCGCGGACATCAGCCGCATCCAGGGACTACTCGGGTACCAGCCCCGCATCGCCTTCGATCACGGCGTCCGCGAGCTCGTGGCGTGGGTCGCCGGGCAACACGCCCCGACTGCAGGCGAGGCTCACGCGCAGCTGGCCGAGCGGGGCCTGGTGCGGTGAACCTGGAGCGCTTCGCAGGCGGGCCGTTCGCGCGGGGTAATGATTGCGCGTTGCCAGCGCACTACGCGGAGTTGCAGGCTCTGTGTGACGCTCTTGGGCATGCCGCTCAGGCGGAGATGGCAGAAGCTATCGCGCGCGACGATCCCGAGGCCCGCGAGCTTGCCTATGGTAAATGGCTGGGCATTCGCGGCATTCTGCGCGCGATCGAGGCCCGCTCGGACGAGTGGACCCCGCGCGAGCAAGAGATGCTGGCGCGTATTTCCTGGCCTGCTGAACAATTCCGCTTCCCCGGCATCGAAGCCTTCAACGTCGAGCTGACCGAGCCGGGCACACGCAACGAGGTCGTGCCAGCGCACCAGGAGTGAATTGCCTTACCGGTCGCGCTGGCCGGCCTTGACGATCTCTTTTGCCGCCGCCAATGCAAGCCAGTAGCTGAACGGACCGAAGCCAGTGACCGAACCACGGCACCTCGGCAGCGTCGATGACACGTTGCCGCGGGCGACGGGGTTGCTGACGTGCACCTCGATGACGGGAAACCGGACCTGGCCGATCGCGGTCGGCAGTGGGCCTGTGGTGCGCATAAACCCGGCCGGATTGATCAGCGCAGCATCGATATCGCCCTCGTGCGCGCTATACAGGGCGTTGACGACCTCGCCCTCAAGGTTCGACTGGCAGAACTCAACGTCTACGTCTAGCTCGGCGGCGTAGCGCCGGATAGTGTCGTTCAACTGCTCGAGAGTCATCGGGCCAAAAATCTCGATATCAACCTTGCCGCGCATGTTCATGCCGGCACCCTGAATGATCAGCACCTTCATACTCGTACCTCATCTGCCACGCTAGCCTGCCAGGCAGTCATTGGGCAAACGTGGGCGTAGGCCGTCGATAGAAGCGACCATATGCCAGACACGGATTGGGCCGCACCCGAGACTCCGTATACCATTCGCAACGTGGTGGCACGCTTCCGACTGGACGGGAAAGTGGCGGTTGTGACCGGGGGCGCCAGTGGCATCGGGGCGGCGACGTGCCGCGGGTTCGTGGAACAGGGCGCGCGCGTGGTCGTGGCCGACGTAAGCCAGGAAGGCGGCCGCCAGGTGGCACAGGATCTGGGCGAGTCCGCGCTGTTCTGGCATACGGACGTAACTGACCTTGCGAGCACCCAGTCGGCCGTCGCGGCAGCCGTCGAACACTTCGGGCGGTTGGATGTATTCGTCAACAATGCCGGCGTTGCCCACGTCGGGTCGGTCCAGGAGACCGAGCAGGCCGATTGGACCCGGCTCATCGCGGTCAACATGACCGGCGTCTTCCACGGCTCCAGGGCCGCCGTCGACCAGATGCTGCGGCAACAGCCGAACGGGGGACTGATCATCAATATCGCGTCCGTGGCGGGCATGGTTGGTATCGCCCGGCGGTTTGCGTATTGCGCGACCAAAGGCGCGGTGATTGCCATGACCCGGCAGCTTGCGGTCGAGTACGTCAAGCAGGGCGTCCGTTGCAATGCCATCTGCCCGGGCACGGTTCACAGCCCATTTGTCGAGGGCTACGTCGAACGCTTTCACCACGACACCCGCGAACAAACCATCAGCGAGCTGCACGCGCGCCAGCCCATCGGCCGCATGGGCCGCCCAGACGAGGTGGCCGACCTGGCCGTGTACATGGCCTCCGATCAGGCCGGCTTCATGACTGGCTCAGCCGTGGTGCTCGACGGCGGCTGGACGGCAACCTAGACGTATGCCCACCCGGATTACCGACGTTGTCGCTCGCGACATCAGGTTTCCCACCTCGCGCACCCTGGCCGGCTCAGACGCCATGAATCCCGACCCGGACTATTCGGCCGCCTACGCGATTCTGAAAACCGATCACCCTGGCGGTCTCGAGGGACAAGGCTTCACCTTCACCATCGGACGCGGCAACGAGTTGTGCGTGGCCGCCATCGAATCCCTGGCTTACTTGATCCGGGGTCAGACGGTCGAAGACCTGGCCGCCGATCCCGCGGCGTTCTGGTATCGGATGACCGGCGATAGCCAGCTGCGCTGGGTCGGACCCGACAAGGGCGTGATTCACCTGGCCACGGCCGCCCTGGTCAACGCGGCGTGGGACCTGTGGGCCAAGACCGTCGGCAAGCCGCTCTGGAAGCTCCTGGCCGACATGACCCCCGAACAGTTCGTGGGATGCATCCCGTTTCGGTACATCAGCGACGCGCTCACGCCCCAGGAAGCGCTCGAGATCGTGCAAAGCAACGAAGCCAGCAAGGCCGATCGCGAAGCCTACCTCAGCCAGCACGGCTACGCTGCCTACACGACGTCGGCCGGCTGGCTAGGCTACACAGACGAGCAACTACGCGAGCTGTGCCGCGAAGGCATGGCCGAAGGCTGGGCGCACTTCAAAGTCAAGGTTGGTCGGGATCTGCAAGACGACATCCGCCGAATGCGGATCATCCGCGAGGAAATCGGACCCGACCGCAAGTTGATGGTCGACGCGAACCAGGTCTGGGATGTCGAGCAGGCGATTGCCTGGATGCGCGAGCTGGCCCGCTTTGAGCCCTGGTGGATCGAGGAGCCGACCAGCCCCGACGATGTGCTCGGGCACGCAGCCATTGCCAGAGCGCTGGCGCCGATCAAGGTGGCCACCGGCGAGCACTGCCAGAACCGCGTGATGTTCAAACAGCTGCTGCAAGCGGGCGCGATCGGTTTCTGTCAGATCGACGCTGCCCGGCTGGGTGGCGTCAACGAGGTCCTCGCGGTACTACTGATGGCCGCCAAGTTCGGGGTGCCGGTGTGTCCGCACGCGGGTGGAGTTGGCCTGTGCGAATACGTGCAGCACCTGTCGATGGTGGATTTCCTCCGCGTGAGCGGCTCGATGGACAACCGCTTGATCGAATATGTCGACCACCTGCACGAGCACTTTGTCGATCCTGTGGTGATGCACCAGGGTCGGTACATGCTGCCGCGAGCGCCTGGCTACAGCTCGACCATGCGCTCAGAATCGCTGGATGCGTACACGTTTCCGAGCGGCTCCGCCTGGGCCCACCCGGCGTGACCTAGCACTCTCAGCCCGCGCCGGCCAGGTCCACGCGATAGACGTCGAGGATTGAGTCCGCTCTGATGCCTCTGGTCTGCGTCGAAACGGCATAATTGCCAGCGCCTATGGCTGATTTGCGCGATGTGCCACTGTCTGTGCTCGACCTGGCGCCAGTCAGCAGCGGATCCTCTTCGGCGGCGGCTCTGCGCAACAGCGTTGACCTCGCTCGGCATGTGGAGCGACTCGGCTTTCACCGCTACTGGGTCGCCGAGCACCACAATATGGTGGGCATTGCCAGCTCGGCGCCGGCGGTGCTCATCGGACACATTGCCGCGGCTACCTCGTCGATCAGAGTTGGATCAGGCGGGGTCATGCTGCCGAACCACACGCCACTGGTGGTGGCCGAACAGTTCGGCATGCTCGAGGCGTTTCATCCAGGCCGCATCGATCTCGGCATCGGTCGCGCGCCCGGCACGGACCAGGTCACCGCCTCCGCCCTCCGACGCACCGCAGACATCTCGGCCGACACCTTTCCGCAGGACCTGAGCGAGGTGATGGCCTTCTTCGAGGGCTCGTTTCCCAGCAACCATGTGTATGCGCAGATCACCGCGGTGCCGGCCCTCGGCAACATGCCAGCGATGTGGCTGCTGGGCTCAAGCGGCTACAGCGCGCAAGTGGCGGGCTATTTTGGCTTACCGTTCGCGTTCGCGCACCACTTCATGCCGGACAATACCTTGCCAGCCCTGGCGCTGTATCGGTCAGGCTTTCGTCCGTCCGCCAATTTGGAGAAGCCATACGCGCTTGTCGCTGCCGCTGTCGTGTGTGCCGACTCAGACGAGCGCGCGCGCTGGTTGGCCCTGCCCGGTGCGCTGTCGTTTGTCCGCCTGCGCGCTGGACACCCGGACGTGTTGCCCAGCCCCGAAGACGCCGCCGCGTATGCCTACACCGTCGCCGAACGTCAGGCTATCGAGACGCGCCAGGCGCATCAGATCATCGGCGACCCCGAGACCGTCCGCCGCGGGCTAACCGAGCTGCTGGAACGAACGCAGGCCGACGAGCTTATGCTGACTACGATCGTCCACGACCACGCGGACCGTTTGCGCTCGTATGAGCTAGTGGCAGCCATGCGCGGGGAGTGAACCCGGCCTCAGCTGGTTACGGAGACCGTACGGAAGTTCCAGGCGTTGGTCATGACCGGGGGCAAGCCGGTGATGCGCTTGTTGAGGGCCCAGTTCCAGCGCTGCATCCAGATGTAGCCGTAGTAGGCAAGATCGAAGTCTAGCTTCTGCAGGTCGTGGTAAGCGGGCTCCCGCTGAGCTGCGTCATAGGTGCTGCTGCCCTTGTCCAGGGCCGCGTCCATGTCTGGGTTGCTCAGGTGGGCGACGTTGAAACTCCCCTTCGACCACAGAAAGGTCCGCAGCGGGGGGTCCGCGTCGCCGGCGTTGCTCGGGTTGCGCATCGACGAGACATGGAAGTCGGCACCTCCAGTCAGCAGCCGCTGAGTCCACGCGGCGCGTTCGAGGACGTCGAGCTCGGCGCGGATGCCAATCTTTTCCCACATTTGTTTGATGATCTGCGCTTGGAGCTGATCGAGCTCGCGGGAGATGACCGTGAAGGTCACATCCAGTCCGCTAGCGTATCCGGCGTCGTTCATCAGGCTCTTCGCTTTGTCAGCGTCGTACCAGTAATGCGGGAGCGACTCGTCGTAGCCGAGCGAACCGGGCAGGAGCAGGAATTTCGAAGCGGTGCCGGTGCCCTGGCCGAGTGTCTGGGCGATCGCCTCGCGATCGATAGCGTACAGGGCTGCCTGGCGCAGCTTCAGGTTGTTGGCGAACGGACCACCCTTGGCGTTGAAGATCAGTCGATACGCGTTGCCGCACCAGGGTCCGTCGACCAGGTTCAGCGAGTCGCTGTTCTGGACCGCCGGAAGGTCTTTACCCTGTAGCAACTCCGTAAAGTCGATATTTCCGGACTTGAGCTCCAGCAGTCGGACCGAATCGTCGATGATGAGCCGATAGGTGATGCCATCCAGGTAGGGGAGCTGCTTGCCGGCGGCGTCGTGCATCCAGTAGTTGTCATTGCGTTTGAGCACGATCCGCTCGCTCGGTCGCCACTCCGCAAACTTGAAGGGGCCGGTACCGACCGGGTTGCGCGCGTACTGGTCGGGGCCCAGCTTTTCGAAAGCCGCGCGGGAGATCGGGTACGTGTAGGCGCCGGTGAGCTGCTGCGGCAGCGACGGCGAGGGCTGCGTCAGGTTGATCCGTGCGGTGTGCGTGTCGAGCACGGTGATCGGGTTGCTGGGGTCCACACCGTTGAGCACTCCAGCGGCTAGAGACTTGGCATCGCCAAGCATGCGCTGAAAATTCCACTGCAGCGCATCCGCATTCCAGTCAGTGCCATCGTGGAACGTGACGCCCTGGCGCAAGTGGAGCGTCCCGCTATTGCCGGAGAACTCCGACTGCTCGATCAAACCCGCCTGCGCGACCCAGTTTCCGCTGCTGTCGGGGGCAAAGAAAAAAAGCGGATCATAGATCATGAAGTGGGACGTACCTTCGGCTGAGTTGTAGATGTTGTCGAAGGTGATCCAGTCGTTCTGTACCGCCGCGGTGATGGTGCCGCCTGCTTTGGCTGGGCTGGCTGGCACAGCCGTCGACGCCAACGCAGCCGCTGGGGCGAGGGTAGGTCCCGACCCGCTTGCGGCGGCCGCCTGGGGAGTGGCTGCCGCGGCGAACGGCGTCGCGTTCGCGGGAGCCTCAGTGCGTCGGGTGCAGGCCGCGAGTCCGAGCGCACCGGAGGAAGCCACAACAAGCTCCAGAAGTCGACGTCGAGAGACGCGCGCGCGTGCTGGCTGAGTTTCCATGGTTACCCCCTGGACGCTTGTCGCCGACGCTAGTCCCGCGGCGGGCGCGGTGTCAAGCTGTACGCTGAAGCCATGCCGCGTGCGCTTCGAATCAATCAGATTGCCGTCCACCGTTTTGCTTATGAGGTTGCCGACCTGTCAAACGACGAACACAACGGCTTCAACCAGGTGTATCGGGCTGGCAGCCGCCTCCAGCAGACGGGCTATGTGCTGAGCATTGGCACCGATGCGGGTATCGTTGGCGAGTACGTGGGTGGTAACCCTGCCTCATATGCGCAGGTTGGCATGCTGGCCCAGTACCTGCTGGGTCGCGACCCGCTCCAACGCGAGCGTGTCTACAACGACCTCAAACGTGGCTTGCGCAAGCACGACCGCATGGGCATGGGACCCGTGGACATTGCGCTGTGGGACATCGCCGGCAAACTCTACGACGCACCTGTGTCCGAGTTGCTGGGCGGTTTCCGGCGCACCCTGCCGGCTTACGCCAGCACCTACCACGGCGACGACAACGACGGCCTGAGCACCCCGGAAGCCTTTGCTGAGTTCGCAGCGCGTTGTCAGGCGATGGGCTACCCGGCCTTCAAGATCCATGGCTGGAGCGCCGGCCCGATCGAGCGGGAAGTCAATACCGTGCTGGCTACGCGTCGCGCGGTCGGGGACGGCATGGACCTCATGCTGGACCCCGCCTGCGAATACAACACCTGGTCGGACGCACTCAAAGTGGGCATGGCCTGTGACGAGGCCAGGTTTCTGTGGCTGGAGGACCCGTACAAAGACGGCGGCACCTCGGCCTTCGGACATCGGAAGCTGCGCCAGATCATCAAGACGCCAATCCTGATCGGCGAGCATATCCGCGGCCACGAGCTCCACGTTGACAACATCGTCGCCGACGGCACCGATTTCGTGCGGGCTGACGCGGACTACGACTGCGGGATCACCGGCCTGATGAAGATCGCCCATTCAGCCGAGGGGTTCGGACTGGACGTCGAGATCCACGCGCCCGGGCCGGCGCACCGCCACTGTATGGCGGCCATCCGCAATACCAACTACTACGAGCTCGGGCTGGTGCACCCGAACATCAAGACCACCAAGCCGCCCATCTACGCCAGCGACTACTCAGACGAGCTCGACGCCGTCGACGCCCACGGCCACGTTCCAGTACCCAACGGCCCCGGCCTCGGCGCGCCAGTCGACTGGGACTGGCTCCGCGCCCACCAGCTCGACGAGGTGATATACAAGTAAAATGCACGCCGAAAACAGGAATTCGTAACGAGTTTATTCATTAAGTCGTGGGCTGCGGCAGGGTAGGAATTCGTAACGAGTTTGCTTTTATAGTCGTGGGCTGCGGCCCCCTCCCCAGGGCTACTCGCCCTGGACCCCGCGTCCAGGTGCATTTGGAACACAACTCCCACAACCGCCCGCTGCCGCGCTCGGGCTGCACGTTGTCTTTGCCCGGATGTTACGGCTGAACTGAAACGGCGCCTGACGGTGCGACCAAGACACGGTTGTTCAGGAGGGTGTTGCGAGCATTCATTGGGCGAGGTCCAGGGCGAGAAGCCCTTGTATCTTGAATGCGCGTCCTGAGGCAGTTCAGGGCGCGTGCAGCCGAACGGGACAGACCGCAAAGCCCTCGGTCCCTCCAGACCGTTCCCCAGCTCGGTCGTCCCGTTCGTCTCGAACAGAGCCCGAACAGTTGCCTGGGCCGCACAGCG